>DASRZI010000210.1:0-5277 GCA_035686605.1 Candidatus Zixiibacteriota bacterium
GCGTATCAAAAACGAGTGAAGTCTTTCCAGAACCAGAAACGCCGGTTACGACAGTCAGTCCTGGGCCGATATCGACGTCGATGTTCTGAAGGTTATGTTCGCGAGCACCTCGAACAGTTATGGTCATCTTCTCACGCCCAGAGCATGTCTCTTGTTAGCCAGGACCATTTTCAAAAACCAACCCGATTATACGAGGGCAAAGAACGAACCTGCCACCTTCAAGAATGATACGCGACCGATGAGCTAATTGCTGAGGTCCGTGATTAATGTCTCACTTAGCTGCCGGCTTAGGAGCTACGCAGGCCGCTGCTGGATTATTCGTATCGGAATCTCCAGGCAGCGAGGGCAAAAAACACCAGAGAATAGGCGAGGTGGACGGCTATGTTCAAGAGAACAGCTTCCAGTCCAAGGTCTCGAATGATAATGTCCTGAAATCCTTCCACGACAAATGCCAATGGAGTCACGCGGGCGATTTGCTGAAAGCCATCGGGCATGATCTCCAATGGCACCCAAGCCCCACCTAAACCAGAAAGGACGAACATTGGAATCATGGCGAAGACGATTACCTGCTCTTCAGTCTTGGCCACGGCGCCAATGAACAGTCCGAGACTTGCGGCGAAGAGAGCTGTCGCAGCTGCCAACAGCAAGGTAGCAGCTGGATGGTCCGCATAGCTCAGTCTCAGCAGCAACTGGCCGAACACGACGAGTACAATTATTTGGACAAAGATCATGACGAACATGGCCAGGTAATGGCCAAGCAGAATCTCGGTCCTGGATATGGATGTGGTCAACAACCGTCGCATCGCCCGGTTCTTTCGCTCGATCACAACAATGGCCGACGCCCCCATCAGACCTGCGATGGCGAATTGGGCCATCATCCCGGGCGAAGATTGCGAATAGGCGTTTTCGGATTCTACAACCCCATCTTGCTCTTCAGATGCAGTTGTACTATTGGAAGTGGTTATGCTTATTGGCGGATTTTCCCAGGCGGCTATTGTGTCCTGCAACGCGTCGTCAAAATACTCCTGGCGATCAAGATCATTTGTGAATCCCGACTCCTGGTCATAAAAATCGCTGCTCACAACAGCAGTTCGAACGGCGCTGTTTAACCTAGCGGCCGCTGATTGAACCTCGCCCTGAATGGTCATGCCAGCATTCGTGCCCAAGTCGGCGATGAGGTCGAGTGGAATCCCCTCACCGGTTCTAAAATGCTCGCTGTAGTTCTGCGGAATGATGACAACTGCGGCTAGCTCGTCATCGGCAACCAGTTCGCCCGCTTCGTTGATTTCCAGATCGAGGACTTCGACCTTGATAACCTTTGAGCTCTCCAAGATGGATTGAAGTTCAGGAGTGAGTGAGCCTTGATCCTGGTCTATCAGGCCGACGGGAAGACGCGAATCTTCAGGTTCGCCATCGCCGAATCCGCCGAATGCAAAACCGAACATGATGGTGAAGCCGATTGGCATGACGATGATGAATACCGCCGCCCGCCAATCTCGTACAACCTGAAGCAGATCCTTCAAAGCCAGATCAATGATCCTCATGCTTCCTCCAGAAACCGGGAACGCTGCCAATCGCGGGGAGTTGTCGTATCTTCATCTTCACCATCTGTTCAAATCTAGGCGAATCTTTTTCGAAGGCGATGTTGGCCTATAAAGGACAGTACGATGGCCCAGAGTAAAATTCCTCCAAACAAGGGCAGCATCTCTTGGACCGTTGCCCCATCCATGGACAGGCTAAGGCCTCGCATCGCCCATCCCTGGGGGACGAGCAGTGAAACAATTTCAAGGGCTTCCGGCTGGCTTGGATTGCCAGAGGTGAATACCGGTACTAGGCCGAGCATACCGGTCATGGTTAGAGCACCGCCAAAAATGACACCGCCTTGACGGGTGTTTTGCATCAAAGACACCAGGAACAACCCAGTAGCCGCAGCAACCAGGATAATTCCTAGCGCTGCCAGGAATACGGATGCGGGAGCACCCCAATAGATCTTCAATGCCAGGGCGCCAAAAGTCATCAGAACTGTGATCTGGATAATCACTGTCAAAATCCCTGACAACCCTTTTCCCCCTAAGATCAGACGATGATTTGTCGGAGTCGTGAAAAGGCGGGCCAATGTTCCGCGTTCTTCTTCGACAAGAATAGTCTCCATGGAGGCGGCCGCGGTGAAAAAGGCGAAGAAAATCATCATGCCACCCAGGATCATACCGACGATCTCAGTCACAAGATTCGTTTCCTCATCTGCGCCCGGTGGAGGTTGAACCGTGACCAGGATGACTTCGCCGCCATCACCAGACTGGTTTTGCCCGGAGAAGTCGGGGGTAAATCTCAGAACGATATCCTGAATAAGCGTCTCATCAAGAAAGATGCCGGCCGTCGCCAGCTGTCTCATGGTTACTTCCATCCCAATCTTTGTCGAATCAAAGTTGTCGAGAATCTGAGTTACGATGGCTTCGACGATGAGCGGTGAAATGGTCAACGTCGGATCCTTATACAGTTCAACAGCAGAGGTCCCTCCCGGTTGAACCAACGAATCAGTGAAATTAGCGGGCAGAATGATGGCGACGCCTGCTTTCTGTTCGTCAACATCTGCTTTGGCGCTTTCCAGGCTGTCCGCTTCGATCACCTTCATCAGGTCAGCAAATATCTCCGACTGCAATATCTCGACCAGTATGTCGCCCATGGATCCAGCTAGTTCGAATGAGGAGGCGTCGCCTGGCTCCCCGAGATCAAGGTCTAAGGAAGGAGCAGATTGGCTTGGCAGCTGTCCCTCATCCAGGTTGACAATGACAACGTCGATGGTTGGTAACTGAAATCCCTCATCGTTCGCTCCGCCAAACATGAGCAAGAAAAGCAATGATATACCTATCGGAACGACAAACATGAAAAAGAATATCGTCCGATTCCGGCTCGCTTGTATCAAATCCTTGAACGTCACGTCTAGTAATTTCATCGTTCGCACTCAATCACAGGCTCTTCCAACAGATATGTGACTCTCAATGTAGTTCAATGCAGAGAAAGATCTGCTCCATAGATAGCTGTTGTTGTCTCATATCGCCCAATTGCGGCGGTGGATAGGGTTTACTTGACATAATTCTTAGTCGCGTAGTTCTCGTCCGGTCAGATGGAGAAATACGGTCTCGAGATTTGGTTCCTGAATCTCTACCGAGATGATGCGGAGATCGGCACTATTGGCAACTTCGAACACCCGTGGCAGCACCTTGTTGCTGTCATCGACTAACAAGCAGGCTGATGAATCTGTTGCCGATACCTGGTCGATGCCTTCGATATCCCGCCAGGTTTCCAATACAGAACCTGGTTCACGGCTTAACTGCAGGTCTATTCGATCCTGTTCGCCAACTATTTTGACCAATTCCTCGTGGCTTCCAGAAGCAATCAGTTTTCCCTGGTCCATGATAGCTATATTGTCCGAGAGCTCCTGGGCCTCTTCCATGTAATGGGTAGTATAGAGTATGGTAGCGCCTTCTCGGTTGAGTTCTTTGATCTCGTCGAGGATGTGCCGTCTGCTTTGGGGATCAATGCCAACGGTCGGTTCATCCATGATGATGAGCGGTGGTTTGTGGAGCAGAGCGATGGCTATATTAACCCTCCGCTTCATCCCGCCGGAATACTTTCCAACTCGCTCCTTCTGCCTCTCGGTCAAACCTACGATTTCCAGAACCTCGGCAACGCGTTTCATTAATGGGGCTCCCCGCATGCTATACATCTTGCCCCAGAAGACGAGGTTCTCGCGCGCTGAGAGGTCTTCATACAGAGCGATTTCTTGGGGAACGACGCCGATGGAAGCCTTCACCGCCTGAGGATCCTCGGTAACTGAATGACCCATAACCCAGGCATCTCCTGCATCAGGTTGCAAAAGACATGCGAGCATGGATATGATTGTACTCTTGCCCGCCCCATTTGGTCCCAACAAACTGAAGATCTCCGCTCTTTCAGTCGTAAAGGATACGTCGTTTACTGCTTTTAGTTCCCCGAAGGAGCGGGAAAGTCCCTCAACGCGAATGGCGAAATCATTCATATTACTACTCCTGTAGCCTATGACTGTCTTGGAGCCGGCGAGCTGTTGATCGGATCTATGTTCTGGTGTCGGTTGAAGCGACTCGGCAACTTGTCTTCAAACCAATTCGACTATCTGAATCGCCCACGCGACCTGAGGCATGATCGCAACTGCTGATCCTGATTATCCTGCAAAAGGACATTTATTGCCCGCATGACTCCGTGGCAACATCACCGTAAACACGAACTGGAAGCTCGCTATTGGCGTGTGAGTCTCCCGAACATTACTGCATTAACAGTCAAGAGCCTTTACGACGGTTCGCTTGTATATGTTTCAATTCGCAGTTGGCGCACACAGCATGATCGTTTGCTCGTGCGCACTTGCATCTAGTGGTTCAGGTTAATTGTCTTCAGCGGTTTCACGCAGCCATTTTTCTCGATTGGCAGACCTGGCCATCTTGCCACTGGAGGTCTTTATCAGCCATTTCGGACCGACCAGCTTGACGAAGGATGCTGTGACCATGCTTTGCGAAACGATGCTCTGTCGAATCGCTGTGGCAATCTCCTTTTTCTCCTTCTCATCTTCGGTCGACACTTCGGCAATAACGGCGACAAGTTCCGTTCCTTCGCGTTCGTCCGGGACGCCAAAGACGACCACGCGCCCGGCGCGGATGCCTGAAACCTTGTTGACAATAACTTCGATATCTTGCGGGTATAAATTCTTGCCCGCGTTGATAATCATATCTTTGGACCGTCCGACGATAAAAACCTCACCTCCAACCATATAGCCGATGTCTCCAGTCATATACCAACCGTCTTTGAACGGTTCAAGATCGGGGCGCTGATGGTATCCGCTGAGCATGCAATTGCTCCGGATAGCCAATTCGCCCACCCTTCTTTCGGAGAGCGCTTCACCATTCTTCCCGATTACCTTTACTCCTGTTCCCGCGATTGGCGGACCACAGGATACTCTGATTTCCGCTTCAGGATGCTCTGGCATCTCTGGCCTGGCTAGTTGAGATTGTTCCAGGATATTGTGATTAATTATGTCAAGTCTAGGTATTTGTCCCAGGAATGTTTGTGTGACGCCGAAGGTGTTTTCTGCCATGGCGTAGCTCACAGCCAGCATGCTCTCTTTCAGACCCTGATCCCTAAAACGTTCTAGAAAGACAGTGTGACTATCGTGGTATACGGGTTCCGAGCAGTTTATGAACATCCTCATGGAGGAGACGGATAATCCATCCGTGTCTCTTCTCCTGA
>DASRZI010000211.1:0-7220 GCA_035686605.1 Candidatus Zixiibacteriota bacterium
TACCAGGTGCGAACTATATCGGTGACGTTTACCGATTTCCATCCAAGATTCGCGTTGACATCTCCTACCTGGGTGATATCGCCTCCCAGGTAGTTGGCGTTGTTCCAGGTTACCGAACTTTCATTCCATGGCGCGGTCACATACTGCCCTTGGACGGCCAAGACGTCACCCGATGGGATGACCGAGGTCTGGTAAATAGAGGCCGTCGCGTTGTTGATGATTGCATTAGGCGGGATGCTGCTCATATTCCACTGCAGAAGAAAACGCAGGGCATGGAAAGTGGTTTGATCGTATCCAAGCCTCAAGGTCGTCCAAAGGCCATAGGCCGTGGACGGGTTGGCCGAGGATAGGAACGCGTCCTGGGCGACCGGGATCGTAACCACCACATTCGTGCCCTCTGGTCCTCGGGTCTCCGACACGACCACCGGCCCAGTCAAATCCGGTCGTTTGTCTTCATTATCAACCTCGTCCGCCTGAACCGCCGCCGAAATTACGGCAACACAAAGGAGCAGTAAAGCTAAAACCAGGACTGGTTTACGAGTAATGGCGCGCAAAGGCGCCCAATTCTTATTGTTTTGCTTATTCACAGTACTTCCCTCCGAAATCTATTTTAAGCTCCAAACACACTTATCTATAGTAGATAATAACCGATAATTACTTATCTTGCATACATAAATGTGTACTATAAATAGGCGTTGCCGGTTCGTATAAACCTTCTCATCTCCCCATCAGCTTGTCCTTCCAATAGTCGAGCCAGGGAGCGATCCGAGTCCCTTTTCACCTAGATTCGGCCGAAATCGTTGATTGTGGGCGGAGTTTCGTTGCGGTGGTAGACTTGGCATGCATGTGATCTGATTTGAAAACATTGCCACATCAAGAGAGGTGGAGGGACCGGCCCGTTGAAACCTCGGCAGCCACTGCCCTATGGCAGCAGGTGCCAATTCCGTCAGAGGCCCCGGCAGTAGACCAGGCCTTTGGAAGATGAGGGATATTACGCCTTGACGACCCAAACCTCTCTTCCGGAGAGGTTTTTTGTTTGTGGTTGGCGACTGGTGATTGAATACTAGCCGTAAGCCGATAGAAAATCGTATGAACCGTACAGAACTACTGGTAGAACAGCTAAAGCGTCGAATTCTCGTCCTCGATGGGGCCATGGGCACCATGTTCCAGAGCTACCGGCTGGACGAAGCCGGTTTCCGCGGCGATCGATTTGCAGATCATCCCATCGACCTGCAGGGGAATAATGACCTGTTAAACCTCACCCAACCTGATATTGTCCGGGCCATCCATTCAGCCTACCTGGACGCCGGCTCCGACATCATCGAAACCAATACCTTCAGCGCAACGGCTATTTCTCAATCAGACTATGGGCTGCAAGATTTAGCCTACGAGATGAATCTGCAGGCCGCCCGCTTAGCCTGTCAAGCCCGCGATGAGTTTATCAGCCACGGCGCTGGGTCCTCCCATCCCAAATTTGTAGCAGGGGCCCTGGGACCGACGAACCGGACCGCGTCGCTCTCCCCCGACGTCAACGATCCCAGCCTGCGAAACGTTACTTTCGATGAACTGGTCGAGGCCTACGGCACGGCTGTTCGAGGACTTCTGGACGGTGGCGTCGATCTGCTGCTTGTAGAAACCATCTTTGACACCCTCAATGCCAAGGCGGCCATTTTCGCCATTCTGTCCTTGTTCGAGGAACGGGGGTCCCGGGTCCCCCTAATGATTTCGGGTACTATTACCGACGCCAGCGGCCGAACCCTTTCGGGACAAACCACAGAAGCCTTCTGGAACTCGATCCGCCATGCGGAACCCCTCATCGTCGGCCTCAACTGCGCCCTCGGCGCCGGCGCTTTCCGCGAGTACATTGGCGAACTCTCCAGGTTAGCCAACTGCTATGTCAGCATCTATCCCAACGCCGGTCTACCCAACGAATTCGGCGACTTTGACGACACGCCAGAATACATGCGCGAAGTGTTGGGAGATTATGCTCAGAGCGGCTACGTAAACATCGTCGGCGGCTGCTGCGGCACCACGCCTACTTACATCCGCCACTTCGCCGAAGCCGTTAAATCTCTTCCACCACGAGCGATCCCCGAGATTCCTCGTTTTTCTCGCCTGAGCGGATTGGAACCCTTAAATCTCACCCCAGAGCGAAGTTTCGTCAATATCGGCGAGAGGACAAACGTAACCGGTTCGCGTCGCTTTGCCCGGCTCATCCTCAACGACGATTACGAAGCTGCCGTTAAAGTGGCCCGCCAGCAGGTGGAGAACGGGGCTCAAATGATCGACGTCAACATGGATGAGGGCATGCTCGACGCCGAAGCAGCCATGGTCAAGTTCCTAAATCTCATCGCCACTGAGCCGGATATCGCCCGGGTGCCGGTGGTGATCGACTCTTCACGCTGGTCCGTCATCGAAGCCGGATTGAAGTGCACCCAGGGAAGATCGGTCGTCAACTCCATCAGTCTAAAGGAAGGAGAAGAAGCCTTCATCCACCAGGCGGGTCTCGCTCGCCGTTATGGCGCGGCCGTCATCGTCATGGCCTTCGACGAAGAGGGACAAGCCGACACCGCCGAACGCAAGGTGGCCATTTGCCAGCGCGCCTACGCTATTTTGACCGAAGAAGTCGGCTTTCCCCCAGAAGACATCATCTTCGACCCCAATATCTTCGCCGTCGCCACCGGGATCGAGGAACATAATGGCTACGGTCTGGCCTATATCGAGGCTGCCCGGCAGATAAAAAAAACACTGCCCCACGCCCTGGTAAGCGGTGGTGTGAGCAACGTCTCCTTCTCTTTCCGGGGAAACGATACCGTCAGAGAAGCGATCCACTCAGCCTTCCTATATCAAGCCATCAAGGCCGGGATGGATATGGGCATCGTCAACGCCGGCCAGCTCGCCGTCTATGAAGAGGTGGAGCCGGACTTGTTGGAGCGCGTTGAGGACGTTCTCTTCAACCGTCGCCAGGACGCTACCGAGAGATTAGTGAATTATGCCGAAACGGTGAAAGGAGAAAGCCAACGCCCTGAGAAAGCGCTGGCCTGGCGAGAGGACCCCGTTGAAGATCGACTTATCCACGCCCTCATCCATGGCATCGACGATTACATTGTCCAAGACACCGAAGAGGTGCGGGGCCAATTCGACCAGACCATCAAGGTCATCGAAGGACCTCTGATGGACGGCATGAACACAGTTGGTGATCTGTTCGGTTCGGGAAAGATGTTCCTACCCCAGGTGGTTAAAAGCGCTCGGGTCATGAAACAAGCGGTCGCCTATCTCGTCCCCTTCCTGGAAGCCGAATCGGCCGCAGGCGGCGTGAGCGCCAAGGGAAAGATTCTAATGGCCACGGTGAAGGGAGATGTCCACGACATTGGCAAAAACATCGTCGGCGTGATCCTGGGCTGCAATAACTATGAAGTAATCGATCTAGGCGTCATGGTGCCCGTCAGCAGGCTGCTAGAAGAAGCCAGGATTCATGAAGTGGACATCATCGGTCTAAGCGGCTTGATCACCCCTTCCCTGGAAGAGATGCGCCATGTAGCCGCCGAGATGGAGCGGGAGGGGATCGATCTACCCCTGCTCATCGGTGGAGCCACGACCTCAAAAGTGCATACGGCGGTGAAGATCGAACCAAATTACACCAGGGGTCCGGTGATCTATGTCACCGATGCCTCGCGCGCCGTCGGCGTGGTCTCCAACCTCCTCAACGACGAAAACCGGGAGGATTACGCCGCCGAGATCGCCGTCGAATACGCCAATATCCGGAAGAGCCATACCAAACAGCGGGCAAACCGGAGGCTGCATCCTCTCTCAGAAGCCCGCAAACAACGCTTAAAAATCGACTGGACCCAATACCAGCCGCCTGTCCCGACTTTTACCGGCTTGAAGGTATTCGACGACTACGACCTGTCCCTCATCAGCCGCTTCATCGACTGGTCGCCCTTCTTCAAGACCTGGGAGCTGAGCGGCCGCTTCCCAGAGATATTGGATGATCCAGTCGTCGGCGAACCAGCCAGAAACCTTTTCGCCGATGCTCAGGACCTCCTGTCCCTCATCGTCAAGGAGAAGTGGATCACCGCTCGTGGCGTGGTCGGTTTTTTCCCGGCCCACCGCGTCGGTGATAACGCTTCTGGCGATGACATCACCTTATACATCGGTGAGGACCGGGTAGAAACACTGGCTGTCGTCCACACCCTACGCCAGCAGATGGAGAAACCCCCCGGCCGGCCAAACCTGGCCCTGGCAGACTACGTTTCGCCAAGAAAATCGGGTCCTCCCGATTATCTTGGCGCATTTTCCGTGACCACCGGCATCGGCCTGGACGCCCTGGTCCGGCAATTCGAAGAGCAGCACGACGATTACCAGTCCATCATGGCCAAAGCCCTGGCCGACCGCTTGGCCGAAGCCTTTGCCGAACATCTGCATGCCCGCGTGCGGAGGGAGTTTTGGGGATATGCGGCCGGTGAAGAATTCGACAATCGGGCCTTGATCGACGAAAAATACCGGGGCATCCGCCCGGCCCCCGGCTATCCAGCCTGTCCAGACCACACCGAAAAGGGGACCCTGTTCAAACTATTAGGCGGGGAAGCCAACACCGGCATTACCCTGACCGAATCCTATGCCATGAACCCGGCGGCCTCGGTCAGCGGCTACTACTTCTCCCATCCCGAATCACGCTACTTTGGCGTCGGCCGCATCGGCCGGGACCAGGTTGAGGATTACGCAAAGCGAAAGGGAATGGACATAGCGGCCGCCGAACGATGGCTGGCCCCGGTATTGGGATATGAAGACTAGCCACCAATAACGCCGCTTAATGCAAGGCACTATGGAAGTGCCTCGCATTTGCCTCAAAACAACCTCTCATAACCCGCCGATTTTTTGATCGGCGCCGATTTTTTATCTGCGTAGATCTGCGTCACAGATTCTTATCTGTGCCATCTGCGTCATCCGCGCCCTATCATCACATCATCGTGAAAGTGCCGGTCCCCCGTCACGCGCCAGTCATTCCAGAGAACCCCGCATCTGCTTGTGACAACAAAACCGGACGCTGATTACGCTGATCCAAGACACTGATTCTCGCCGATCTTTTAATCAGCGCCACAGATTCTTATCTGTGCCATCTGCGTCTGCGCGCTGCGCAATATCTGCGTCATCAGCGTTCTATCATCACATCATCGATAAAGTGCCGATCAATGCTTTGAACCCCACACTTGATTGTGACAACAAAACTGGACGCAGATGACGCTGATCCAAGATACTGATTCACGCCGATCTTTTTATCAGCGTCGATCGGCGTCACAGATTCTTATCTGTGCCATCTGCGTCATCTGCGTGCTATCATCACAATATCGGACCCCCTTATTTCTAGTCGCTATATTGGCGAACAAGATCGTACACATATCGGAGCGCCGCCTGCCTGTCGTCAAACCTCGTTGGAAATCTCTTCCTCGTTAGCTCGGCTATCTCCCCGTACGAATTCCTTCCATCCACTTTCCCCAGGATGAAATGGTCAATCTGTGCCTCTTCGGACATCGATGGCTTGTCATTCAAAACATTCTCTGCGATCCGGCTTGGACTAAGGGCATTTTCGAAATCGGTCGCCTGCCTGAACTCGACTCTTATCTGCCCGGGATCATCTCCGGAAGTGATTCGCGTTTTCCAGCGCCATTCATATTCCTTACCAATGAGTTCGGCCTGGATATCGAGGCTGATCATATCGCCCTTAGCTATGGGAACTGGCTCGAGCAGCGGAAAGAACCCTCGTCCATAGACTTCGGCGAATTTACTCTCCTCCGGACCGCACGAAAATCCAATCCCGTCCGCCAGCTCAGCATCAAACCAGATTAACCATCCATAGGCCGTTCCGTCCCTGGTAGCCTCGAACTGTATATCTAGGCAGCCAACATCTGGAGCCTCAATCGTAGAATAATCCAATATGGCCCACATCTCCGGAGCAGTCAGCAGGTTAGCTCGTCGGATCGAGTCCGTCTGAGCATCGTTCCACCTGTTTAAGGCAATCTGCTTCACCGGATCCATGGGTATCCCATAGGGGTGGTCCCAAGGCTTGATTAAATCTTGGTAGACGTTGCGGCTTTCCACCAGGGCGGCCCAAAGGATGTCCCGCCTGGGAATCATGGTGCCCCCAGGAGCCAGGTGTCTTTTCCGGGCATCAATAATCGCTGGGATGTGCGCCCCGAACAAAGGCAGCACACCCCGAAGATCCGATACGATCACATCCGCCCGTTCAGGCAACGTAATCCGGGTTGAGAGATCCTGGATGAATTCAATACGGTCGCCGAAACCATTGATCTCGGCCAGCTCCCGCCCTAGATGAATGACCTCGTTCGGTTCAACAGCGTATACACGGCGTGCCCCGAATTTACATGCCAGAAGAGAATGAATTCCTGTGCCAGCTCCGATGTCCAGAACGACTGAATCCGGCCTGATCGCCGCCTTCAGAGCGAAGACATAGGGATCCATCCGCTCCTTGTCGGCGATCATGTTGCCATATTCTGGCAAGCTGTAGGTCATTGTCTATATGAAGTTATACGCTGTCCAAAGGCCGGTCCTCTGGTTAGACCAGTCTTCTGGTTAGGCCGGTCCCCCGGCCAGGACAGTCTTCTGGTTAGACCAGTCCTCTGGTCAAACCCCTATCCGTCTAGCAGCTTCTTCTTTTGTGCCGCGAACTCCTCATCCGTCAGGATGCCTTGTTCGTGCAGGGCAGCCAGTCGTTCAAGCTCATCAATATAATCGTCCTCGGCCGCGTCTTGTTTATCTACGTAGTCGAACTCTTCATCTGTCATCTCTTCCCCTTCGATGCCCAGATCGTCCATCGCCTGATCGAGTTCTTCGTCTGTCAGTTCTTCAGCCGGCTTGCCCGTTTTTTGCTCTATCTGCTCGACGTCTTTCGAGCTGAGCTTGTGTGCCCCAAGAGCGATCAGACCTCCAGCGAGGATGATTCTTCTTCTTCTACGCCGTCGTCTGCGTCGCATCATCATTCGTACCGACCGCCGCGCCGCCATGCGCCCAGGTCCTGCTCCTCTACGTCTCATGCTTTACCTCCAAATTCCTAGTCTTCTCCCAATCCAACTAATCGACAACTTAAGCCATAATCCTTATGATTATCGTCATTATCCCCCATTTGTAAACAATCTACCCTCGTGACTGTCACCTCCCAGGTGACCGTCACGTTCTCCAATATTAGAACAAATCTGCTACCT
>DASRZI010000212.1:0-5436 GCA_035686605.1 Candidatus Zixiibacteriota bacterium
AAACCGATCTCGACAACTAGCCAGCGTCTCCAGACGCGGACCGGGCGTGGCGCCGCTATTTTGCTCAATCGAATGGCGATTCTTGAAGGGCTCCCCGTTTTTCTGTTGCTGAGCATGTAGCAGCGATCCTCTACTAGAAAACCTTGTTAAATGGCCTTACGCCTTGCACAGGATACCTAATCTGTCAGCCAGTAGTGTCGCATAGAAGCCGCATGATTACATCAGCCCCTAGGCTAATCTAGCTCTGGACAAGTGGACTATCTTTGCCTAGTTCAACTGGATATGAAGCAGAGTCTCAATCGATTTGTAGGTCATGAAACATCGATATTGACTATTCGGTGCTCGCACGACAATCAATACCGTTGTCGGGGGTCAAGAATCTAGGAACAGGATCTATACCCAGAATCTCGCGAATCCGCGGTCAATTGTGGTAGATTTAAGGAAACCCATTCGTTGAAGTGAGCAGTTGACAACCATCATGGAGTACTCCGTCGAGCGTTTGGAACATCGTCATTGGCCGGCAGTTAGGGCCATCTATGAAGAAGGCATATCGACCGGCCAAGCCACCTTCGAGACATCCGCCCCAGATTGGGAGCGATGGAATGGGGATCACCTCCAGATTTGCCGTTTCGTCATGGTTCGGGGCGACCTGGTTGCAGGTTGGTCCGCGCTCAGCCCAATTTCGGCTCGCAGCGTATACGCGGGTGTAGCTGAGGTTAGCATTTACATCGCCCAGGATCATAGAGTTCAAGGCTGCGGCAGAATTTTACTCAAAGCCTTGATCGAAGGGTCGGAATTGGCCGGAATCTGGACCCTCCAGACGGGCGTCTTTCCTGAGAATGATGCGAGTATGGCCTTGCACAAGGCTTGTGGCTTTCGAATCGTTGGACGCAGGGAACGCATCGGACAAATAAATGGCCTATGGCGTGATGTCATTCTATTAGAACGAAGAAGCTATGTTGTGTAGCGTCGCAGCAAATAGAGTATGAGCAATGTCCTATTCCGTCGCAGTATGTTGAACGGTATATCTCCCTCTGTTAGAATGTATCGTGCACGGTACCAAACAACTTCTTGTCTTATTTCGCATCTTTCGAGAATCGACTGTGGCGATCATTTGATGGTAACAAAATTGGCTCCAACGAAGTTGGCTTTATGTAGCTTAGTTCTTGTTCCATATCGATTCCCCGTTAAGAGCTTTCCAGAGGTGCTAACCATTCTCACAAGCTTTGATTGCTCGCAGGCGTCCCGATGAGTTCTCAGAATATCGACCGCTTTGAAATCGAGCGCGAGATCGATCGCGGGGCTATGGCTGTGGTATATCTTGCCAAAGATCCAAGACTTGGGCGGTCCGTGGCGATAAAGATTCTCCCCAAGGAGTTCGTATATTCCACCAAGACCAGGGCTAGATTCCAGCGAGAAGCCAAGGTAATTGTTTCACTCAAGATTCCAGGAATTGTTCCGGTCTACGACTTCGGCGAATTTGAAGGGCAGCCGTACCTGGTCATGCGCTACATGTCCGGAGGAAGCCTGGATGACAAGATAAATGATGGGCAGTTGTCTCTTGCCGAGTCATCTAAGATTCTGACACGACTGGCCCCGGTACTGGACGAAGCCCACCTTCGTGGACTCGTTCACCGGGATTTGAAACCAGGCAACATTCTTTTCGACGAGGATGATCTCGCCTATCTGTCAGATTTTGGTGTTGCCAAAATGACTGAGGGACACTCTGAGACCCTGGCCACCCAAGGGGGCATGGTGGGAACACCCGCCTATATGAGCCCAGAGCAGGTCATGGGCAAGGATGATCTCGACGGACGAAGCGACATCTATGCCCTCGGCGCTATTCTATTTCACATGCTCACTGGTAACGTCCCGTTTGAGTCCGATACTCCCATAGGCCAGGCCATGAAGCATATCAGGGAGCCAGTACCTGATATTGGGAAGATTCGATCTGATCTCCCTCCTGAAATTCAGGCGATAATCGCAAAGGCAATGGCCAAGAAACGGGATGATCGATACTCTACCGCCAGTGCATATGCTGAAGCTGTCAGCGATTTGCTGGGTAATGATGACGCGGTCCCAATCATCCCAGTGGCATTGCCAAAGGAAAAAATCCCAGAGGCATTGCCCAAGAAAAATATCCTAGCGGCAGAGCCCAAGAGGAAGATCCCAATGACCATCCTTCTAGGAGGTCTGGCTGCCATCTTATGCTTGCTCGTTGTCGGTGCGGGTTCTGCTTATTTCGTTTTTTCGGGAGAGGAAGATGTAGAACCCACGGTAACGCCAACAGAGGTTTCTCCTACGGTTACGCCGACAGTTTTGATTAAACCAACCAGAACTCTCGCTCCGCCTGCGACTGCAGCCATCATACTGCCTACTGACGAACCGACCGCGACAACAACTACCAGAGTATCAAGCCAAGGTTCTCCCGGCCTCCTACCGACTCTTCGAGCAACGCCCACAGAGGTTACTCCGACGGCAACTAATACACGGGTATTCATACCGACGATACCCCCTACAGCTACTCCATTGCCACCACCGACCAATCCGCCACCACCGCCGCCAACATCTGCTCCACCACCGCCGCCAACATCTGCTCCACCACCTACTAATACGCCGCAGCCTCCTCCGACAGTTGGACCACCTACTAATACGCCCCCACCCATTCACACACAAGGGCCCAACCAACCTTAACCTCTAAATTTCGCGATAAAGCGAATGATTCAGGCCGCAAGCCATCCGCAATGGCTAGGCCAGTCGGCTGTGCTTCCCTTCACGGTTCGCGGCAGTTGATGGAGCAATCTCTGAGACTCGCAGATCGGCCGTCCATCCACGGCTGCTTTGTTGCCGGTTCCTCCATCTAATCTCAGCGAGCCTCTCTGAAAGAGGTCGCCGTTTTCACCTACAATCAGCCCGCTGAGTGCCGGGGAAATGACCAGTCTGAACTTGCCAAAAACGCGTTTGCAGCGATAATAGATAATTGTTCAAATGGGAGCCGGCTAATACCATACTGTACATAATAAGGAGATATATATGTCTGATTTGATTGTGTTTGCATTCGACACCGAAGACGGTGCCGCTGAAATGAGAGATGCGTTGAACAAGATGCAGAAACAGCAGCTCATCGAGCTAGAAGATGCGGCTGTAGTTATCCGTCGACAAGACGGAAAAGTAAAAGTTAAGCAAGCCGTGAGCCTCGTCGGTGCTGGCGCTTTGGGAGGTAGTTTCTGGGGCTTGCTGATAGGCTTACTATTCTGGGCTCCGTGGTTGGGCTTGGCCATTGGCGCCATTTCCGGTGCTGTCGCTGGCGGGCTGACCGATGTTGGCATCGACGATGATTTCATCAAGGAAGTGGGCAACACCATCGAACCGGGTCACTCCGCCCTTTTCTTGCTCGTCCGTGATGCTACCCCAGATAAGGTTCTTGAAGGACTGCAGGGATTTGAGCCCACAGTGCTCCAGACGTCCTTAAGTGAGGAACAAGAGCAAAGACTTCGCGATTCTTTCCATCACGACGATGAGGAAGAAGCCGCCGAGTAATCTCTACCGAAATGACCCAAAGTGGGTCATTAATTGAGCGGCTTTGGCTCTGGTTCGCAGATAACTTCTGACATTCAGCGAAGCAGAAATAACAGCAAAGTACGAGGGGCGACCTAGCGGTCGCCCCTTATGCTATCGATTCAAATCTCGCGTTCCCTGCCGCCGAACTTGGGTATGCCAACTTTACAGAGACATTTTCCTCGTCCCGTTAGTTTGATATGTCCTGCTCCAATGCCTGTCTCTTTCGAGCAGTAAAGCCTAAACCGAAGAAGGCTCGAGCGAAAAACAACCGTAGAGGTCAAACAATTGCGGAAGAGCCGTTGGTCGCATTCGATAACATAATTCATCGGTAGCAGGCAGCTCGCCCACTAACATGTTAAGGAGGTTTAGATGGTCAAGATCCCTATCAACGCTCATGTTGAGTGTAAAGATGGCAGGGTTGGTATATCAAGCCATGTGATTATCGATCCCACCTCTCGAAAGCTCACCCATATAGTCGTGAGCGAGGAAGAGGCTATTGCCCCCCGCAACTGGTTGGTCCCGATAGACGCTGTTTCAGAGACATCCCACGATCTGATTCACCTCAACTGCACAAAAGAAGAACTCGACCAATTGGAGCCATTCGAAGGTGTTCACTATGTCGAAGTTTCTCATGAAGAGGGTGATTATCCAGCAGACGCAGTTTATTTGTCTCCGTTTGTATCACCTCTCAAGACCGGCTTTGTGCCTTTGTCCGTCGAGAAAGTGCCTCAGGGTGAATTAGCAATTCGCCGAGGTGCCCTAATTCAAGCCACTGATGGCTATGTCGGTCGCTTGAGCGAGTTTCTTGTCGATCCTGAAAGCGGTGAAGTCACCCATATGATCCTCGAAGAGGGCCATTTATGGGGAAAACAAGAGGTTACGATCCCGGTATCGACTATCGATCGTACAGCCGACAATATGATCTTTCTAAAACTCGATAAGGAGGAAGTGGAATACCTACCCACCATTCCATTACAGAGGCACTATCAAAAACCCGGAAAGACCGGCGATCTTGAGCTGATAGTAGCCGTCTACGATCATCCAGAAAAGGCCACCGAATCGCTAAAGTCATTGAAGGATAAGGCTGGCAAAATGATTCGCGGCGCCGCAATTATCACCAAAGATGAGGACGGCAAAACAAATTTCACCGAAACCAACGATGTCGACGCGAAACATGGTCGGATATTTGGCGCTCTATCAGGAGGACTGATTGGTTTAGTCGGCGGTCCGGTCGGCGTTATTGTAGGCGCTCTTGCTGGCGCTGTGACCGGTGGAATCGTCGCCAAGCATGTGGATATGGGATTCTCAGATGAGTTCCTTCGAAAACTCCAGGAGCTTCTTCAACCTGGCAGCTCTGGCCTGCTTGTCCTGGTTGAATCTCAGCATGCCAGCGATTTCTCCCAGGTGCTTGGTGAAACCACCAATATAGTATTACGGCATTCGTTAGCGGATGAGATAGTCGAGAGGCTTAATGAAATTGAAGCTGAGCAAGACGAGGTTTCTGACGAGGAGTAAGCGGGAAGTTAGCTCCTTGACAAGGGCCAGTGGTGGTGCTACAAAGATTCACGATTCTAGATTAAAATGGTCATTAGTTGACTAGCAGATTCATCTCAAAATTTGGGATTACTTCAAGGCCGATTGAGGCAAAGGGATAGATGATGTCTGATTTAATTGTAATTACATTCGACAATGTCGATGAGGCAGCGAAGGTCCGCGAATCATTGCGATCGATTGAGCGAGAAGGCTTGCTGCGCCTGGATGACTCGGCGATAGTAGTTCGAGATGAAGAAGGTAAGGTCCACGTAAAGGATGAATTGGATCGCGGCGTCAAGGTCGGCGCTGTTGGTGGTGGACTCCTAGGTCTTTTTATTGGAT
>DASRZI010000213.1:0-5844 GCA_035686605.1 Candidatus Zixiibacteriota bacterium
TGAGGAACAGGAAGAAACGGTCAACCTGCCTGGTTTTGGCCGGCGTTTTCTCAGTCGTCGTTATCATCACTTGTGGTATCCTGGCTGCATGGATCCTGAATTGGCATCCTACTTTTTTCCGCCCCCGCCAACCGATTCAGAAAACAGTTTACCAGGAGACGTTTGACGACGCCGAAGCCTGGATGGCTGGTGAAGGTGCAGAGGCTGACGGTATCATTAGCGACGGCTCATACGAGATGATCCTTGGCGCCGACACTTTTGACGAGCAGTTTTGGGCTTCTGGTGGTCGAAACTTCGCCGACGCCGTCTTTGAAGTCGATGCGACTCCTCTTGAAGGGACCGAGGATAACGGCTATGGCATGTTGTTCCGCGTCAATCCCGATAGAGAGGATTTCTATCTCTTCAAGGTGAGCAGCGACGGCTATGTTTTCATCGCCCTGTGCACAGAGGGCTGCGTTCAACAGCAGGTGCTTGTAGATCAAGATTGGTTTGAATCCCAGACGGTTAACCAGGGATTCAACACGACAAACAACTTGCGCGTTGTCGCTGTAGGACCTGAGTTGTCGTTTTTTGTTAACGATACGGAAGTCGGCCGGGCAGCGGATGGCACGTTGAAAAACGGTGACATCGGACTCTTCGGCGAGACATTCGCGCCAGGAGGGCTGCGAGTTTCCTTCGACAATTTCAACGTGTCGCCTGTAGTTGAAGAGTAGCGTCAGCTCGTAGATATCTGGTCGCATCGCACGCGAAATCTGAATTGACTAGCGCCATTCTTTCTGCAGCCGTAGCGTATTGAGTCGCCGGTCAAGCCAATCCTGTTCCGGCATCACTATACAATTTAGCGGACAAACCACTGTATCGAAGCGGACTATGAGCTCCAAGATTGAAGATGCGAAAATAGAAGAAACCGAATTTGACCAAGACATGGTCTTGGCCGACTACAAGTTGGCGTTTGAAAGCCGCCAGGTCAGCCTAATCGGCCGCAGGGAGGTATTGAGCGGGAAAGCCAAATTTGGTATTTTTGGCGACGGTAAAGAGATTCCTCAAATAGCCATGGCTAAGGCATTTCGGCCTGGTGACTTTCGCTCTGGATATTACCGCGATCAAACTCTCATGTTCGCCCTGGGAATTGTCACTATCCAGGAATTCTTCGCCCAGCTCTTCGCCCATGCCGATGTATCGGCCGATCCTTCCTCTGCCGGGCGTTCCATGAACGCTCATTTCGCCAGCCGAATGCTGGACGACGACGGTAACTGGAAAAGGCAGACCGAACTCTTCAACATTTCCGCCGACTTATCTCCGACTGGCTCCCAGATGCCTCGCCTCGTCGGACTCGCCTATGCCTCCAAACTGTATCGCGAACTTGATGAATTAGGTAGATTTGTCGATTTCTCAGATGGAGGAAACGAGGTCGCTTTCGGCACGATTGGCAATGCCAGCTGCGCCGAGGGCATGTTCTGGGAGTCGATCAACGCCGTCGGCATATTACAGTGTCCAATGGTCCTTTCAATCTGGGATGATGGCTATGGTATTTCCGTGCCGAACAAACACCAGCTTGTGAAGGCAGATATCTCCAAACTCCTCGAGGGATTCCGGCGAGATCCTGGGGCCAAAAACGGTTTCGAAATCTACACGGTTAAAGCCTGGGACTATCCCACCCTTATAGACACCTACCAGAAGGCGTCAGTTCTTGCCCGAGAGGATCATATCCCCTCGATCATCCACGTCACCGACGTTACCCAGCCGCTTGGGCACTCGACTTCGGGAAGCCATGAACGCTATAAATCTGCGGATCGAATGGAGTGGGAGAAGGAGTTCGACTGCGTCAGGATTATGCGCGAGTGGATCATCGCCAACGGATACGCGGCTGATTCTGACCTGGATCAGCTTGAGTCAGACAGCCGGAAGCGGGTCGAAGAAATACGAATAAAGGCCTGGGAAGCCTACCTGGCCCCTGTCCGGGCAGAAGTACGGGCTGTAACAGAAATATTGGAAAGGAGCTGCCAGGATGCTCCTAATTCCAATGAATTGTTAGGCGTACGGCAGCGATTGATTCAAGTTCAGGTACCTTTTCGACGAGATATCATGGTCGCCATTCGAGACGCATTACTCCTTCTCAGAAACGAAACCAGCCCGTGCAGAAGGGAACTGTTGGAATGGAAGAAGAAACTCGATTCGGCCGGCAAGGAAAGGTACAGCTCCCATCTGCACAGCCAATCACAAGACTCAGCCCTTAATATTGGACGGGTAGATCCTGAATATTCCAAAGATTCAAGGATTATTAGCGGTTTTGATTTGTTAAACGCCGGATTCGAATCCATGCTGACTAATGATCCCCGAGTAATCGCCTTTGGCGAGGATGTCGGCCATCTTGGTGATGTCAACCAGGGATTCGCCGGTCTCCAGAAGATGTTCGGCGAGCTTCGGGTCTCTGATACCGGAATCAGAGAAACGACCATTGTCGGCCAAGCGATTGGTTTGGCAATTCGTGGGCTGCGGCCTATCGCAGAAATCCAATACCTCGATTATCTGCTCTACGCACTGCAGATCATTTCCGATGATCTGGCAACCCTTCATTGGCGAACGAAGGGAGGACAGAAAGCGCCTGTCATCATTCGAACCAGAGGGCACCGCCTGGAAGGCATCTGGCATTCAGGATCTCCAATGGCTGGCGTGATAAATCTTGTCCGTGGTGTCCACGTCCTGGTTCCAAGAAATATGACCCAGGCGATTGGCTTTTATAACACCCTCCTTCGAGGAGACGAACCAGGTATTATCGTCGAAGTGCTAAACGGCTATCGATTGAAAGAGCGCTTGCCGGACAACATAGGTGAAGTAACAGTACCCCTGGGAGTGCCTGAAGTCCTTCTCTCTGGTAGTGACGTTACGGTCGTTACCTATGGAGCCTCATGTCGCCTCGTCCTAGAGGCGACTGCTCTATTGAGCCGGGTTGGAATCGATGTCGAAGTCATCGATGTTCAATCATTATTGCCCTTCGATATCAATGGAAGAATTGTTGAGTCATTGAAGAAAACAGGCCGGATTTTGTTCGTCGACGAAGACGTACCGGGTGGAACGACAGCGTATATGATGCAGGCGGTGCTGGAAGGGCAGGGTGGGTATTGGTGGCTTGACTCGGAACCACGAACTTTATCGGCAAATTCCCATAGACCGGCATACGGTTCCGATGGCGATTATTGGTCCAAGCCTAATATCGAGCAGATTTTCGATGCTGTCTACGAACTAATGAACGAGGCTGATCCGGATCAATTCCCTGATTTGTATAGATAGTACGGGAAGGAAGAGACCATCTCTTACCAAATAATGAATCTATTTCGACTAACCTGGCTAAACGCGGATTACCGGTTTCAATTAGATGTTCCCGGGAACCTGTCATCCACGGGGATTATGATCAAAACACAGATGGAAATGGAGCGATCCGACTATGGCCACTAAGATCTTGATGCCCCAGCTCGGCGAGAGCGTTATCGAGGGCACCGTTGCCTCCTGGCTAAAGAAAGAAGGAGACAGGATCGAGCAGTACGAGCCGATCCTGGAAATCGAAACTGACAAGGTGACCACCGAAGCCACGGCTGAAGTCCCAGGCACCCTATTGAAGATTCTGGTACCTGTAGGCGAGACCGTGTCCGTTGGAACGGTGTTGGCCCTGGTTGGCGAGCCTGGCGAAGGTCTTGAAGATGTTGAACTCGAGACTCCTACTGAGATAGTGGTTGAAGACCCAATCGTCCAGGAAATAGAGTCTGTTTCGACCATCGTGACGCCCTTCGTGAGGCAAGCGGGCACGAACGGTCCGGCACGACCTATAGAACAGTACACCGGCAGGGTTAGTCCGGTTGTTGGTCGTATTGCCAGAGAACATCATGTGGACCTAAATCTAATCCGGGGGACGGGGCGCGGCGGGCGGATTACCAAGAAGGATATACTGGCCTACATCGAGCACCGCCCCGACATACGGGCTGCTTATGCGCCCGTCCAGCCCGTTTCGGCTCCTAGTGGACCCAGTGATTCAGGGTTGGTTCCAGGCGAGATCTTACCCCTCACTGGTATTCGTCGGGCTATCGCCGACCATATGGTCATGAGCAAGCGCACCAGCCCCCACGTCACCACCGTCTTCGAGATCGATTTCTCCTCTGTGATGGCTCACCGGACGGCAAACAAAGACCGATTCGCAGGAGACGGAGCCAGGTTGACCATCACCGCCTACATCATAGCAGCCATAGCCCAGAGCTTGAGAATTCACCCGCTGGTAAACAGCCGTTGGAGCGATGAAGGCATCATCCTAAAGAAAGAGATCAATGTCGGCATGGCCACAGCCATACCTGACGGATTGATAGTACCGGTCATCAAAAACACCGATGGGCTCAGCCTTTTCGGCCTGGCAATGGCTGTTAATGACCTCTCGGAACGGGCTCGGAATGGCCGATTGCTACCTGATGAAGTCCAAGGTGGAACATTTACTTTGACCAATCATGGCGTCTCCGGAAGCCTGTTCGCCACACCGATAATAAATCAGCCCCAATGCGGGATCCTCGGCGCGGGGAAAATTGAGAAACGGGTGAAAGTCATCAACGACGCGATTGCCATCCGCCCTCTGGCCTACGTTGGTTTGACCTTTGACCATCGAATTCTGGATGGCGCCACGGCCGACGGTTTTATGGCTGCCATCAAAGATATTCTAGAAAACTGGTCTTAGGGCCAGCTTCTGCTCCCTGGACCTCCCCACCCAACTGATACCTAACCGCGCCTCAGGATCTCGTACATTATCAGCCCGGCGGCCACTGCCAGGTTGAGCGATGATGCCGATCCTCCCATGGGCATTGAGACTGAGTAATCCCCTTGAGTCATAAGCTCGGCCGGCAGACCCTCCCTCTCGTTGCCCATCATGATCATGATTGGACGCATATAGTCTACATCCCAAAACGACTGGGTTGCCCGGGCAGAGGTCATGACCGTCGTGATTCCGCGCTCTTTCGTCCAACTCAATAGATTCTGCGCGCTGTCGACATGGCTGATGGGGACATGAAATAGCGTGCCCATGCTAGCCTTGACCGCGGCGGGATGGAAAGGATCCACACTTTGTCCAGCCACTATCAGTCCATTGCCGCCGATCGCGTCAACTGTTCGGATGATCGATCCCAGGTTTCCGGGTTCGGCGACTTCCACGAGACAGACGAACACGCCGTCCTGAAGAATGGGTAGGCTTTCAAGAGGAAGCCAGTTGGTTGATACGACGGCGCCCAGGCCTACTGGATGCTCGCGGGATGATATGGATTGAAACACTTGAGCGGTGGTCTCGACGCAATCAATCCCTGCCTCTCGTTGGGTTATGATCGACGCAAGGGCCAGGTCACTTTTCAGCAGCTCAGGTGAGTAAAGGATCTTCTGTATCGGCGTCTTGGCTTCCACGGCCGACAAGAACACCCGGACTCCCTCCACAAAGAAAGCGCCTTCCTGTGCTCGATATTTCTTCTGTTTGAGCTTTCGAATCCGTTTTATTAGTGGGTTGCTAGTGCTGGTGATCATTGCCCGGCCACTCTACCTCATATTGCGATGCACCTCCCAGGTGCGTTGCAATTTCAATAACTAATACACTTTCAACTGGCGGAATGAATCCTCTCATGGTCAATACCTGGCAAGATCTGTAGAAATAGCTGCCCCTATCATGCTGGAAATCTGTCCCACAAGAAGGTAACTACTTTCATATCAATCTCATCTCCCTTCCCGTTCCAGCGCTCCTCTAAGTTCTCCCGGCCGACAAGAATCCTTAAGGCAGTGCGCGTCTGGTCGTCAAAAATTCCAGTTAGTGGTCCGCGATAATCCCCT
>DASRZI010000214.1:0-4540 GCA_035686605.1 Candidatus Zixiibacteriota bacterium
ATCCCGGTCAGTTTGGACCAATTCAGCCATGTTCATGAGCGTGGCACTGGCGATTTCAGCCCTTTCCCGAGTATCAAAGGAAATGTTTATCGACTCTTTTCCAATGCCTGCCTTGAGCAGGGCTGGCGATCCTGTCTTTACGATCCTGCCATCGTTGATGATGGCCACGATATCAGCCAACTCATCCGCTTCTTCCAAATATTGGGTGGTGAGAAAGATGGTCATGCCATAGTCGCGGTTAAGTCGCTTGACTTCTAACCAGAGATCGCGGCGGCTGGCTGGGTCAAGGCCCGTTGTCGGTTCATCGAGAAAAAGAACTTCCGGTTTATGAACAAGCGCCAAGGCCAGATCAAGCCGGCGGCGCATGCCACCACTGTAAGTACCCACTCGCCGATCCACAGCATCGGTGAGACCCACCAGCTCCACCAATTCCTTGGCCCGAACCTCGGCATCTGACCGTCTATCGCCAAATAGCTGCCCTTGTAAGGTTAGCAATTCCATTGACTTCATGAGTGAATCCAAGCCGATATCCTGCAAGGCCACGCCCATGATGCGGCGCACCTGGTCGGCCTCTGAAACGACATCATAACCGCCAACAGTGGCCGAACCACTGGTGGGAAGAGCCAGGGAAGTCAAGATCTTGATTGTCGTACTTTTGCCGGCCCCATTTGGCCCCAAGAAGCCATATATCTGGCCCGATTCTACTTTTAATGAGATATTGTCCACTGCCAGCACATCCTCTGAATATTGTTTGCTCAGGCTATCGACAACGATTTCGCGATTTGACATTGAGTTATCTCCCAGAATACATTGACGTTACCACATCGTGGTTTTATCTATTCGAAGAATAACACCTTTCCAGATCTATGCCAATGTTTTGTTTAGATTTTGTTTATATTCGAACATCAACTCATATCAGGCCGATGTGATATGGACGAATACGATCATAGACCGGTGGCGTATGTTTCTGCGAGCCCAAACAATCGAAGGGCGTCGGATAATAAACTTTGACAATCCTACCTCCCAGACTCAAATGTGGGTACTATCATGACTGTTTTGAATCCAGATAAGCTGCACGTAACCTATTTGAGTGATGTTTCTGAAACCGAGCTAGGTCAACCCAGGCGTTATACATTGACCCATTCTGATAAAACAGGTGATTTGTACTTGACAATTGGGCAGGAATTCGACCGCTCACAAATAAGCGGTTGGTATACCCGGCTTATGCGTGATGAAGTACTGGCTGAATGGAAACGGGATCAGGAGGGGAAGCCCTGGTCCTTGCATGTTTATTGCCATGTCAGCGGCGGTCTTGTTTTAGGTACAGCAGGCTGGCGTTACGACATCTTCAATCACCATATGCGCCAGGTGATCCAGGCTTTTCATTATGGCGACCGCCATCTACTGAAGACCTACCCCGAACTAGATCAGGCCGCGGTTATCGTTCATTTCCAAGCTAAGCAAAGTAAATACAACAAGGCCATAGATTGGGGTAAGTTTGGAGATTATCGCCTAGATACCAACAAGGCCGGGTCACCGAACTAAACTAGATAACCTGAATGTTTGATGAATCTGAAATTCACTCTCTTAAAATCAGGCGGTTACGCCATCGATAACTCTTGCCTCGCCCCCGATATGTGAAACCAGCATTTCTTCTACGCCATCGACTGTCTTTAAATTCTCCAGCAGCGCAGGAACCGATTTGCGCTCGGAAATGATATGAACGTTAGCACCGGCGTCTATAGTGAAATAACCGGGGACGAAAGGATCGCTTTTCCGCCAACTACGAAGGGCGTGGATCACATTTAAAGTGCCCGCCCGCCAATATAGCACGCTGGGGATTGAAGTCATTGCTGTGACATGAAGTTGAATCGCTTCTTCCTCGATGAGTCTTCCGAGCGCGGCAAAATCCTTTTCGAGGATAGCTTGCCGAACCTGCGCGAGTGAATCCCCCACTCTTCCCAACCGGGCTTGATAAAAGGGACTTGAATGGGCCAGGGTATGCCCGGTGGATGAACCGTAATCCTTGTGTTCACTGGAAATAATAGCGACGATATCAACTAAATCCCAGTGATCGGACGGAGCGATTGGTACGGCATAGGAGTCTTCATGACTTCCACCGGGATGCCATTCCACAAAGCCACCATCAATGGACCGGCATGCAGAGCCAGATCCTAATCGGGCAATCCGACCGAGTTCGGACCGGGTTAGATCAAGCCGCAAGGCCTTCGATGCAGCAACTGTCAGCGCGGCAAAGCCAGAAGCTGAAGAGGCTATTCCAGCACCAGTTGGAAAACTGTTCTGCGAACTTACGACTGCCTTCAAATTAGAATTGGCTATTTTTCGTATATGATCAAGGTGTTTGGAAACCCGCGCCGTAGCCTTTCGGTTCACATGGCTTCCGTTAAGTGTAAAGCTATCGTCAGCCAGATTTGGGTTAAATTCCACATTTGTGGTTGTATGTGCAGCGTCCAATGTCATAGATATGCTGCCATTCATTGGAATACGTAGGTCATCATCCTGATTTCCCCAATACTTAATGAATGCGATATTGGACCCCGCAATAGCCGTGGCTTTCATGTGTTCGTTACTCTCCAGTCTTGATTTGTGCACTTAACGCCCGGTCACCGGTGGATACTCGCCGGATGCTGAACTATTCTGATCACTAGGTGCAATCTTCTCTGATTCTGCCGGAGAGATCCTATTCGATGCATTCTCGGCTCTTGTGGCTATTTCTGCAAAGGTCCTGGCGAAGATAAGACCATGCAGCGGGTAAAGCGCGTACCAATACGCGATACCTAGCAAACCCTTTGGCGCGAAGAAAGCGGTTTGTACAAGCACGGTTTGTCCATCCTGGTTGACTTTTATTTCATATTGCAGCCAGCCCTGTCCAGGCAATTTCATTTCCGCCCGCAAACGGAGCATCCGAAACGGTTGGAGTACTTCAACGCGCCAGAAATCCAACGCCTCTCCCATTCGCAGATCATCGGGATGCCGGCGACCCCGTCGCATGCCTACTCCACCAATGAGACGGTCAAGCACCCCTCGAAGACGCCATAGCCAACTGAACGGCGGCCAACCTCGATCGCCGCCTAAGCTTGTAAACACTTTATATAAAGATTCGGGTGAAGCCTGTACCGACTGCTGCCGGCGTTCGATTAACATGCCCTGTTCTTGGGTAAGATAAACAGGCGGAACATCACCTTTGCTTGAAGACAAGGCATCGCTCCAAATCGAATCTATTTGACCATCATCAAGTCGCTTTAGTGCTAAATCCACCGCTGTTTCATAATTGATAGGTTGGATTTCAGGAAACAGTGTACGCGCAAGTTCATCATGTGCGACGGTTTCGTAACGCAAACCTTTGATGAGTGGCTGAGCGATGTTGGCTGGAATAGGCGTCACCCAATGGGCCCAGTAGGAAGAAAGGCGGGGTGTGAGCACTGGGACAGGGATGATGAGACGACGCAAGCCACGAATTCGAGCATAGGTCTCCATCATCTCAGAATAGGTTAGCACATTAGCCCCGCCAATCTCGACGATCTGGCCGCTGCTGTCTGGCGTTTCAATGGCTGTTACTAAATAACTCAAGACATCTCGGATGGCGATGGGATGGGATCGGACGAATACCCACCGGGGGCAGATCATGACTGGCAAGCGCTCGGTCAAATGACGAACCATCTCAAAGGAGAGACTACCTGAGCCAACGATCATACCAGCTCGAAACTCAGTAACTGGGACGCCAGCCTGGCGCAGCGCCACCCCAGTATCCTGGCGTGATTGCAGGTGTTCTGATAGTTCACCTTCTGAATCACCAAGGCCCCCGAGGTATATGATGCGCTGCACGCCGGCGGTTTTAGCCGCATTGGCGAAGTTCTGTGCCGCGCTTATATCTCTTTGGCTGAATTGAGTATTATCGCGCATACTGTGTATGAGATAATAAGCGATATCCACGTCCTTCATCGCCGCTTCGAGCCCTTCCGGTCTTAGGACATCGCCAGGGAAGATACCTATCTCGGAATGCCACGGGCGGCCCGCTAGACGCTCCGGACCTCCGCGGATTAGCGCCCGAACCTGGTAGCCTTCCTCTAGCAATTGCGGAACAAGTCGACCGCCGACATATCCGGTCACGCCGGTAACTAGAACCAGGGGTCTGCTTTCACCTTTCGGCAGATTGGCCATGATTATTTTTCCTTCCAGTCAGGATAGGCGGCGACGATTGGTGGGCTAACCACCAGAAAGATCGAGTCTTTTGCGTTTTTCATTCTTGATTTCATCTTATTCCACTCCAACATCTTGATTGAGCCGCGTTTTCAAACCATGAGAGCATAAAACTGAGTCAACACCACTTAGTATAGGGTAACCCAGTCAATTTTGCTAAGTATTTGTATAGATAACGCATAAGATATGAATAGAATAACCATAACACTGGCGCGCGTATCTCAGCACCTGCGCCACAGATGGGCACATTGATTTCCTGGGCCAATCGTCATTTTACTCGGTTCGTTGTTAGCTCTAGGCATTGCCTACAACTGGCCCG
>DASRZI010000215.1:0-25380 GCA_035686605.1 Candidatus Zixiibacteriota bacterium
TTAACTTCTGGGTGTACCATCTAAGCGACCCAAGAGTCACTTGGCGGATTCGGCGCTCAAGGAGAAAACTCTCCAGCCTTTCTCAATGTCTCAGGGAATTCGATGAAACGGATACGGATATAATTATGTAAGGACGGGTTCCCCATTTGGTTTGTATTCCTTTTCCAGATGGGAAACCGGCTAAAGTGGGGCGCCCTGGCCTACACAGTTGACATCAGTGGCGGGCGCACAAACTCGCACAAAGTCGCCATTCTTCCACAGACTGAAAATAGTGTATTATGTGGGTGACGTGACTGGCGCGACGTTGATAAGGGAGCGTAAGAAATGAAAGGTCAAAATACGCTAACATTCTACTGTTTCTTGGGGTTGCCTTAAGCGCCTTCGGAATCATACTTATCTCACCATTGGAGCGCAATTTTTATTTAATCATCGGTGCTGGGATGGTCCTGATGATTGTAAGTTGGATTGTCAAAAGAAGGATGCAGTAGTTCGCACGCCGATATTCAATAAAAGCCGGCACTTATAAGCATCCTTCGGGCGCTCTGGTTTTTGTTTTGCCATGGGGACCGGGGCGCTTCCACAAAATCAATCGGGGCCGTTCTTTGGAGTTGTTCCGGAGCCATATTCCCCGTCTGGCCACACTCTCGGTCGGCTGGATAGGCTCTTTTTTGGTCCTTACCTGTTTACCAACATTGCTTGCTAACCCCTTCAGCCAAGGCATAATAGGTACTAAGAAAGGTAGGGTGCCATGGTTAAGGGTCGTTGGTCTAAAGAAGAATCAGAATACCTTATAGAAAACTATTCCACTGTTGACGTTGATAAAATCTGCTTGACTCTTAACAGGAGTCGCCAAAGCGTTTACCATAAGGCTTTAGGGCAGGGGGCCCTGTAAAAAGCATGCCGACCCCCGGCGCTATTGTTCCTTTCTCGGAGCCATAAAAGGAAAAAGCGCAAATAAGGAGTTTTGTTGGGTAATAGATTCTAGGCCCTGGTTTTTGCACCATTGCTCGAAGGGGGTTAACTTTTGGTTATAGAATCGAATAGAGCCAGGAGAAAGGCCCCTAATCTTGCGGTCCAAGATAAAAGCATCGAAAAAATCCCCTATATCGTCTCGGTTAAAATCGGTTATAATCCGCTCTGTATTTTTCATTTTAAATCCTTGGTTTAGACCAATTGCCCTTTGGGGCGTCGCCAAGTGGTAAGGCAGCGGACTTTGAATCCGCCATTCGAAGGTTCGAATCCTTCCGCCCCAGCTAGGTTTTGTGCATTTGAACAGCGAGGACTGGGTTTTATAGATTGGCTCAGTCCTCGACGTTTCTTAATCGCACACAGCCAAAGAGCATCACAGAGGATCGCCGAACTCGCAGCGAAGCAAGGATGGCAAATAGAAGCATCTGAATTGTCTCGAAGAACCGGACTGTTGCTATGAGGTCAGCCGGGCGAGAATTTAGTTTCCTTTGAAACGTTAGGTAAGCATTGATTGAATGAGATGTCTATGTCTGATCTAGGTGTCGTAGTTCTCGCAGCCGGGCACGGTACTCGGATGAAATCCAAAAAGAACAAGGTCCTCCATGAAATAGGCGGGATCCCGATGGTTGAACTCGTCTACGGAATTGCGATGGCCGTGTCGGATCTGCCACCAGTTGTCGTAGTCGGTCCAGGTGAAGAGGAAATAGAATCATTGTTGGGAGATAGGGCCGTCTATGTGGAGCAGCCGCAGCAGATGGGCACTGGCCATGCGACCATGATGGCCACCCAGGTTCTGCAGGGCAAGACTGAGCAGATACTTGTGACTTACGCCGATATGCCCTTGCTCAGATCGAGTACCATGACTCAGTTAGCCCAGAAACAAGAGGCCAGCAAGGCCGCCGTGGTAATTCTGACCGTCATGGGTGATAGAAAATCGACTTTCGGCCGGATTATGCGTGATTCGAACGGTCGAGTGACGGAGATCGTCGAAGTTGCCGAAGCGAAACGCAGAGACAATACTCAGGAAATTTTACTTAATCGCGAATTGAATGCGGGCGTTTACTGTTTCGAGTCAGCATGGTTGTGGACCAACCTACCAAAATTGTCCTTGAAACAGGCGCGAAATGGCCAGGAATACTATCTGACTGACATGGTTGGTCTAGCCGTCTCCCAGGGATTGGCGGTAGAAGCGATCGTCGTCGACGATCCTGACGAGTGCCTTGGGGCAGGGAACCGGCAGGAGTTAGCGGTTGTTGATAAGGCCTTCAGACGGCGGATCAACAGGGGCTGGATGGAAAATGGGGTAACGATCCTAGATCCGGAGGCGACCTATATTGACCATGCGGTCACCATCGGCCGGGATACAATCATCTGGCCTAATAGCTATTTGCAGGGGGCATCCGATATTGGAGAAGAATGCTTGCTGGGTCCGAATGCCGTGATTCGAAACGCAATAATCGGGCATCGCTGCCATATTGAACAGGCAGTGGTTGAAGGGGTTGCCATCGACGACGGGACGGTTGTTGAACCATTTAGTCATCTCAAGGGATAGGCCCGGACAAACCCAGTACGTGTTTGGACTAGGTCGAAGCGAATAGTCGCTAATCTCAAACAGAGATTGGAGTTGTTATGGCCATCAGTGCACAGGAAATTGAAGGATTACGCGAGACGCTTTTAAAGGCGGCATGTGAAATCCGCGAACAGGCTTATGCGCCTTACTCAAGATACGCTGTTGGAGCCGCACTACTGAGCGAGGATGGCCAGGTATTTACCGGTGTTAATGTCGAGAACGCTGTCTTTGGCTTGGGAATCTGTGCCGAACGAGCGGCGCTTTTCACAGCCGCCGCGGCCGGTGTCCGGAGAATAGTGGCCGTCGCCGTCTGCACTGAGAATGTTGGCACACCGTGTGGCGCCTGCCGCCAGGTTCTCAGTGAATTTGCCGAGGATGTTCCCGTGTGGTTGAGCGACGTTCATGGGAATGTGCGACAAACAACCCTGCACTCCCTGCTGCCTGATCGATTTGGCGCTGATGATCTGCCGCCTTCTGAGTAAGGAAGAGCATCTTCCCAATCCTCTATAGCTTCGTATCATTCCTTTTAAGAATCTCATTTTCACTAAACTTCTGGGGGCTACGTGAGCCGCAGCATCGATGATACTGACCTGGTTCCCTCCTTTTGCGCATGTGCTGCGCAGTTTACCTTAACCAGTCTCGCTTAGAGGGGAGGCCGGCACCTGGGACCATGAGCGGATGATCTTGTGGTTGGCGCGACGGATCCCCATCGCATTCAAGTCGAAGTGATTTCCAGGGGTTTGTCGCTATGCTAATCGGGGAAGATAGGCATTAGCACCCCAATCGTCATTCGGCTGGGGGATTCTGCCCCAAATATTGGTCAAAGAAGCCGATAATCCTGCTCTCGAATTCTTCTGGAAAAGTCGTGTCACATTCGTGGTGATCACATGTCTCCTCAAACCAGAATGTGACAGGTTCGCGAGCTTGGGCATAAAGAGACCGACAGTTTCGCTCAATGACCAACTCATCTTTTCCGCCGCAAATGAGATAAACCGGTCTTGGACTGATAGCCCCAATCCACTCTTCTGCGTTTACATCCTCCAGGTCGCAGCCCGTGATCTGTTCACCCCAGAATATGATCAGAGGTGACAGCAGGGAAACGAGGGGATCTGGTATGGGGGAGAAATGCCTCAAGCCGATGTCGATAGTGTCTTCGAGCGAGGTAAGGGGGCTGTGAGCGACGACTGACTTTATCTGTTGGTTCTGAAAAGCATATTGGATGGCCAGGGATCCACCCATGGATTGGCCAAGGATACCGATGCGCTCAGGGTCGACTTCATCGCGTTCGAGCAAGAATTGATACCAGGCATCCAGATCTTCCATCTCGTAGCAGCCAAAGGTGATCATGCCCTCTCCGTTCAGGTCATGACCTCTGACCGTGCTGAGCAGGGCGCCGTACCCATGGTCATGAAGCATCTTGGCTTCTTCCAGCATGTGCTGGCGATTTTCCGCGTAGCCGTGCTGGAGGATGACGGCCGCGCCGTTTTGAGAAGGTACGTACCAACCGGCTAACTCAATCCCGCTGGACGATGTCGCCGTCACCGCCTCGAAAGGTACTCCGAAGTCTGCCGGGGTTTGGGTGATTGGTTCTCGATCACTATAGGGGTCGTGCAGCATGTCATCGGCGATATACCGTGTAGAGATGACCGCGATACCGGCGACCAAAACAAGGAGAATGGCTGCAACCCACAGGACTATCTTAAGAAGCTTCCTCATTAAGAATATCTCCAAACGACCGAATACTACAAGCACGGGGCTGTTGTGTCGCTCACCGTGGCCCAAGGCTGTTTAGGTTTATTATAGATCAATTTCTGTGCGACTCGTGCATCCGGTCCGTTGAACTGCCGAGGTAGGGGGCTGTTGACCGGGATAGCAAAGGATACGTGTCGTTCGTGAGCTGGATGTCATTCCTGCTCCCAAGGAAAGGACGCATTGAATATTAAGGAGGATGGATTCCCTTGTAGTTTACCCCCACGGAAGTGGCGCCGGAGGACCGGCGGGGGCGGGATTGATAAATTCATGTTACGGCTGCATGTGACTCCAATCAGAGTGATACAGGATACTATCGGCCTGAGTCGGGCAGATTTGCTTGAATATGGATGCCCACGCAAAGGATTATAAACAATGTTTGCACTCATTCTTGCCAGCAACCTGGCGACACCCATCCCCTATTTGTCATTCCCGCAGAAGCGGGAATCCAGCCGACCGTAGATCTGTTTTCGTGTATGTTCCATGGCCAAAAAAATACCGTTTGTCCTAGTCGGGGCGACACGCAATCTGGAGTTATATTGAACTGACTGAGTGTTCTTAGACCGAACGTACCCTCACCGAAGTCAGGACAGGATTGATGTTATTCTAGACCCCAAAGAAATGACGACACCAATAATGAAAGAATATGGATTCCCGCGTCCGCGGGGATGACAGAAGTATTGAGGTGCTACGTTGCTATAACTGTGCGATTTCTGAATGAAAGAATTTGGTTTTCCGCCCCACTTTCGCGAGGGTAAAACTACAACCGGAATCCATCTTGTATAGCTCGTAAAAAAGACGTGGAGCAATGAAAACCTATTTTGTCTATATCATGGCAAGCAAAAAGAATGGAACTCTATATATCGGTGTAACCAGCAATTTACAGCATCGGGTATGGCAGCACAAGAACAATGTCCACGAGGGATTCACGAAGAAATACAGTGTTCATCGTCTTGTGTGGTATGAGATGACAAATCAGATTGAAGGGGCAATGCGACGCGAGAAGCAGATGAAGAAATGGCGCAGACTAAAGTGGAAAATTGATCTGATTGAGGAAAACAATCCGAATTGGGACGATATATATGACGAGTTATTTTATGGGTGAGCTAGTTGCTGTCATCAAATCGCATGCTTCTAACCTGGATTCCCGCGCACGCGGGAATCCAGCCGACCGTGGATCTTTATTCGTGCACGATCCATGGATAACAAAATACCCTTTTGTCTAATCGGGACGACACGCGAACGAAAGACTCGGTATTCCCGTCGTAGTAAACCCCCATGAAAGTGGGGGTTGGAATGATAACATCAACAAGGGAAAGACAAGGCATTGCGAGGGCGGGGTTGTGAATGAGGTCATTCACAACCCCGTTCCGATCTAGTGGTGTAGAAGTTGGGCGGCGATGAAGGACAATCCGTTCTCCGTAAGCGCCCAGGCTGTTTTGTTGGTGGCATCGAATTTGTCCAGGAAATTGAGTGTTGCCCCATCCCAATCTCCTGATTCGACGATCTCTTCCTTGTCCCGGAAATAGTCGAGGATGTCAGATTGATGCTCTCTTGTTAACTCTACTTCTGGGTCACCGCCCTCGTGTTTAGCCGAGATATTGGCCACGTGATCGGCCAACTCAATCAACTCATCACGCCGGTTATATGGCTGGCGGACGATACTCTTCCAGGTTTCGGTGATGTGATGCTCAAAGCGCACAATCTCTTCGAAGCTCAAGTCCTTGCGGAATTGGGCCGTGATCTCCATCGACTCATTGTTTACTGAGTTGCTCCAGTTGAAGCCGATAAGAGGCGAGGTCCCATCGTCGCGGGCAAACAGCTTGGCTCCAATCAGAGTCCAAAGAGCTGCATAGGGATTATCATTGCCCATAAATACTGAGATCTTGAACTCATTATCTACCCCGATGCGATGGAGTAAATAGCCTAATAAGACAGTGCCTGGGTTGAGGTTCAGGACCTGGCGAACCCCGAATTCGGTGTAGTAATAGAGATATTCGTCCAACCATTTCAAAGCATATTCGTTGGGCTGGCCGACGCCACCGAAATAGCCGGTGATAGTCTCGGGTCCACCCAAGTGAACATTGGATCCGTCCGTGCCTTTTGTGTCCAGCGTCTCGACGTAGCTCGCGCCGATGATCTGCATGGCGGCAGCGAAGGCCAACAGATCGCCATCTGCCTCCTGCTCCTTCATTTTGCGGACCCGGATGAAGCGGCCGGGCATCAGGGATCGCTGCTCGATCGCCCTTCTGGCGGCCTCGATCACCCAGGGAAAGTATTGGCAGGCGCTCACTTCAAGAGTCACCGCGAAATCGTCGTTGAAGCTCATCTCGTCCGCTTTATCTCCAAGCACCTTTCGACGATATTCGGCTTCACTTATAAAGACGCCTAGATTCCGTTCTTTTTCCAACCATTCAAGATCGGCCAGGTAATCAGGGCGGGTTTCGCCTACTCGTTCAAGCAAGGCTGGAAGGTGCATCGCTCTGGCCGCTTTCTGGTTGATCTCTTCCGGTGTTCCATACTTGGCGACAACATCCAAGAAGTCATCGATTACTCGCATATCTGGATTTAGCAAGACGGCATTGATAGCTGCAAGCCGGTCCGGCGATATCATAAGTCGCTGACGTATCTCATCTTCCATTGGTTTGCTCCTGTTGGCTAAATCGCTTTGAATTGCACAAAATTCGGTTTTCTGCAGAAATAAGCACGAAACGCGGCCTCAGTCAAGAATGAGACAATGCCGCGGTCAGAATAAGGCAAAGCCTTAGTTAGAATAAGGCAAAGCCTTAGTTAGAATGAGGCGAAGCCTTAGTTAGAATGAGGCGAAGCCTCAGTTAGAATGAGGCAAGGCCTCAGTCAAGAATCTGCAGCAGCTCCTCGTACTCCGCATCCTTGATTCCGAAGTAGTTTTCCTCAAATGGGAACTGCTTCGCTTTCACTTCATCGGAGAAGGATTTCAATCCGCCGAGGATGACTTTGCCGGCGTCCGCATATACCTTGGCCATCCGGGGCTTAAACTTGGGATACAGGCCAAACATGTCGTGATAGATCAACATCTGTCCGTGGGCGTGGGGTCCACCACCGAGACTAATGATGATACAATCTTCGGCTCGCTCGGTGATAAGCTGGCAGACACGGTCTGGAACCAGCTCCAGGAGAATCGCATGAGCGCCTGCCTGTTCCAAGGCCTTCGCATCGTCGATGATCTTTTTGGCCTGGAGCGCCCCTTTTCCCTGTAGGCGAAAACCTCCCAGGGAGCTAACGCTCTGAGGCGTTAATCCAAGGTGTCCCATGGCGGGGATGCCAGCTGCGGTGATGCCGACGACCCGGTCGGCCATCTCGGCTCCGCCTTCCAGCTTGATAGCGTCGGTGCTAGCTTCGGCCATAAATCGTCCGGCATTGCGGATGGCTTCCTCCACGCTTATCTGGTAGCTCATATATGGCATGTCGCCTATCAGCCAGGCGTTCGGTGTGCCACGGCGGACCGCCTGGGTGTGACGAATCATATCCTCCATGGTAACCGGTAGAGTTCCATCATACCCTAACATGGTCATGCCCAGGCTGTCGCCGACCAATATCATGTCGATCCCCGCCAGCTCTTGAAAATGGGCTGTCGGGTAATCGTAACAGGACAGCATGGTTATGGGCTCGCCCGTGTCAACTTTCTTGAAAAGATCGGGTAAGGTTACTTTCTTTCTCTCAGACATATTTCCCTCCACTTCCTCTCATATCAATGAGGCCAACTTCCCATGGTAAGATAGTTTATCTAGCCCCTAAAACGCAAGTGACGAATATCCTATTACTCTGGTGACAAAATGGCATCGTCATCCGTGAATCCGTCTTACTGCATCCTTTGAGAATCAGGCAGGACTTTCAGGTGTCCTTGACTTAACATCTCGATAATGCTAAGTTGCCTCGCTTGGGTTAATGTTGGCACTGACTGGGTATTAGACAAGCGGCATTGGAGAGAACGATGGCTCGTGACAGAACCTATCGCAGCGAAGCAATCGTGCTGCGCCGCTCCAATTTCGGCGAAGCAGATAGGATGCTTACGCTGTACAGCAAAGAATTCGGCAAGATCCGTGCCCTGGCCAAAGGCGCGCGGAAACCGCAGACCAGGAAGACGGGTCATGTCGAATTGTTCATGCGCACCGATTTCATGTTTGCCCGGGGGAAGAGCATCGATATTATCACCCATGCAGAATTGGTCGAAGCCTACCAGCAGATCCGGACAGACCTGGTTCGCACGACGTATGCGTCCTACGCCGTCGAGCTCATCGACCAGCTGACCGCCGATGCCGACCGGGATCTACGCAAGTACAGTCTTCTTTCGGAAGCCTTAGAGTGGTTTGCTGCTTCTGGTGATCTGATGCTGACAGCCAGGTACTATGAATTGCGCCTTCTGGCGCTAGCCGGCTTCCAACCTCAGCTGTTTCACTGCATTTCAGGAGGTGAGGCGATCGAGGAACAGGACCAGTTCTTCAGCGCCGAAGCTGGAGGACTAATCTGCCCTGACTGCCAATCAGCCGACCCGAGAGCACTAGCCATCTCAGCTCCAGCGGTCAAGGTGCTGCGCTATATGCAGTCGCGTCCTTGGGACACGGTGAAGGTGCTCCGCCTGCGAGGCGAGCTTAACAGGGAGCTTGAGTTGCTGATGTACTACTACCTAAGCTACATCCTGGAGCGTAATCTGAAGTCGGTCGATTTCCTCCGCCAGCTAAGACGAGAGGCGGCCCTGTTCGCTTCCCAAGATGGTACGGAGCCATCAGCCCCAGACCCAGAAAAGAAAACGGGCGCATCTGGATAACCAGATACGCCCGACTTGAAGGTAGATTGTCTCTTCCTGGTCCTATGGTTTGATGAGCACCGGGAGATAGACCATGTAATCGCCCGCGGTGACTGCATCCGTCACAGTGACAGTATCGCTGTTTCCGCAGGCATCCGCAACAGTTAGTGCCACATCATATTCGCCCGGTTCGTAGTAAGCGTGGCTGGCCATCTCAAGCGTACTCGTATTTCCATCGCCGAAATCCCAAAGCCAACTGACTATCGCCGATCCATTCGTTGTGCTTGTACTGGTGAAAACCACACTCTCGCCCAGCCGGACTTCAGTTGCCGATTGGATAAAGCTGGCGGTTATCGCCGGATCCACAATGGCGAAGCTGACCAGAGAACCCATGGGGCTGCTGCTGCCCTGATCGCTGATCGCGACCTGGTAGCTGTCATTGACGACCTGTCCGGAACACCCCAACTGTCCGACGAATTGGACATCAGCGGTTGAACCTGGTGAAAGGCTCGGCCACGTCCAGGAAATGATCCCAGTTCCTTCGTCGTAATTACCACCAGATATCCAAGTCACGTTGGCGGGCAAGGCGTCGGTAATTACAAGCCCGGTCCCTGTGAGGCTGCCGATGTTGCTGAAGGTCAAGGTGTAGGTCACCTGGGTTCCAGCTACCATGCTGCTATCGTACTCTTTGCTGATTTCGAACACCGGGGCCAATGTTGATACCGCGTCTCCCATGAACCTAGCGTCGGAGTATCCAAAGGCGTCGGTTACCACGAGAGTTACATCGAAGGTACCGAAGGCGCTGTAGAGATGGCTCGGGTTTTGCGTGTAATCCGGCGCGCTGCCGTCACCGAAATCCCACTCCCAGGCGACAATGTCCGGTCCGTTAGTTGTTGAAGTATCGGTGAAGTAGACCGTAGTGTGGATGGGCACCGCCGAGGCGCTCTGGTCGAAGCTGGCATCCAGATCCGGCTCGTCGATGGTCAAGGATTCCGTACCGGTGCCTGTATTCCCGCAGGTGTCCGTCCCCGTGAGCACGATATTGAAACTGCCATCGGATAAGAACTGGTGGCTGGCGAATTCTCCAGCACCATCTTCTCCGTCACCGAAGTCCCAGGCGTAAGCTAGAGCTGTGCCATCCGTTACCCCTGTTGCGGTGAAGTAGACCATACTGCCGACGACGATCGGTTCGGGTGTATGGCTTAGGGAGACATCAATGGTCGGCGGCAGGACATCGAACTCCACCGTTTCTCCAGGTTCGCTCGTCACGCCTTCGTCGCTGCTCACCACGGCATAGTCGTTGTTGGTGATCGTTCCGCTGCAGGGAAGCGACGCCGTGAAGGTTCCGGTGGCTGTTCCACCGTCCTCGAGGATTTCAGGGAACGTCCAAGTAACGGTCGTCCCATCGAATGATCCATCCCCGCCGCCATAGACCAAGCCCGCCGGCAAAGTATCGCTGAGGACAACATTGGTGCCCGGTTCGCTGCCGGTATTCTCCACTGTGATCGTGAAGGTAACCGTCGTGCCGGCTACGTTGCTGCTATCATAGATCTTGCTTACATTAAACTCGGGCAAGGCGATGACAACATCCGCGGAGTCTTCATTGTTGTGATAATAGGGCTCGACATCGGTTATTGGTGCGCTGCTCTGAATCTCAGCCCAGTTAGTGTAGATGTCATCACCCTCGGCCGTATCCGTGATACGAACGGTCAGGGCAATCTCGTTCGATTGACCAGCTGCGATAGGCCACAGATCCCAGACCAGGTTATTTCCGTCTTGGTCAGGAGTTGCCTCACACCACGGTCCATCTGGCCCACAGTAGTGAATGGCCGCGCTGACGAATTCCAATCCGGAGGGCAATGTATCCGTCATGACCGCCGGATGCTGCAGGTTCCACCACCATTCGTGTCCGTAGCGGTCATTGCCGAAGGTCAGCATGAAGGTGACCTCTTCTCCGGGGAGCAGGACTCCATCTACCAACTCTTTCTCTACATACAGATCGGGACCCGTAGTCGAGACGGTCACATAGTTGTTATCGCTCTCGTCAACTTCGCCTTCGATCACTTCAGCCTCTACCGTATTGGTGTAGAAGGCCCCTGATATTTCGGGATTCTCCAGCTCTACCTGAAACTGGATATTCCCCTGGTCTCCCGGCCAAATCTGCTCAATGACGAATCCCCACTTATTCTCACCTGTCATATCTACATTGGAAATTGGGTAATAATAGTTGTTTCCAGGCTCGTTGGCTGCCAAGGTTCCGACTGGGAAAGTATCCGTTAGGACTACATCGAAGAGTGGTACATCGCCGACGTTCCAAAAGCCGATTTCATAGTCAATCCGCCGGCCCTCATCGCTCCAGTCAGCCCGCTTTTCCACGCGCACATTGGGACCTGATGGAAATGTATTAACTGTCTCACAGCTGATGTTGTTCTCCGGAGTGTTATCGGGACCATCTCCGGCGATTTCGACGCAGTTGCCAAACTCTCCTGGACCACTGTCAGGATCAATCAAGAATTCCACGTGGAACCAGCGATTTTCTCCCGGAGAGATCGCACCTAGATCCCAAACCACCTGGCCATTGATATGGACCGGCTCAGGCAGCGGTTGGCCCTCATCTGGTTGGTTGCCACCCCACCAGGCGGTGCTAAAGGTGAATCCGTCTGGAACAGTCTCAGTGATAATCACTCCACTTTCGATATTACCGTTGTTGGAATAGTCAATGAAGTAATTTATCCAGCCATCAGGAACTAGGATTCCATTATTGAAGTTCTTGTTTATTTGTAAATCTAAGCGAGGTGGACTGACGTCCCTTTCGTCGACAAACCAGTTATTCTCGGGATCAACATCGCCTTCCGCGTAGAGAAGTACCTCGTTTACAAGCGTCGTGCCTTCAGGAACCCCCGGATCGAGACTCATGTAGATATTGACTCGCTCACATTGGTTCCCAGGCAAAGAAGGTGCATAGAGCACTAACTCGCCGCCATCGAAGGAGACTTCTTGCCAGAAACTCTGCCACTCCTGCTCTTCCTGCCAGTGCGAGTAAATCGCACCGACCGGCAATGTGTCCGTCATCCAGACCTGGCCCGCAGCAGCGCCTCGATTATTGCACCATTCCAAAGCGTAGTAGAATGATTGGCCGGGCGTCGGATCGTATGGAACAGTCCATTTACTGACTGAAAGCTCAACCTCATCAGGCCATACATCCACTGGATCGGAGCAAGCCGTATCGTTTCCGGGATCAAATTCTGGTTCAGTGCTGGTTTGGATAGCCACGCAATTTGGTTCGAGCATACCTTCGCCGGTAGGCGTATCTGGATGCACATTTAGGGTGACCCAAATGAGACCAGTTTCTTCAGGATCAACTGTACCCACATCCCAGGTTATGACGTTGCCTGGGCCAATTGTGACGGGCAGGCCGCTGGTATCCTGCTCGTAGCTGGTATTAGCGGGCAGCGTGTCGGTTATAAGCACACTTTCAGCAGGTGTGTTTCCTCCATTCCTATAGTAGATGCCGTAGAGCACCACACTTCCGGGACTAGCATAATTGCCCTGATGCCACTTTTGAATCTCCATATCGACCGCTTCCGCGGCAAGGACGTTGATCACCTGGTCGCCATCCGGATCATTAACCCGGATCCCTACCTCTTGGTACGGTTGTATATTCCATTCGCCAGCCCATTCGCATAAAAATGGAGCGCTGCCATCCGGAGGGGCGGTGCTGTACTTCACCTGTACATCGTTCATACCCTCATTCCAGGCGCCCCATGGCTCACAGGCTACATCTAGAAGATCGACCAACCCGTCATACCAAGGTGCAAACACAGTGCCCATCACCTGGTCATTATCTGCGTCCACGAAACCATCGATGGCGAAGATCTGTACTTCGCTAGTGAAGCCATTATCAACCTTCCCATAGACCCAGTCATAGGGCTCGATATCTGGAGGCGCCGATGTCCAGCCATCGTCGGTGTTGAAACCAAACCAGCCGCCGAAATCATGCGTCTCGAGAGCAGCAGTGCCCTTAATAGCGCTGCCATCCTCATTCGTAACGGTAATCCAGACCGTGTGACCAGGTTCGTATTGTCCTTGAACCCAATCATGACCGTAGTTCACTTCTAGGATCAGATCTGGACTGCTCCATCCTCGATGGAGGGTTACCTCAGTGTAATCAACCAGATAGCGGTAGCGCACTTCACCGGTGCCTGCTCTGGGGATGTCCGGGAAAAGAACATCGAAGAAACCATCGCCATTAGTTTGGGCTGTCAGATCAGGTCCGCCATCCAGGCTGACCTCCAGCCATTCACTATCTAAGTGGTCGACCTGTCCTGTTACGCGGTCGGTAAGGGAGCTGCCCTCAGCATCGAAGGGATCTGGGATTTGAATGACCACCGGCATTTGACCGGCGCCGGCGGTGAGCGTAACCACATCACCCGGATTGAAAGGCCAGCTGGCGTTCCAATTGAAGTCACCAGCCCCAAAGTATGCTTCCTCATATTGGGTGGTTATGGTGAATGGTTCTGAAGCCACAGAGCCCCAGATCTGGTTACCGTAGACGTTCAAGTCGACCCAACGAATCTCCGGCCCACTGAAGGCGACATCCACGTAGTTATTATCATCCGGATCGATGTCACCTGGGGGTACTGTGATCTCAACCGTGTTGGTGTACCAGAGCAGCGGTTGGCCAGGGAACTCAAGGTCAACTTGGAATTGGATCTGCCCCTGGTCGCCCGGATAGAGTTCGCTGAAGTTCCACATCAATTGATTATCGATTGCGTTGATGTCTCCTATTAATCTACTCCAGTCGAACCACAAGTTCCAATAGCCATTCCAGTTGGTCAAGTCAGGCAGAGTATCGGTGATCCACACATTGCTGATCATCTCACTGCCGATATTCGAGAAGCGAATGTCGTACTGGAGCTGGCCATCCCCGTTCCAACCATGCCATTTTTCAATCGAAAGGTTTGGACCAAGTGGATTGATTGGGAAGGAGAAACAATCGTTGTTGTCTTCTGGCCAATCATCCGGCCCATCACCGGCAATGGTCACGCAGTTTTCCAGCTCAGGAACCGGATCGGGCGCGTCTATGATGAACTGAGTATTGAAACCGAGCTGGTGGCCGACCGGAGTTTCAGGCAGATGCCAGATGAGTTGGTTGCCAATGATCGTTGGATCAGGGAGTGGTTCGTCAGGCCAAGGAGTATGCCCTGCCCACCAGGCGCCAATATAGCTTATCCCAGGCGGCATAGTATCGGTAATCTGAATAGAAGTGGTTACGTTGCCATTGTTCTGCCAGTCGATAGAGAAGCCCACATTACCGCCGGGCACCAAGGAGCCCCCGTTGAGCTGTTTCTGAATTCCCAGATCTAACCTCGGGGGGCTGACATGGGCTTCGTGCAGCTGCCAATTGTTATCTAGATCGACATCATCAGCGACATTGATCTCCACCAAATTCTCTATTGTGGTGCTGATCTCTGCTCCCGGATCGAGGAAAACTTGAAGTGTGAGCTGGTCGCAGTAATCACCGGGGAATCCGGGCGCTTCGAGGATGAGAAGCTGCCCGTCCATGTATATCTCGTTCCAGAAGTTATCGTTCCAGTTGTTGTACCACCATTCGTTCAGCGTTACTCCCGCCGGTAAGGTGTCCGTCAGCACAACCGGTCCAGCAGCCGCGCCGCGATTGTTACAGATATCGATGTTATAGCTGAATTCCTGACCTGGAGACGGATCGCCCGGATTGGAGCCCTTGCCGACGCTCATCTCAACCTCATCAGACACGAGATCAACCGGTCCAGTGCAAGCATCTTCATTGCCAGGGTTCAAGTCAATTGGGCTTGAAGAAGAAATGGCGACGCAGTTCTCGGTGATTTCTCCCGGACCTTCCGGGGCGCCAGGATCTACATCAAAGGTAACCATAAATGCTCTCTGGTCACCCGGTTCCAAGGTGTCTAAATGCCATGTGATCAATCCGCTGGGATCGACATCGGGCGTTACTCCACTGGTATCACCAGCATAAGAGAGGTAGGCTGAGGGGAAGATATCGACAATGGTCAAATCCTCAGCCGGGCCGTTGCCATCATTCTGGTATTGGATGCCATAGACTTGAACGCCACCGGGCTGGGCATAGTTGCCTGAATGCCACTTCTGGATCCCGAGATCGGGAGCCAGAAGAGCCCAGGAGTAGATCACTTCATGTCCATTCCAGACACCCAAGTGGGCGTGGAAATCCTGGCCGTACTGCACGTCGAAACCAAAGTCGTTCATCATGTCCACGACGATCTGACCACCGGTTCCGATTTCTCCTAACCAATACCAGTCGCACCATCCTGGTCCACATATCTCCAGGTTGATGGTGAAGAATTCAGGTCCGGCGGCCGTGACGGTGATGACATCGGTGTCGGGATTGGCCTCGCCCACAACCGGAAAGATCGTGAGAGTGTCCGTGTAACCAGAGGCATACTCGACCAGAACTTCATACCAGTGCTGAAGCGTGCCTTCCGGCAGCTGCTCTCCTGTGTCCCAATTGCCATCGGGATCAGATGTGGTCACAGCGCTAGCCTCAAAGACGCCGACATCTGTGGTGACTGTAACTACGACGGCAGCCTCCGAGCCGGCTCCGTTACCGGAAACATACCGGTCACCGCCGCTGAAAGGACCAATATCAACCCAAATCCGAGGTGAGTCGTAGGTATTGAATATCCGGTCGCCGTCTTCATCCGCGTAGTTCACGGCCGCCGTTTGGCCTGGCGCCATATCCACGCCCTCGAATCCGAAATCACATTCAAAGCTGCCGCCATCAGGATCGACCAATTGGTCTATACCTGGATTGTCAGGGTGACCCGTTATTTCGCAGCGCAGGGGTACGAAAGGATCTACAATCCAGCCTGCGAAGAGGTTACCTGCGACAATGTCAGCCCCGTAGTCGGCTGCGAAATCAATGTCGCCAACCTTCACCGAATTTGTCTCACCGTTATCCACGGCACCAAATACCCAGTCACCTGCTTGGATATCGGGCCGTTCTCCCTGCCATCCCGACCAGTCAGTCGAGAAGCCTGTGCTATCAAACCAATTGATATATTCAGTCCAGAGTTCCGCCTGTCCTTTGACGGTAGAGCCGTCGCTTCCGGTAACCGTGATCCATACGGTGTGGCCAGGTTCATAAAAGCCTTGAATCCAATCATGACCGTAGTTGATTTCAAAAACGAGATCCAAAGCAGAGAAAGGTCGATGGTAGATCACATCGGCGAAGTTTACCTGGTCGATAAAGCGAATATAGCCATCTACTCCCTTGGGAATATCTAGATAAGCGGCGTTGAAACCGCCGCTTCCATCGGACATCACCTCCTGGAAACCATCTTCCCAGTTGCCGTGAATCTCGACCGGTCTGGTGAACCAGCCGCCAATCATTCCATAAACCATATTCCCGTCTGTGTCGACTTCCGCTTCCATAGGGTTGGGGATGGTCGCTATCACAGGCAGGATTCCATCGGCGGCTGTGACAGTAACAACATCACCGGGATACAGTTCACCTACAAATCCGGCCTCCCAACATCCATCGCAGCCTGGATCAGCGTAGGTGACGATTTGGGTGTAAGGAGTGGTTACCGTTACATCACTATCCGGCCAGGCTTGACCCCACATACTGGCTGTGTTGTCCCGGTCAAGCCAGAATTCGACGCGCTCTACTTCCAGCCCGCTGTATGCGACCTCCTTCCAAACATTATCGTCTGGGTTAACATCACTTGGTGGGGTCGTGATCGTGACCGTGTTCGTATACCGGCGCAAGGGAGCGACTGGCTCATTCACGTTGGCGCCGAAGTACAGCCAACCAGAATCACCGGGATAGAGCTCGCTAAAGTTCCAGAGGAGCGCACCTTCACTCTCAGTGAAAGTGATCCATCGACTCCAGTCGAAACTCATGTCCCACAAGCCGTCCCAATTCGTGTCTAGAGGCAGCGTATCGGTTACCCAGATATCGTTGATGGTCTCACTGCCGATATTTTCAAATTGCACCTGGTAATTGAGCCGCCCGTCGCCTTCCCAGTTGTACCATTTTTGTACTCGGAGATTCGGTCCCGGTGGATTCAAGCCCTCATACCAGATAGATTCGTTGTCCTCGTGACTGTCTTCACCCTCTAAGCGTGTTATCTCAGCCTTGTTCTCTAATACCGTTCCTGGTATTGCATCCGGAGCGACGGCCAGGGTTACTTCTATATCGCCTCCCGTACCGTTTTCCAGACCAGATAATTCCCAGACAATGTACTCGTCGGTGACGATGTGTGGCGTGAATTCGTAACCCCCAAAGAGATCATTGTGCATGGCTCTGACTAAGGTAGTGCTCACGGGTAAAGTATCTGTGATGCTCACGGGGCCTACGGGCACGTTGCCGGTGTTGTAATAGTTGATGCCGTAGGTGAGCTCCCCGCCGGGATACAGCTGGCCCCAATGCCAACTCTTCTCGACGGTGAGATTCGTGTGGGATGCTCCGGCATAACCATCCCAGAATGCTTCATTGTCATCGCCTTCAAGGTCATTGGAAGCGGCTATTGTCGCGGTGTTTGTCAGGTAGGCACCAGGCTCAATCCCAGGATTAAGCAGCACATCCAGATAGACTTCGCTGCAAGAGTGGCCGGAGATGGAGTGATTTCCAACAATCAGGTAACCCGGATCGCTTTCCAGTTCATACCAGCCTGGATGCTGGGCAAACCAGCCATTGAGGGAAATATCTGGATGCAAAATATCCTCCAGGATAACCCCGGCGCTGGCGGTGTTGCCGTTGTTGCAGACGTTGACGGCAAAGACGAAGTTGTAACCGGGAGCAGGGTCCCCGGTCCAGGCATGCTTACCCACATTTAAATGTGTGTCGTTACCTATGACCTGGTTCTGCCAGCTAACCGTCTTCTCTCCAGGATCTCCCAGGTCAAATGAGGAGGTATCAATAGTCGCCGTATTGGTGATCATCTCCCCCTCCACGGCCTCGACCGCAGCATATACATCGAAGCTGACCCATTCACCTGCTCCCACGGTGGTCACATCATATACAACATACTCGCCACCTGGCATGGTGCCCGTCATAACAGTGTATGGCGAGGTGTCCATTAGAAAGCTCATGCCCTCTAAAGTTTCGGTGATGACGACGTTTTCGGCCGCCGAATCCCCATCATTCCAGAAGTTGATATGATAGAGGAAGTTCCCGCCCTCGGCCGGCTCGCCATCGGCCCATTTTTCGATGTGCAGGTAAGGGGCCGGTTCGATGAACCCATTTGTCACTGCATCGCCATCCGGTTCGAAATACGTGACGCCGATCTGTTGGCCCGGAACGACATCCCATTCTGTGCTGGGATTCCATATACACGAGTAAATATCCACTCCATCGGGATAAACTATGTCAGCCTTCCCTTGAGCGTCTATTCCCTGGTCCCAGGCCCCCCAAGGAGCACAATCAATCGTCAGCGAAATAGCGAATGGCGCGGTGACCGTGCCCGAGATTTCGTCACTATCGACATTAATGGACCCGCTGATATCTCCTACCTCGACAACATTGCTGTAGCCATCATCGGTGGCGAAATAGACGAAATCCCCTGGAACGATGTCAGGAGAGGGTGGCCACCAGTTGAAGCTTGAGAAACCGGGACCTTCAAAACCGCCTTCCCAGTTGGTCTCGCCTGATACCGAAGCCTTGAAAGCGCCCAAATCATCGGTCAAGGTCATCCAAATTGTGCGGCCGAGTTCGTAAGTTAGTTGGGCCCAATCATGGACATAGTTGACATGGGCAGAAGGCCATGGAGGAAGGTTGATGACGCTGTCGCCCTCGGAATCGTAATAGCGAAGGGCTACAATTTGGCCTCTCTGCAGGTCCCAGACACCCCCAAAGTTACAAACGAAGCTGCCGCCATTGGGATCCGCCGATGTGGCAATGGTCGGCCCAGTATCCTCCCATATCTCGCACTGGACGTCAGCTGGATTAGACAGCCAGTTTGCGTTGAGCGTACCTGTGATGGTGTCCGCGAAGGTATCTAGTAGACCGGTAATAGTGCCGACCGGATTGATCTCAGTTGCGGCTCCGACCACAGATGCTCGAACATTGTCACCCAGACCGATGTCAAAACATTCGCCTGAATCCCACTCATCACAGCTTATGAAGAAATCACCGTTCTCATCGGCAGCAATAGTGGCTGTCTCTTGCGGAGCACCGGCGTTGTCGGTTACCGTAAGCATTACTGATGCATAGGCATCGGTAACTCCAGCAATCCAATCTTGAGCATAGTTGACGTCGATCTGTATAGAGGCTAGCAGTTCCGGAGGTTGGTCCTGGCCCCTTTGCAGAGCCAGCAGATACAGCTCTGGTATATCGTCTGGCAGGATTGCAGGAAGATGCTCCCCTAGCTCCAGTTGCTGACCTACGGCTTCCGCGGGAGCCCCGAGAGGGGACTCGGCCGGTTTAGCGATCACCGGCGCCGCCGTCAGCGCTGCTAACAGAATCACAATGCTGGCCAGAGATACGGCCGTCACTAAGATCAACAACTGTGAGCGTCGCATGATTTACTCCTTATTCAATTGTTCTACAAAGAAAATTTCGATAGATAAACACATAGCCTTCCGGCGCAACAGCCCTACCTACAGCATATAGCCTTTGCCATACAAAGTGTTAGTGACGAAATTCATAGTAGAAAGTGACAAAGATCACGTGTGATCTCTAGCTCGTTTTTGGGGGAAGATCAGCGCTGGAGACGCCACTCGAGAGCCGTGTAGCGATTGGCCACTTTATTGTTCTTGACCGCTATGGCGATGGCTTTCCGGGTGCCGACTATGATAACCAGCTTCCGGGCCCGTGTTACAGCGGTATAGAGGAGATTGCGTTGGAGGAGCAGGTAATGCTGGGTGAGGGCTGGCATCACCACGCAGGGATATTCCGAGCCCTGGCTCTTGTGGACGCTGATGGCATAGGCATGAACCAGCTCGTCTACCTCGAGGAAGTCATAATAAACGGGCGCGCCATCGATATTGACGGTCATGGTTTGCTGGACGACGTCCAACTGGGTGATCCGGCCAATGTCCCCGTTGTAGACATTCTTATCGTAATTGTTGACGGTCTGCATGACCTTATCGCCGACCCGGAAAACCTGCCCGCCCAAACGCCGCTCCGCGTTCCTGCCGGCTGGATTCAGGCTCTGTTGGAGGATGTCGTTCAGGTTTGAGACCCCGGCAGCTCCTCTGTACATGGGGCTGATGATCTGGATGTCGTCGAACGGGTCCAGGCCGAATCGATGGGGCACGCGGTTCTTAACGATGTCGACCAGTAATTCGGCCGCTTCGCTGGGATCTTCCTTTACGAATAAAAAGAAATCGCTAGCATCCTTCGGCGTCTCCGGAAGCAGACCCTGGTTGATGAGATGGGCGTTGCGGATAATCAGGCTGCCAGCCGCCTGGCGGAAGATAATCTCCAGCCGGATGACGGCCGCAATGCCGGACTTAATGAGATCTCTCAGTACGTCTCCAGCGCCCACTGATGGCAGCTGATCGACATCCCCAACAAGCACCAGGTGGCTGGCAGGGTCGATGGCCTTAAGCAGGTGGTTGGTGAGGACCAGGTCTAGCATGGAGGCTTCGTCAATCACCACCACATCAACGTCTAGAGGGTTTGCTTCGTCCCGGCCGAATCCTTCGCCGGGATTGAATTCCAGGAGGCGGTGGATCGTCTTCGCCTCTCTCCCCGTCGCCTCCGCCGATCTTTTAGCCGCCCTGCCTGTCGGCGAGGCCAGGGCGTAGGTCAGCCGGTTCTGGTCCAAGATGTCGAGAAGCGCTCGCAATGTTGTGGTCTTTCCCGTTCCCGGTCCCCCAGTTAGGATGGTCACCTTTTCGGTCATGATCGTAGTCACAGCTTCTTTCTGCATGGGGGTTAGTTCGATAGTTTCACCAAACTTGGGGATCGAAGGCCGGTCCTCGCCACCCATATTGGGAGACAGCAAGCTATCCTGGATCCCAGTCCGACCCAGGCCAGCTAGGCGGCTAACCGGGTTCCGAATTATCTGCCGCATACGCCGGGCGACCCCCACTTCGGCAAAGTAAAATGGAGTCAGATAAACAGCTCTTTCTTCCCGCTGTGATTCATCCCCTGAATCTGGATCGGTTGATTCAAAGGTTAGCGTCTCTCGCCTGATCTGCTCCTCCCCTTCCAGCCGTTCGATGACCCGGTTTACTTTCTCAACATCGATAGCCAGGATCTCAGACACCTCTGGTTCTAGCTCTTCCTGGGGAACGTAGACATGTCCTTCACCGGCCATCCTGCTCAAGGTGTAGGCAATGCCAGCCTCAATCCGTCCAGGATCATCAGTGGCCATTCCCAGAGCCTGGGCGATTCTGTCGGCCGTCACGAAGCCTATTCCATAAACATCCCTTATTAACTGGTAAGGAGTATTCTGCACGACCGCAAGCGAATCGTCTCCATACTGCTTGTATATCTTTACGGCCAGGTTGCTCGACACATTATGGGATTGCAAAAACAACATTACCGCCCTGATGGCCCTTTGCTCATCCCAGGCCTTTAGAACCTGCTCGATCCGCTTCGGTCCGATTCCTGGCACCTCTCGCAGGCGTCCGGGCTCCAACTCGATCACGTCCAGCGCCTGGTCTCCGAATTTCTCGACGATTCGCTCGGCCATCACCGGGCCGATGCCTCTGATGAGTCCTGATCCTAGATAGCGCTGGATGCCTTCAATGCTCGCCGGTTGGGCTTGTTCGAATGTCTCGGCCTGGAATTGCCGCCCGTGGCGGGCGTGATTCACCCACTTTCCGGTCAACTTCAGCCACTCCCCAAGATTTAGCTCCGGCATGTTCCCGATGACTGTTATCAAGGCATCCCGGCCGGAGGCATATTTGAAGGGCAGCATCCCCCTCGAGTCAGGTTTGAGCTTGAGCACGGTATACCCGTTCTCTTCGTTATAGAAAGTAATCCGCTCCACGGAACCACTGACCTGGTCCCTCTCATCGCTCATAAAACGATTCTACCTCTTGAGATATTCTTGCACGAATTAGATTATCGCCTATCTGCCGCGGTAATCTCCTTGATTTCGAGTCTAAAGATACACCAATCCCTTTTGTTCGAACTAGTCGCTCTGTCGCCATCGAAGCTGGACGATCACGATCCCAATTCCGGCTAGGATCATGCCTAAAATCTCAGCGCCCGTTGGAGTTTCGTTCAGGAATAGCCAGGCCAGGACGGGAATCTGGATCATCATTGTGTTGTTGATGAGGCTCGATTCCATGGCGGACAATGTCCGCAAGGTGTGATTATATAGGGTGAAAGCGAAGGCGCTGTTGACCACCGCCAGCCATATGATTATAGCCCAATTTGATAGGCTCAAAGAGGGCAGCCCCTGGATCAGCAAGCCAGCTATGAGCAGCACGATCCCCCCTATGCCCATGCTGATCACCGTTATCACGGAAGGCGCGATTGTCATACTTCGATTAAGATTCCGGCCTAAGATCGAGGAAAAAGCATTGGCTAGCACCCCTATGAGGACCACTATCAAGCCGAAGGCCTGGTTCCGTGGAAAAGCAGGTGGATAGAAGAACACCGACACGCCTATCAGAAAAACCAACATCCCGATCCATTGTGCTTTGGTTGGAAACTCGCCCAGGATCCAGATTCCTAGCAGCACGACGACGATTATCGTGAAAGTCAACAGTAAGTTGACAGTTATTGCTGGAAGATAGGCGAGTCCTATATATTGCGCTCCTTGCGTAACGGCGTAGAAAAGCAAGCCAAGAGCGATTAGCTGAAACCACGTTCCTCGATTGAGCTGACGCAAATTCGATACGTGACGCCGGCGGAACGCGAGGGGGAGTAGAACGAGAAATGCCAGCGTATATCTTAATCCTGCGAAGGTCAGCGGGGGTATATCATCCAAGCCGAACTTGATCAACACCCACGAGGTAGACCAGAGAAAGGTTACAAACAGTGCTTGCCCTACCGCGCGCGCGTGAGGGGAAATACTCTGGAAAGAGCTCATCATTATGGCCTATTCAATCCAGTCGTCTCCATTTCAAATTATATCCTGCAGCTCCACACACAGTTTGGTTGGCGAGAAGGTTCATTAACATGTTTTGAATTAGCTGCTGGATTGATACCAGTAATCAGAGATATCGCCTAGCAGAAATTGCGCTCGCTATGTTGCCATGCTGGCACTGCCACGCTGGCACTGTCACGTTGACAATGTCACGTTGACAATGTCAGCAAGATTACTTGACGCACAAATGGCGCGTGTTATACTGTCGAAAGTTGTATTATTATCAACTTTATGAGGTTTATTAATGACGCAGCATTGCATGTGTATGAGGCGAGGGAGCTAGCTACTTCGCCTAAGATAACTCGAACGACATAGTAAATTCGGCGTGAAGCGGCAGCCACCCTCGCGATTAGCGGGAAGGTCGACAGTGAGCTGTCGTTTTTTGTTTTCTGGTCATTGCTAGTTTACGCCTATTCACATGCAATTGGAAAGATATAGATGCTGCAATCCACACTCCAACCAGACTTAGCTGAAGTCCAACTGCTGGCCCACGATCATACAGATCTGGCATCCCAGGTTGGCAATACACCCCTCCTCCGCTTGAAACGCCTTGAGGCCGATGCCCAGCTGCTGCCAGGTGTTGCCTTATATGCCAAGGCCGAATGGTTCAATCCGAGTGGTTCGGTTAAAGATCGGCCCGCTCTAAATATCATTCGTACTGCTGAGCAAAACGGGTTTCTGAGGCCGGGAATGACCTTACTCGATTCCACCTCCGGCAATATGGGCATCGCCTATGCCATGTTCGGCGCCGCTCTAGAATACCATGTAAAACTTACCATTCCCCAGAACGCTAGCCGTGAAAGGCTGGCCATCATCAAGGCCTATGGGGCTGAACTAACCTTAACCGATCCCCTGGAAGGGTCCGATGGCGCTCTGCAAGAAGCCCAACGTATGGCGGCTAAAGCTGGAGACGATGTGTTTTACGCGGCTCAATACGATAATCCAGCTAATTGGCAGTCTCACTATAACACTACGGCCAACGAGATTTGGGCCCAGAGTATGGGTGGGATTACTCATTTCGTAGCTGGCATGGGTACCAGTGGCACTTTTATGGGCACATCCCGTCGACTGAAGGAGTTAAACCACGGCATACAGGTAATCTCGGTGCAGCCCGATAGTCCATTCAATGGATTGGAAGGCCTGAAACATATGAGGACCGCCATTCAACCAGGCATCTATGATCCTGAATTGGCCGATGCAGAGGTTGAGGTCAGAACCGAGGAAGCCTATCAGATGGCTAAAACCTTGGCTCGCCGCGAGGGATTATTCGTAGGCGATTCTGCAGCTGCAGCGGTTTCGGCGGCTCTGCGGATCGCTCTCGACCTGACAAGTGGGATTGTCGTTACCGTCTTGCCCGATAACGGATATAAATACATCAGTGAGAGATTTTGGCAGGAGTAGATCCCGCTCGCCTGAGGGATTGACCCTGTTCATTTTACCCTTTGTCGGTCAAACATTTCTTGAAGATGTCTTGCCTAATATGCTTATCCTTAATCAGATTATAGAGGCAGAAATTGCCATTCGCGCTGTTGAGTCTTACCCTTTCGAAGGGTGTGGTCTCTTGTTTGGCACCGTCCAAAACGAGGACAAGATAGTCCGGGCGATCTTCCCAGTACCCAATGTCTGGGAGGTCGAAGAAGAGCGACGAGTTCGCTTCCGGATCGACGACATGGATATGGTCAACGCCGAACTGGAAGCGGATGAGCAAGGACTAGATGTCATCGGCATCTTTCACAGCCATCCGGACCATCCCCCAGTCGCTTCTCTTAGAGATCTCGCCTGGGCAACATGGACCGGTTACTCTTACCTAATAACTGAAGTGCGGGGTGGAGAAGCCTTTGAAAGCAAGTCTTGGCAGCTGCGCTCCGACCGCTCCGGTTTCAATGAGGAGGAGATCGAATACAGTGACATCTAGGGACAAGTACCGCATGTGCTCGCTCAAAATCCAGATCATATGATGTAACCGGAACGCCACCAAATTGATTACGACCGCATAAGATAAACTTACAACTGCCGAGTTAATTCGACTGAGGCCAAGAGGAGTAATAATAATGCCAACCTTTCGAATTCCGACACCACTCAGACCTTACTCAGACGGTCAAAATCAAGTTTTCGTCGAAGGCGAAACCATGGGTGAAGCGCTGTCTGATTTGACTGGCAAATACCCAGACCTTCGACAGCATTTATATAACGGGATGGAGCTTCGCAGCTTCGTAAACATCTACCTAAACAAAGAAGAC
>DASRZI010000216.1:0-2619 GCA_035686605.1 Candidatus Zixiibacteriota bacterium
ATGCTCCCACACATGGCTGACGACGTGGTTCGCCACTACGGTTTCAACGCCTTTGGCAAAGTCGCCGGACAACGCTGGCCGCCAGTTGGCACTTCTAGTGAACAGAGAGGCGTTTATTGCAACAGCCAGGTCCTGCTCGTCCAACACATCTGTGACTCGGCGCAGACGGTATTGCCAGCCATTGCTGACAGCCTCAGGATCCAGGGACGTAACAGAGAGTTCAATGCCGGGAGCGGTTAGATCGATACGTGTCCAGTGCAAGAAGCCGCTTCCCTCGTCTGTGGATTTAAGTCGCTCACAGCCGTAGGTGATCCCTACGAATATCTCAGTGGCGGCTTGGTGACCTAGGCCGTCGCAGAAAGAGCCGGTAACTACGGGCGCGCCTGGGATAAGTGCAACCATCCCAAGGGTCAGAAGAGCGATCAATGGGCGAAGGGCGAGAATCGGGGGAAACATGGCGGCTTGGTCTAATAATCCGCGGGCGCCTAAATCAGCATCTTCGTAGCCACAGGGACATCGTTTCTTACGCCAGAGCGAGAGGAGTTACCAGCCGTCCAACGGCACTTTAACTCTCACCGCATGAGGCGCTTTAGACCACCAGCGTGTGCGAGTCCTGGACCAATGAAGGATCTTGTGTCGAATAGCCAGACCTGGCTCAGTCTGAAGTCAAGGCACTGAGTCCAGCTTCGGAGCCATCTCAAGGAACCTCTGGTCCTCTCCTGGAGGCCTTGTACTGGCGAGCACATGGCCTTCCATGGCTTGTTCGACTTCTGCCTCGGGCGCTGATCGAGATCGAGCGTGGGTTTCCGAGGCATAAAACTTGTGAAAGTAGGGGTGCCGACCCACCGGTGGACAAGGCACGCCCATAGTCCGTCTTCTTGAAGTCATTCATGACCGGAGCGATGCTCAGATCGACGCCGATCTGACAGATCGGTGATCTAGCTCGATACCTCCGTAGCCCTAGCTCAGCTTTTCGCTGAAGATCGCGTGCCGCCTGAAAGTCTTTGGGATGGGCCGTTGATCGCTAGCCGGCTGCTGGAATATGAGGTCTGGACCCGGCTCAAGGCTCTGCGCTTGGAGCAATCTCATGGAAAGGAAGCGCGCATCCTCATTCAGCGGGTCGCGCTCATTGAGTTGGCACCACCGGTCTTGGAGCGCGCGCTTGAACCTTTTCCTGTTCCGGTGCGGACGCGCGATGCGCTGCATCTTGCCTCGATAACGTTCCTTCTAGGGCGCGGCCAGAGCGTCAAGCTTGCCAGCTACGATGATCGCCTCCTCGCCGCTGCGCAGGCACTCGACGTTCCAACCGCGCCGCTGTGAACCAACTGACCGCGGCGCGCAACGGGCGTAAAGAGATCCCTGACGACAACGGATTGATGCTCTCCATTACCTAACCTCCCCAATATTCACTTGGCGAAGATGGCGTCGCATTCGCCGCGGCCACCAGAATCAACGCTGGCTGTATGGGGGACTCTTTGGGTACGGCGATCTGTCGGAGCGGCTCGTCATCGACGAGACCTGAGGATCGACCAACATGGTGCAGCTGCGTGGCCGGGCAGCAATGGGCGAGCGCCTGAAGGATTCTCTAATGGCCACTGGAATTGCCAACTACTTCGCCGCCGCAGGATACGAGCCGGAATAAGGCGTATCCGCTGTAAGCCCCGCAGAAGCATCTGTCGGAAACTCAATTCCGTCTCACCTGCAAGTTGTGGATACACGTCATTTCGGTTCACAAAAGGCAGTCTTGCGAGTAAGTATTTTAGGTACGTAGAAAAAATTAGGCACGGCAGTGGCCTTTTGCGCCCGTTTTAAGTGGCGCTTTGGGACCCGAAGCCATCGCGGCGGGACCTCTCCTCCCCAAATCAGGGGTTCGAATCGAAAAGGCCTGTTCCTGGCCTTGTCCACTGCCCGTGTACACTAGGTCAGAAGGTCCCGGCACTGGGCCGTTAATCTACCGATGATTCGCAAGGTAGGAAGCAGATATTCCAGATGGCTTCTGGTTGGGATACCAATCGTGGCCTATGTATTTATCTGTTCGATGGTTGTCGGCCTTATTTCTAATCCCTCTCTGCCGCTAACCGAGCTTCAATTTGGCTTTGGTCGGGAACTTGAGCGTATAATTTCCGGGGAACCGATGCGAGATCCCTCGCGTCTACCCTTGGTTCCGTATCTCCTTGCCGCATTATATTCGATCTCCGATAAGCAAATGATGGCAATTGTTGTCAAAAATTTTCTTATACAACCATTGCTATTATACGTTTTGCTCTATTGGTGGATACGCTGTGCTTACAGCGTGCAAGCAGTTGCATTGATTATTTTTGTGCTGGTGTTCCCCCAAGTCTGGCGCCACGGATTTTCGCTGATCCCAGAAGAAGGGTATCTCATTGCTGCATTAGCTTTTGTATTTCATGGATTGCTAGTCTCACCTGGTTTCGGGCGCGTGTCGGCATTTGTCCCATATGCAATCGTGACGGCTTTATTGTTTTTGATTAAGGGCTCTATGTTGATAGTTGCCCCGACACTTGTAGTTCTCTACTTTTACAGGACGCGCGACGTGCGCGTATTCTTTCTTTTCGGGGTAGCACTAACCGCGGCTATGATGACTTGGGGCTTTATGAC
>DASRZI010000217.1:0-3482 GCA_035686605.1 Candidatus Zixiibacteriota bacterium
ATTTGGGGCTCCTTTCCGCCTGGGGCATTGCCAATTTCTGGATTGGCGGGCGTGCTTGGACCACCCATGTCGCGAGCAAAATTAGCCAAGCCAAAAAGACCTGTTGGCTCAATCAGGGCACCGAGCGTAGCAGCATTTTCGACGCTAAACGACTCATCACCGAAAATGCTGTTAAAGAGGCTTTCCAGCCGCGCAGTCGGGCTATAGTCTGGAGTGACGGAGGATTGCGAGCCACCACCGCCAGGCGATCTAACAGCACCACCGGCATCGAACGAAAAGCCAGAGCCAAACGCACCGGCGCGCGCTTGGCCGACAGCCGGTGCGGTCGGGCCATGAGCAAACGCATCAGCGCCGAATGCGCCACCAATATCAACACCGTTATCCGCCCCGTCGCGATCAGCAGCACCGCTCCCAACGCCCTGTCCGCCGCCTCGGCTTACCTTAAATTCCTGGGCACCAGTCTCAGGATTAACGGATGCCTCCGAAGCACTCACGACAAACTGCCGCCAGTCCATGGGAGATCCCATACTCTCCCCATAGCCATTGAATGCCTTGATGATCGCCGACATCAGATTCGGCTGATTATCAATGATCTCCCTGGGGATAACCATCTCTCCAGGCGTGACATGAGCGACTTCTGAATCGGTGCCACGACCTAGAGAGGCCATTAAGCCGGTTGCATTGGGCATTTCATCACCTTGCGTAAAACCACAGATAGTTAGCATCAATACTATGAAAATCATGACCCTTCCCCATGTCTTTTCCCCTTAAAATCATCGGTCTGCTTGTCCCGCCCTTCCAACGTCGCTTGCGACTACCTGATCCTGCACCACGCCGTCCGCAGGTGGGGCACTGCCAAAAATGGTCGAAACCACCAAAGAAAAAGCCTTCAAACCCATTATAAAGCTACTCATTGTCAACCCTCCAAAGTTCAACTGGATTATAAAGATACTGGAGCACCTGAGCACTTCCCTTTAAGCGTAGAGTCTGCTCCCAACTCGCCGCATTGATAAAATCCTGCTGTGTGCAGGGGAATCTGGCCTGTAGAGTTTCCGCCAGCCATTGCGTCACAGGATGGCGCATCCACGATTCAATCTCCTCTTTCTCAACCCTCACTTTGCACGGCCTCGCCTGCTGAAGCGCCCTCAAGGTCGGAGCCTATATCAGCCTCCGTGATGCCGTACAAAAGAGCCAGATGCTTTTGAATATGGTCCTTCATGGCTTCGCGGCCACCTGAATCGAACCTGTCGGCATAAGCCGGATCAGCCAAGAATTCCTCGTGAACCTGCAAATGCTCCAAGTGATTTTGATCAACAAAGACCTCCGGCACTTGGGGCTGGTTAGGCATCAATGCTGACATATTCTCGTGATAGGGATTGTCCGACCGTTGAGGTTCCGGCGGGGGTGGCGGTGGTGATATTTTATTCTCAATATCGTCCATCTCCAGCGCCTCACCATACCGTAGGGCCTCCTGGTAAATGAACGGCTGGAATGGCTGGGGAGTTTGGGCCAGTGTGGCGTGGTATTCATTCACAAACTGCCATTCCACTTGCCCGCGCGTCATCCGCTGCTGGGCCGTGGCCATCTTGGGATCGGCCATCGGCTGGACCTGCAAATCAGCCTGATAGTCGAAACGCATGATCTCTAGGGTTTCGGGCTCGCTCGACTGGTCGTGAACCGTGAAATACTCCCTGACCGGCAGATATTTGCCATTCAGGTAGTAAATCTTCTGGAGTTCTTCACCCCATGCGTCGAACAACCCTTCGTAAATCGCCGAATACTGCTCCAGAGCCTGCTCAATCAGTGCTAGAACCACGGTTGGTTGCATAACCTTGTCGGCCTGACCGGATACCATCTCCGTGACCGACGACAGGCGATCAGAGCGGGCCATGATAAGGGTAAGAATTTCCGCCATGGCCTGAGGCGGGCCTGGGAATTTGAACTGGAATACACCCCTCGATAGATCGACATCGCCCGGCAGCTTCTTGAACTCGCCAAGACTCATGCGAAGATCGCCACCCATGGGTGCTATGGCTTGAGATATGAACCCTGAGTGATTGCCGACATTCGCGAGGGTGGCGGCGTCAAGCATCTGGCGGAGCAGCTTGTTGGCGGACTTGTTGATCTCACCAACCAGATGACCCATGCCCAGACCGTAGAATCCGTCCGGGTTTTCAATGAACGGGTAATGGGTGAAATGCTCGACCGGCTCGCCTTCGTTGTCCCATCTACGGGTTATTCGCAAGACCTTGCGCGCCTGCTCATCAACCCAGACGATATAGGGCCTGTCACCTTCGCCTAGATCAAGCCAGCGGTGCTGCTCAAGGATTTTTACCTCGTCAGCGCCGCTCTTTCTTGTAACGGGTGCTGGCCGGACGCCTTCGGCTGATTGAGCAGCCTCCGTGGTTTCCTTATCGTGGCCCATTTCCCACTTCTTGGGCTCAACGGCGAAAAAGCCATTGTCTGTCATACGTTTAGCCCGACCGTGGGCCATCCAAATGATATGGGTTTTTCTTTCCAGATCCTCTACGTCCCTTGATCCTGTCCCGTAGGGCACAACCAGATCCTCGGCGCGGACGTTGACCACCATGTTCTTTTGCTTCACCGGGTCAAAAAATGCCTTGGTGAAGGTGCTCCCATGGACTGCGGTAGATAAGAGCAGTCTGCGTTTGTTGCGTTTGTAGCTGCGGTCCCTGATCAAAAGCTGCCAGGCAAGATGCTTTGACACTCTGTCAGCCCTGGCTAGATCGCCCTGCGACTGTTTCCCCGTGGGAACCGCTTTGATGATCTTGGAGTTTGGAAAAAACGCCTTGTATGCCCGAGAGGCGAACTGGTTTGATGCCTCGGCAACAATAGGAAGGGATTCTTCGGATGCCCATTCGTACATGGGCTCCACTGGTTTATCGTCTTGGTGATAAAGACGCATCCAGCGGGAGTGCTTCTCCAGCCATTCCGAACGGCTTTCATCGTCAGCGCTGTATTCATCAATACATTGCGTGGAGATTTCGGTAAGGCGATCCTCGTCCAAACCTTCGACAAGATTTTCCTGCTCGTCCGTTTCCGGCTGCTGGGGAGGCTGTTGCTCATCAGCAGTGAATTGCCCCTGATCGGCGACAATTCCCTGCCCCACAGGCAATTCGCCCTCAACAGGGCCTAATTGACCGCCTAACTGATTAACCGCTGCCATATGTCGCCTCGAAATCCGCCTTATCGACCCTTAGCTTACTCCAAATATAGGGTATAATGCCATCTCCATGCACACTCAGGTCAATAGAGTTGCTGTTCAGGCACAGTTCCGCAATCTTCTGAAAGTCTTGAGCCTGAGCAATTAGCTCTGCCGTAGTCAAGAAATCGCGGCCATTTACCTTCACTTGCATCAAGGCTTTGCCGCCCTCCTTGTGAGGATAGTCCTCTGGCGGCTCCAAAAAGCACGTATCGAAGCCGTAGAGGTCAAAGCTGCAAAAGCCTATAGCGTTCAATAG
>DASRZI010000218.1:0-2815 GCA_035686605.1 Candidatus Zixiibacteriota bacterium
CTAAATACAGAAGCTGCCCCCGCGATGATTCCGCCATTAGTCAAATAGGCCCCTGTCATTGGTCGATTTCTAGCCACTTCTCTTGGCAGCAGCCCAATAAGCCCCCATGGTGCGAGCGCCTCGGCCATAAGGACGAACGCCAGGGCTGTACTATAGTTACCCCATGTATCTGGTCCCAATATGCGGGCTACATACCAAGGAAGGAGGAATGCCAACGCCCTTTCAAGAACTATCGAGATCGATAGAGCGGTGGAGTTTTTTAGAACACGAAGGGCTGGATTCATCAGTTAGTCCAGGTATCCCAAATTTCGCAATCGGGCTTCGACGATATTTTCTTCTTGTTCGTCAAATTCGTCGCCCTCGCCTTGAGGCCCTTCCTCATCACCTGATGATTCCGATCTGCTTCCAGCAAGATATCCGGGCGAGAAAAGGTCGATTAACACCTCGCCTTCCATACGATCCGGGATTGGTACGTCGAAGGATGCTAACAATGTAGGAGCAAGGTCGACGATCGTGGCCCCATCGATCTCGGAGGATCCGTTGACTCCGGGACCTGTGGCAATGAGGATGCCATCCAAGGCGTGGTTTCCAGAGTAAGGTTCAGCCGAGCCAAAAATCCCTTTCGATGAATCGGTCGAGCCATCGAGGATGAAATTTCCGGCTGATTGGAGACACTCTCTCTGGGGTTCCAGGATGAGATCGGCCGCATTTTTCGCATACCGTCCACGATACAACTCCTCACTCAGATAGACCTGACCGAGGGGTGGTTGGTTCTCCCAATCCGATTCGATAGATAGAAGTTCGCGCTTCAATTCTGCCTTTATCGATTCGAGCGGCTGCCCAGGCTCGACGATGCCTTCAGGCTCCCTACCCTTAAGGTTTATCCTGATTCCTCCGTCTGGCGCGAAATAGGCCCTGGTCCGACTCCAATCGATTGACTGAGCTAGGCGAGAAATTCTCAAACTTGCCGGTCCCCAGTCGGCCGGAAGCAGGGCTCTCTTAACTCTGCGCAACAGCGGTACGGATTTGAGGTTCGAGATTTTTTCCACAACGCTCGCCTGCCGCTTGCTCTGCTTACGGGTTACGAGATATCCATTCTCTTCCAACCACCTGTTGACGAAAAAGCGATTCGCGCAGCCATTGAATCCGTGATCCGACATAACCAGGACCAATGTGTTCTCAGGACTATCCGCCAGGAGCAGCCCAATAGCTGCGTCCAACTGGGCAAGATGCGTCTCAATGGCCCGGCCGTAATGTAATGCGTCTTCGGAATCATGCGCCGGATGATGGCGATCCATATCGCGCCAGAAATAATGCTGAAGGCGGTCTAGCGCTGTAAAGACGATCGTAAATAAATCCCACTCCTCCTCCCTCATCAAAAAGAGGGCCAGCTCCATTTGCTGCGCCGTAAATGCGTCGGCACTTTCGATCAGAGCATCCCTCTCGTCGAGATCATCGGCTGCGTCCTGCCTGTAATTCGGAAATCGGGAAAGGATTCGTCCCTGAAGATCAGGCGGGTGAGTAAATGTGACGTCAACCCCCGGAGTCAGCATACCTCCAACCATAAAACCGTTGACTTGCTGTGGCGGATAGGTAAATGGGATGTTGACGAGACCAACTTTATACCCTGCATCACCCAAGGTCTTCCAGAATCTGGGCGCGCCGATAGTCGAGGAATTCGCTAATTTGAAATTGTAGCTATCCTCCTCATGACGTAGGAACGAGTAAACGCCATGTTCACCGGGCCATACACCGGTCGCAAACGACGACCAGGCAGCTGAGCTCTCAGGCCTAATAGTCGAACGAAGAGGACCATGACATCCTTCCTGGATCAGCCGGTTCAATGTCGGCAGTTTTCCGCTATTGATAAGAGGCCGGAGAAGACGCCAGTCGGCGCCGTCAAGTCCAATGACAATGGCTTTAGTTTTAGTCGAGTTATTCATCCGATTAATGGCTTTGTTTGGTATGTGTCGACCAATGAGCTATGAAAGAATCCGGTGACACGGCGGACGGATTTGACCGGCGGTGGGTTTAGCCTTCTCCAATCTCGATCGATCCTCTCAGAAATGAACCTATCGCCCATGAATAACGTGATCAATTATGACACTGCAGGATCAATATTCTCCTGATTGGCCTGCTACTCGAGATACCCTAGCCCACGCAGCCGTTTTTCTAACAATACCTCCTCTTCGGCCGTAAAGTGGCTATCTGTATCGGCAGTTTTCGCGTCGGAATTCGCATTGACGCTGTCATCAACTGTGCGAACCGGGTGATCCATCAAGTGCCTTTTTCCGAATAACTCGGTCAAAACGCGACCATCGTAGGTAGCCGGGATTGGTAGATCCATCATATACAGCACTGTTGCTGGAAGATCCACCAAACGTAAACCAGGGAGTTCCCCCATTCCCGCTATTGTTGGACCAAAGGCCGCAAATATCCCATCTTTCCGGTGCTCACCGGGCCGAGCTGCGGGAGCAGGTTCCGCAAGAAGCGAACCGGCTAAAGACCCAGCTCCAATGTATTCTGGTTTAAGCACCAAAATCACGTCCGGGAAACCTTCGACATAGGGACCATCGTACAGGTCTTCGCGGCGATAGACCTCATCGACCATATGCTCTCCCGTATCGGGATCGATCAGATATTTCGACGCGGCAATAATCCTATCTCGGACCTGCTCATACTCTTCCCCAGACGAAACAGACCCTTCGCGCCGCTCTCCTGCGACATTCAGCTCGATGCCACAAACCTGGAAGTAGATTGGAACCCAATAGGCTTTCGTCTTCCTCCAATCAATGATGTCGCTACTGACAGACGC
>DASRZI010000219.1:0-8317 GCA_035686605.1 Candidatus Zixiibacteriota bacterium
ATCCCTGCCGCCCTGGAGAGCCAAATCACGGCTAACAATGCAGGAGACCTGAATGTGCAGCTCATTGCCGAGGGTGCGAACGGGCCAACGACCCCAGGGGGCGATGCCATCTTGTTTGATAGAGGTATCCAGCTGCTTCCCGATGTGCTGTGTAATGCCGGGGGCGTCGTCGTCAGCTACTTCGAGTGGCTTCAGAATAAGCGGCGGGAATATTGGGATCTAGAAAAAGTGGATGGCAGGCTGCATAAAATACTGATGGCTGCGTACGGACGAGTGAAGGATTCAGCGACTGAATACGAGACCGACTGGCGGACGGCCGCCTACATCGTGGCCTTAAAACGATTGGAGATAACCTATAGAGAGCGGGGGATATTCCCATAAGGCTGGGGATCGGGGATTGGGGACCAAGGAATGGGACCAAGGAACTGGAGCAGGGATCCGGGACCATCGAACCGGGATCTGGGATCATGGATCGGGGACTGGGGACTGGTCATCTGTGGCTGAAGCCTTTCAAAGGATTTACCATAATTGTCTGCCCTGAAGCGGAGTGCCAGAAAGGTTTCTTTGCTTTGATGATCTGGGCGAAGGTTTAGTAAGATGAGAAATCGATTTCTCGGAAGTTTGCTTGGCCTGGCATGTGGTGACGCGGTCGGCACGACCGTTGAATTTCGACCACGTGGATCGTTCAAGCCGGTCACAGATATGATTGGCGGCGGTCCGTTTAGTTTGAATCCCGGCGAATGGACCGACGACACGTCCATGGCCTTGTGCCTGGCGGTCAGCTTGCTCGACACGAAAGGTTTTGATCCCCGCGATCAAGCAGAGAGATATTGCCGTTGGCGAGATGAAGGTTATCTCAGCAGCAATGGGATCTGCTTCGATATCGGTAATACGATCGCAGGTTCCTTGCTGCGCTTCGATGTTACCGGTGACCCCCTTAGTGGTTCGGTCAGCCCCCGCTCAGCCGGGAATGGATCCATCATGCGATTGTCTCCCGTCCCAATGTTCTATATAGAATCGCCTGAAGCTGCCGTCTATTACTCGGCCGAGAGTTCAAGGACCACCCATGGTGCGCAAGAGGCGGTCGATGGCTGTCGTTTGTTTGGGATGATGATCGCCAAAGCCCTACTCGGTTCCTCGAAAGAGATGATTCTATTTGATAGTCAAGAATCTTGGCTTGATAAGGATACCCTATCACCGAAGATCAAACAGATCGCAGATGGTAGTTATCGCGATAGAGAAGAAAATGATATCCGGGGAAGCGGGTATGTGGTCGACAGCTTGGAAGCGGCTTTATGGAGTTTCTATCACACTGAGGATTTTAGGGGAGCCATTTTGAGAGCCGTAAACTTGGGAGATGATGCCGATACGACGGCCGCTGTTTGTGGGCAGCTGGCTGGGGCCTACTATGGCGTGACCGGAATTCCAGACGAATGGCTCAGTAAACTAGCCGGTCGAGACTTGATCGAAACTCTGGCCAGTCGTCTCTATGAAGAACGATATCTTCCATCTCCGTAGACCTTGATTTTCTATGATAAGAGCGATTGAAGATTTTGCCCCTGAAGGCGTCGAGTCTGGCGTAGGCCTGGCTATCCAGGATGAAGCTGGCCGGTACCAGTTCTTTCTCGCCGGCAGTCGCCATCTGTGTCCTCCCGGAGAACTCTTCTATGCCGGAATTGGGGGACACCGGGAACAGGGAGAGACCTGGCGGCAGTGCGCTGAGAGGGAGGCGATGGAAGAAATCGGGGTTGGCATCAGACTGCTGAGCTCCAAGGAAACATGGCATATCCCTACGAGCGGTCCAGCGGTAGTAGTGGAGCTGACGGATGAGCTTAGGCCGCTGGCTTTGTACGAGATGATCCATCCGGAAGAAACGCCAAGGGCTGGAGAGCTGTACCGGCTGGTTGTTTTCCTTGCTCAGCTTCAAGATGAACCGGAGAAACTTCCACCGGAAGAAGTCAGCGGAATACTCGCCATGACGTCCCAGCAGGTAATTCAAGGGTTAGATCGCAAATCTGCTTTGGACGAGTTGCTCCTGGAAGGTGCGAAAATAGTGCTTGAGCCGAACAGGATCGACAGACAAACTCGCCTCTATCCTCTCGGGACGGCCGTCGCCCTAGCCCGAGTGCTGGAGACAAGTTCCGATCGGAAGCAGGGCGAAAACGATGGAGCATCTCGAATGAGCAAGAGATATTCGCTGAGGCAGGCTACCAACGCCGATTACGATTTCCTGTACCATCTCAAGACCACCTGCTTGAAGGAGTATGTGGCTGCCACCTGGGGATGGGATGAAGAATACCAACAAGGGCGATTTGCAGAGTTCTTTGACCCCGCAGCCACCCAGGTTGTTGTCGTTGACGGTCGCGATGTCGGGCAGCTATCGGTTGAGGACAAGGGAGAGGAGCTGTTCCTAGCCGGGATCTATCTGCTTCCCGACTGGCAGAATAGGGGATTGGGGACTGAGATCATCCAAAGCCTCCTCTCGGCCGCAGAGGCTAGTGGTCAGTGGGTTTCTCTCCAGGTCCTGAGGGTAAACCCCGCCCGCAGTTTATACGAGCGCCTCGGATTCCGGGTCCTCGCCGAGACGGATACACATCTCATAATGCATAGTTAGTTTAGGCTTCCGGATGAGCAGAATGCCAATCTTTCTGGCCCAACGATCTTTGGCAGGTTTTCATCGATTCCGGTGAGCTGAGACGATCGATCCATGATCGTATCAAAAAAGACAGATTTTGGAATCCGCTTAGGAATGTATGGTAGGCAGTTTTGAGCTTCTGTCGTGAAAAGAGCTGATCGCTCGATGACTGACGCCATCTAATTGTCAGGTCTGTAATCAGCGGAGTATCAACTCGATGGAAGTGCCGTGTCGTGCAATTCTCTGTCTATCGAGTTAGTAGATAGAACGACGCCAGAATACAAAAGGGCGGCCATATGGCCGCCCTTTTGCTTGGGAGAAGAGGATAATAGCCTTATTCGTAACGTAGAGATTCAGCTATCGTGACCCTCGCCGCTGAACGCGCCGGCAGCCACGTAGTTAGCAGGCTGGCCACGACAATGGCCGTGCCGATGGCGATAAGGGTGGGCCAAGGAGGTAGAAAAGCCAATCCTTGGTCAGCGGCTACCTGAAGATAAAGATTGTAGGCAAAGGTTAAGGCCAGGACATAACCAATCAGTGTGCCTAATCCAGCAATGAATACACCTTCCAAGAGAAATACTCCTTCAACCATTTTTGGCTGGAAACCAATAGCTCTAAGTACGCCAATCTGCTGCCGGCGTTCGACCACTGCGCGTATTGTCACGACGCCAAGAGCAGCGATTCCGATGAACAATCCCAGGCCGATAAAGCCTTGGATAAGGTAGAAGACGCTTCGAGTCGCCTGGCGGCTCTGCTCAAGCTGTTCTTTGATCAGGGTTGTTTGAATGCCGTTGTCGCTAAGTGCCCCTTCAATGGCATTGGCAGCCAATTGTGAATCCGCACCGTCGGGAAGACGAACGAAGAACTTATTGGGAGTCTCATATCCAAGTTCAGCCGCCGCCTCCACATTCATCATTGCCCCGAAGAAACTGGGAGCTGTGGATAGCACTCCAACAACCGTGAATTCACGACTCTGCCCATCCATTCCCGTAATCTGGATGGACACTGGTGCGAACCCGCTCTCGTTTGCAGAGATGGACTGGATAATGAAGCTGTCCTCTCCGGCCTGAAACGTCGGATCCCCTTCCCTATCTACCGAAAAGCTGTCGATGACGACGAGCGATGGATCCTCCTGCAAGGCGGTCCAAACCGCATCTTGGTCCTCGAATCCATCGGCGATTCCTGCCAGCTCTAACTCTTGGCTGTTGAGGAAGGCATCATCTACTCCATTGATCGCATAGCCGGCTGGCTGATCCATCGCCGGACTCTGAGCCTCGACAGGGGCAAAGATCGCTGAAGCTATAGCATCAGGCCGTTCAATTGTCCCCGCGCTGGCAAGAGCGGTGACGGCTGCATCAAACTCCTCTGCGGGAAGTGGGTTGAAAGGATTTGCCTGGGCCACGACATCGTAACCGCCACTTCCGGTATCCGCATTAAGGAAATTACTGAAGGTATTGGTGATGGTTGTTGTACCGACCAGGGTGAACACCACCAGGCTGAACATTGCCAGGGTCACTGCAGTGCGGCCTTTGGCGACGACTGGGTAGGCAATGGAAACCCTGGCTACAGGAAGGAGTCGTCCGAAGCGACCCAGCACGCTGGCAAAAAGGTTTAGAAGACGATCTGCGTTATAGAGGAAGAGAACGATCGCTCCACCCACCAGAAACAGCCCGCTGATGAAGAAGTCGCCCGGATTTCTGCCAAGTTCGGCCAATCGTCCGGCTTCCATCGTTGGCAGCGACCAGTAGAGGATTAGCGAAAGACCTATAAGTGAGTAGGCAAGGCGTTTGGAGACAAACAACCAGGCAGCCATCTGGCCGAATCCAATGATGAAGAGGGAAACACCCAGACCGTATACTCCGGCTTGCTTGGCAACATTGACACCTACCCAGGCAAGTAGAAATCCAAGGACCATAAGAACGGGGCCCCTGGCCAGAAGGCCCATCCAGAAGGCCAAAACCGCCTTCGGACCGGCGAGTATGAACAATCTGATCGCCTCTCTTCGGTTGCCCGTACCTGCCTTGGACAATGCTGCACGCCAGACTAAAAAGGGCCGGAGAAACAAGGTCCATTGAGATTCGCGGGGCAGTGATGGGAGATCGAGATCCCGGATTGCGGCGATGATGTTGAGCTTGCTTATCCGAACAGCAGATATCGAGACCGTCACGAAGGTGACGACCAATCCAAGACTGTAACCAATCAGAGCCGACCGGGGGGAAACTCGGGGGGTGATGGACAGACTGTCACCACCTAGCAATGCGGCGAGCGTACCTGCAAGTAAGAGGGCGGCCAGGACGCCCAGGGTTGCTCCGATTAGGGCTGCCATAAAATTGTAGCCCAGCCCTTCAGTGATGAATTGGCGAATGAGATCGGAGCGCTGTAATCCAACCGCCCGTCCCATACCGAGCTCCGACTTTCGTTCGGCAGCCAGCACAGAAAAGATCAGGAATATTAACAAAATCCCTGAGAGGATTGAAAAGGTGCCGAAGGTCACGAAGAGCGTAGTAATGAACTCCGCGCTGCTCGATGCTGTCTCCAACCGGTCGAGTTTGACGGGCTGAATTATCTGGTCACCAACGAGAGGTTCCAAAGAAGCTATCGCATCATCGGTCAGTTCGACACCATCTTCAACACCTCCGGCATTGGAGATCAGGATCCCTGTAAGTTGATTTGGACGGGAGAAGATTTCCTGGACTTTTTCGACCGGCAACAAAACCGCCGGTGCAGCACCAGCCAATCCACCGTCAGGTACAACTTCGGCTACCAGAAGGGGAATGGGTTGGACATTCACCAGTGAAAAGCTATCACCTTCTACCAGGTCCAATACATCAGACAAAGACTGGTTGATGACCGCCTCCCCGGATGCCAGGCTTTCTACGCCCCCTGGCATCTCAAAACCCGTTCCCGTGAGTTGTCCGATACCTCGTAGTTCCACCGCTGCTTCAGACAGGCCATTGCCCTCATTGAAGCCCGGCAGGGACTCGATGGCAACGGGTGCGACACCGTCTACTATCGTTCCATCGACGGCGCTGCTCACGTCGCGGGCTAAGCTCGCTTCAAGCCAGCTGTTCTCCGCGCCAGCTAAGGCCGGACCAGCCGATCCGAGGCCGAAACCAGTCCCGGACTCCTGGCTTTCCTTGCCTATCTGCTCGTCGATAACGCCTAACTCCTGGTAAACGCTTGACTTAACCGAAAATGCAACGGTGTCGCCTATGCCCAATGCACTGGTGATGATCAGCGTAGAAAGCGCCAGGCCGGCGATTATCAATACAGTTTGTGAACGACGCCGGCTCAGATTCCGGAGTCCCAACTTAAATGGAACCGGGTGGCGTAAGGCGATGACGAGCACACTGAAAAGAATCAACGCTAGTGCAGCCAGTAGGCTGATCATCAATGTGTTTGCGGGTATTCCGAATATTGTTTCCATGTTCTGTTTCTCTCGATTCTTATCCTAACCCTTGTCAAACTGGATCGATGGCGATCTGGAGGGCGGGCATTCTGACGGTCGGGGCTGCATTTTGTCTTACACCTTGACCATTGACCCTTAACGATTCGGGCACGGCAAGCTCCAAATTGGGTTCAATCTGCCCATCTCTCATCCATATAATGCGATCTGCCTGCTGTCCAATGGTGGCTGAATGGGTCACGAGAATGAATGTCTGACCGTTTTCGTGGTTCAGCCGCTTCATCAGGTTAATGATGTCCTGCGACGTCTTCGAATCCAGATCCCCGGTAGGTTCGTCAGCCCAAACAATCGCCGGTTGGTTTACCAATGCCCGGGCAATGGTCACTCGCTGCCTCTGACCTCCAGAAAGCTCGGCAGGGAATTGATTGGCCTGGTCCTCAAGACCAACAGCGGCTAATGCATCCAGGGCTATCTCTCGTGCCTTGTTTGCATTTATCCGCTGGCTCGAGTCAAGGAGGATCGGCATTTCAACGTTCTCAACGGCCGTCAATACGGGAAGCAGGTTATAGAATTGAAAAACGAACCCCATATTGGATGCTCTGTAAGATGTTCGCTGCTTGTCGCTCATCTTGGCCAGGTCCCGGCCGTCGATCTCGATTTGCCCGCTGTCGATGGTGTCGAGTCCAGAAAGCGTATTCAAAACGGTCGTCTTGCCGCTTCCAGATGGACCCATAATCGCGACCATCTCGCCTCGTCTAACTTGGAGATCTACTCCTTTCAGCGCCTCGACTTGCACTTTGCCTGTATCGTATGTTTTCTTAACTTCTCTGGCCTGAATAATCATATCTGAAGTCATTTCCTATCCTCTCCGAATCTGTTTATCACTCTATATATGTCGATATATTGTACATGTTTTGTATATCTTGTCAAACTTTTGTGCGTTTCTAAAATGGAAAGGTGCCCAAGGGGTACTTGGAAGGACATCGGGGGGGCCGTCTGCAAATTAAGAAAGGAAAGAAGGTCGAATTACAGAGGGACACTAGTCGCGAGCCAGCGTGCTGATTCTGCGCTCCAGCCCATGAAGGGACCACCTACAACGGTACAAAGCAGAAGCGCTTAAAAGACAGCAAATCAATCTATAAAATTGGTGGGGGGAAATCTGATGCCCTTCAGAAGAACAGCCATCGCATCAGAAGAGTGAGGTACCAGGGCGGTCTTGAACCGCCCTGGAAAAGATCATGAAGTTTAAAAATGGAGCTGCCCTGGGGTTGGTGAACATGCTGGAGAAACTCATTTCGAGTTTTGTCGCTTTTCCTAAAGCAGCCCAACATCTTACTGGTAACCATCCTGGCGTTTTCCTTCTTGACCCCTCTCATCACCGAGCACATATGGGAACCTTCGACAACGACCGCAACACCTTGGGGGTTCAGTATATCCTCGACTAACTCGGCGATCTGGGTTGTCATCCGTTCCTGGACCTGAAGGCGTCTGGCAAACATCTCCACAATGCGGGGTATCTTCGATAAGCCGATAACTTTCTCGCCGGGTATGTAGGCGACGTGCGCTTTGCCAAAGAAAGGCAGCATATGATGCTCGCACATGCTGAAGAATTCAATATCCTTGACGACGATCATCTCGTCGTACTCGACGTCGAACAAAGCTCCGTTTACCACTGACTCAGGATCCATCTCATATCCTGCAAGCAGCTCGTCGTATGATTTGGCCACGCGATGCGGTGTTCGCTTCAGCCCTTCACGCTCAGGATCCTCTCCAACATGGGTCAGGATCGATCGAACTGCCTCTTCTATAGCCGCTTTCCTTTCTCCTGGCTCCAAATGTCCGTTATCGGAGTCTCGGGCCGGCTCCTCGCCAAGCATCACTATCCTGGTATCCGAAATAATTCTCTCAATTGTTTTGTTCGGTCCATTTTTATCGTCCATGATTATCCTTATCACTAACCAGGGTCAACGAGCGCATTAGTTCAGTTTCCTTTACAGACCATTGCTCCTTAACCCGTCTTCGCGCCGTCTTGAACCGCCGTCGATCATTCTTAGAATCGTGTCACTGTATGCCAGTCTTAGCGGCTGTTTGATACTCTCTTACGTTAATATGCGTCGCCTATTATGAAGTAAGGTCGGGCACGTTTTGAGTAGAAAGGCTGTTCTGAAGGTACACAGATAACCAGGGGATTCACCACCAGTAAACACAATCCATGGACCGAAAAAGGGCACCAATGAAGTTGCTCAGCAGCCATTAATAATGTCAATTGCCTATTT
>DASRZI010000220.1:0-9734 GCA_035686605.1 Candidatus Zixiibacteriota bacterium
GTCGACAACGAGTATGTGTGCATGTCATACATCTTTGAAGCTCTTGTTCATCCTGACTGGAGTGTTCGAGTGGTTGCCGCTGATTGGATTGGGGACAATGCCGCGAATCTGCCCCAGTATTTATACGAGCAGAGCATCGAATCCCTGGAGCGAAGGGTTAGACAGGACCGCAATCTTGAGGTACAGACAACGGCCGAAAAGGCGCTGGCCCGGCTCATTCACACTAGGCGGCAAGATCGTCTCGTTCGGCAGGGCAAGCTGGTGAAAATGATCCGCGATGAGTCGATCGATGAGGAAACCAGGGCAAAGGCTTTGGAGTCATTGGCTCGGACCGGATCTCGCGAAGCAATGGCAGCGGTCATCCAGTTTTGGCTTCAGTGGATCAGAGAACCTGGTGGCTCGATGCTGGTCGATCTAGCTGCGGACCTAATTCGCAAAAGTAAGTACGCCGTCCTACCGCTGCTCAACCGGCTGGTTCAAAGGCCGGCACTTCTAACCGACGCTGAGTCTTCCATTTGTGATGCCAGCTCCCAGGACCAAAGCGAACAGCGGCGCATAGTCGGCCTGCTAGCCGAAATGTCTGATGAGCGATTTTTCAACGGCGATACATCGCTCCATGGTATAATCCTGGCTGAGCTTCACTCACACGCGATTCCCGTGCTTGCCAGGCGTCTGCCGAATGAAAGCGACATCGAAACTCGGGAAGGCATCGCCCGAGTGCTTGCGTGGGTTGGAGGAAGAGAAGCGGTCGCGGCCGTGACTCGTGCCATTGGCAGTGAAGAGCGAACACGCCGCTTTCGCCAGGAGCTTCTAGAAAATTATTATCTCGATCCATCGAAAAAACGAGGAGAACAAGCTTCAGAGATACTCCAAGGGGCCGTCGCGGAATCCAAACGCACTCTCCGCGTACTCCAGGGGCTGAACGTGATGGTCTTTGTTGTTGGTCTGGTCATAATCGGCATTGGCCTGGCGGCCGCATTGACTGGTGAAGACACATCTTCCCGTGTGGTCGGTTTGCTGGCAGCCCTCGGTACACTCGGCGGGCTGATCGTCCAACTAGTCTATAATCCGTTAGACCGCATTCAAACATCTGTAGCCCGGTTGGTACAGCTGGAGACGGCTTTTACTAGTTTTATTTGGGAACTGAATCTAAACAGCACCTATATTCAGAGCCTGTATGTCGCCAACGGCCGGCTAAGCGATGCCTCAATTGCCAAAACCGTCGAAAGAATGGAACATGCCATGATGCTGACCGTGAAGGCGGTCCAAATAACTGAGGATGCTGGTCAACAGGTATCCAGTGATGAACTCAATAATCCTTGAGAAGCAGAATCCCCGGTGTGACCTGCACAAGGTTGAGCGTCTGCTTGTTCACTGGCTTGCGGATGATAGGTTACGAATATTCGAGGCATATTGGTGTAAACTATATGGTACTCGCAGCTGACCTTGAGGCATAGGTGCGACGACTCAAAATGGACCTAAATGCCATTCGCCAAGCAGCGGATGCATTGCGTTAAACAAGGGGATCAACAAAAGGATTGTATAGATGAGCAAAGAACCATTTTTTTATATGTTCAGATTGCGGCAGCAGCGTCCTGGCTATCAGCCACACCTGGACCAAGAACGCGGACTACGAACAAGTTGGCTCTGTACAAGAAGGTGGCATATACAGCTTTGATAAAACCGAAAAGACCGCCGAATCCGAAGATAACCATGAGTGGATCGCTTACTGTGGCGGATGCGGAAAAGGTGTAACAGTTGAATGGCTGTCCGAAGACCGGGTGAGAATTCTTCTTCGCGATAGCAGTTAGAAGCTGGCCATCTATAGGAGGGCTTATCATGCCAGGTACGGAATCAAATGCAGGACCACGACTACAGCATTTTTGCGACATGGAGCTCGAGAATCGCCAGGGAGCTGCCCGCGCGTTTCCTGACCGGGGCAGATTAGGCGAATACTTGGGCAGCGGTGAAGGTGCGGTTTTTGGACAAGCAGTTAACGGAACCGTCCTCTGGGATCTTTTTCAGGAGCAGGGGGAGTTTGTTTGCGAGGTGAACCTTCGGGGAATAATCAAGGTGGACGATGGAGCCCAGATAACCTTTGAAGCCATCGGTCATCTCATCAGGCCGGAGATGTCCAAGCCAACAGAATGGTTCATGACATCATCTGTGCGCTTCAAGAGTGATGCTAGGCACTTCTACAAGCTCAATAGCCTGCTGGCGATATTGCACGGCAAATATGACATGGGCATCAACCGGCACAGTTACCACATCTTCACCCAGGTTGTCGATTAAGCTTCGTTATCTAATTACAATCCTTCTTTTCTGAATTTCCTCAGAGCGATGATGGCTTGCATTACCCCTTAGGAACAGAGGATCAGTGCCTATCGATATAGCCGGCAAATAACATCCTCTGGTTTCCTGGAGGCCCCCTTTGGAAAACTCGACGTCATCGATCAACGCGCTGCTAGCTGTGGGCTTCCCCGACTGTGTTAGCAAGACCCGCTCATTCATCATCCAAAAACCGCAGCGATATATTCATTGTTTCTGGCGCCATGTCGCGCAGCCTCGACGAGCTGAGGTGCCTGGAAAGATCGCCGTTCACCTTCCCATTTAACCGGATTTTGACTATCGATTCAGGGTCCATGGACCACAACCGGCGGCGAAGATCGCCTAATAGACGCCGTACATCTTGAGATTCACCGTTTATATCCAGGGTGCGCATCGGCCGGGCTGGAAGGGGCACGAAAGCCACCTCTACCCTGGGCGCTTGGTTGCCAAAAGGTAAATCGAAATTGAGTATCACGTAATGCTTCTCTTCAAATCGCTCGGCGAAAGCGGTGCGCTCCACGGAGCCTGGATAAATGACCGGCGCCGGCATCGGATGATTCACTAAATCATGGGTGAGCATCTGGCTGCGGTGGATGTGCCCTGATAAAACCGCTGTGAACTCATGCGGGATATCGCACCCTCGAATGACATCTGAACCCCTCCTAAATGTGTAATCACTCGGACCCACGCTAGCCCCCTCAACAGCCTGGTGGATGCATAGCAGATGAATATCGGCCTTCGCATCTTTGTAATTGGTCGCTTCGACTAGACCAAGGAATTCATCTCCAACTCTTCTAGCAAATGGGAAGCCAGATAGAGCAATCGTCGCCTGGGGTAATCGACAAACGAAAGTACCCGGCTGGCGAAAAATGTGTAGGTTGGGATGCACCGTCCATATCTGCAGCGGAATCTTGGAACGCTCGTGGTTGCCTGGTACAAGATAGACAGGTATACCACACTCGGCCACTTGGAGAAGGGGTTCCATGGCTTTTTCGACCAGGGCATCGGGAAATTTAGCCCTAAAGAACAGGTCCCCTCCGTGCACAACCAGGTCAACTTCACCTCGCATCGCCGGCTCCAGGGCTCTTTCAAAATTGGCGAAGAAGTCGTGACCGCGTCGTCGACGTTGGATCCGCGGTTTGAAAGGGAGATCGAATCCCAAATGAGTGTCGGCGACCAGTAGAATGCGAACGCTTCTTGCCATATGGCAACTTTATCCACGATGGTGTGAGGAGATAGTGAATAAGGTGGGAGCATGGGGAAAGGAAGCAGGGTTCAAGGGGAATGGGGCAGGGCTAAAGGGGGCGGGGTCTAAGGGGAAATGGAGCAGAGTTCAAGACTTGACATTGGGTCCGACCCCGGATGATGCGATATCAGCAGCAACGACAGTAGGGGCGGACCCCCGTGTCCGCTCACAATGGGAAAGGGAGCAGGGTCTAGGGGGAAGGGAGCAGGGTTCAAGACTTGACAGGGACGATTCTTTGGATGTTTGCTGGCTGTAAAAGCGACAGCACCGAACGAGCGGGGACTTCCAGAAAGAGTTCTGATCCGTATCCAAGCCGCATAAGAGCAAGCGAAGAAACCGAGTTTTTTGAAAGTATCGGTATCTATCCTCTACAGCTGATATAACTCCCCGAACTTTGTCTGCAAATATGCGATATACGGCTCGATCTTCAGTGGGCTGCCCGTGATTCGTCTTACGAGATCATCGGCCGTGTACTTTCGTCCGTGCCGGTAGATGTTTTCAGTAAGCCAGGTCAACAGCGTGCCAAACTCACCAACCTCGATCTCACCCATAATCTCAGGATGCGCTTTCTTCGCCGCATCAAAGAAAAGGGCGCTCATGATATTTCCCAGAGTGTACCCCTGGAACGATCCTCCGATCATGCCATCATACCAGTGCACGTCCTGCATGACGCCATCGCGGTTGTCAGGCGCACGAAGGCCGAGGTCCGATTCGTACCGGGCATGCCAGGCGTCTGGCAGATCATGAATCGATAGATTCCCTTCAAGCAAGGCCAACTCCAGGTCAAAACGGATCATGACATGGAGATTGTAAGTAACCTCATCGGCTTCAACCCGGATCAGTGAGCGCTCGACCTTGTTGATGGCCCGGTAAAAGGTCTCAATTGGTACGTCGCCGAGCTGTCCGGGAAACATCGCCTGGAGTTGGGGATAAAAGCGTCTCCAGAAAGGCATTCCCCGGCCGACCAAATTCTCCCAGAGGCGCGATTGGCTCTCGTGGACGCCAGAAGATGTGCCATACATCAGAGGAGAAGCCTCGAATTTGTCGTCGACGCCTTGCCCGTACATCGCATGACCAGACTCATGCATGGTGCCAAAGAGGGCATCATTCAGATAGTGCTCATTGACCCGCGTCGTAATACGCACGTCGTCGATCGAGAAGCCGGTCATGAATGGATGGTGGGTCAGATCCTGACGGCCCCGTTTGAAATCATAGCCTAGCTGGCGAGCGACCCATTCTCCGAATTTTAACTGCAGTTTCTTCGGATAATGTTGGGCCAGGCAGCTATCATCGGCTATCGGCTGCTGGCTGATGGCATCGACCAGGGGTACGAGCTGCTCACGCAAGTCGGCAAATAGTGCCCGAATCGTCTCCGCTTTCATACTGTAATCAGCGCGGTCAATAAGGGGATCGGCCGGATGGTCGTAGCCTGGAAAGAAATCAGCATAGCGACGGCTGAAATCCAGGGTCTTCTCCAACATAGGTTCCACGGCTTTAAAGTCGTTTTCGGGCCTGGCCTTGGCCCAGGTGCTGAAACTTACCGCCCGGTGATTATAAAACTCGGCCGTAAAATCAGGAGGGACCTTGATGGCTTTCTCGAAATCTCGACGGGCCACCCTGATCAGGCTGGCATCATCGTCGTCGTAGGGCAAATCTTCAGCGACTGGTTCCAGGACATCCAGAAGCCGTCCGATCTCCGGATCGACTTGCTTCTCCTGGGCGATGCGGCCGATGGTGGCTGTCGTCCGACCTCGCGCCTGTGCTCCTCCATCTGGCATATAGGTTGACTGATCCCAATGCAGAATCGATAACGCGCTGTTCAGATCGATTACCTCTCTAAGACGAGCTTTGAGTACTTTGAGCTCCTGGAGTTCTTGAAGCTTACTGTTCATGGTTTCTCATCTCTCTAGTATTGGCAGGAAACGGCAAAGATAGGTAGATTTCCTTTACACTTCTTACGGTCCTGGATCGTATCTTATCCCGAGTCGGCCAACAAGGTTAAATCGGAGTGACGAAAGGCTAACGCGAAGGAATCAAATACAGCAGGCAGATTCGTAGGAAATCTCTGTGGGAGGCAGCAACCAGCTATTTGACGCCATTTTAAAAAGCAGGACGAAAACATTTCAGGAGGTAACACGATGACTAGGGCACGAGATTTAGGGATTACGATCCCTGGTGAACCAGGACCTTTCAATGCTATTACCGACGTTGGCGGGACGCTTGTTGGCCACAGGACTATCATCTCCGGTGATGGTCCTCTGGTGGCCGGCAAGGGTCCTGTCCGCACAGGAGTAACCGCCATCCTGCCGAACGGCCGGGACAACACCTCGGTTTTCGCCGGCTGGTATTCGCTGAACGGCAACGGAGAGATGACTGGTACCACCTGGGTCGAGGAATCTGGTTTCCTGCAAGGGCCGGTCATGATCACGAATACTCACAGCGTCGGCCTGGTGCATACTGCAGTGATCGACCACAGCCTCAAACACCTCTCTGGTTCTATGGACGCGACCAATAATTGGTACTTGCCGGTTGTAGCCGAGACTTATGACGGATTTCTCAACGATATTAACGGTTTCCACGTCAAGCCGGAGCACGTTTTTGCAGCCTTGGATGATGCCCAATCTGGCATCCCAGAGGAAGGTAACGTTGGCGGCGGCACAGGGATGATATGTCATGGATTTAAAGGAGGGATCGGCACCTCATCAAGAATTGTCACTATTGATAACCAAACCTTTAACGTAGGAGCTCTCGTCCAGGCTAACTATGGAGCAAGAAGGCACCTGACCATTGCCGGCGTTCCTGTTGGCCAAGAAATACCCGATCTCATGCCGAAAGGATGGACAGAGGACGTTGGTGTCTCGGGAAGCTCAATCATCGTCGTGATAGCCACTGACGCACCGCTGCTGCCCCACCAGCTCAAAAGATTGGCCCGGCGAGTGCCGATGGGCATCGCCCGGGTTGGCGGATTAGGGGCCAACAGGTCAGGTGACATCTTCATCGCCTATTCGAATGCCAATTCAGAGGCGGCGGCCGCCGAGAGAATGCGGAGCGTGGAGATGCTGCCTAATGCGCAGTTAACAAGCTTCTTCGAAGCGACCGTGTTTGCTGTTGAGGAAGCGATCGTAAATGCCTTGGTGGCGGCCGAGACGATGGAAGGTAGGGATAATCACAAGGTTTTCGCCCTCCCCCACGATAGGTTGTTGGAGGCTATGAAGAAGTACAACCGGCTCCCCCACTAATCGCGAAGATACCAAGGTTTTAAAACTGCCTGTTAAATCCCTTGCCGCTACAGCACTGACGTGATCTCAAGACCGCGTTCGAATGCTCTAGCCTCCATCCAATCGCGCTCGCTGACCGGCGTCTTCAGGATGTCCGCCTCTGGCCTTCGAACCAGGGCCAAAGCATCCTCAGGGCAGGCGATCACGCAAAGGCCACATCCGACGCAGCGGACCGCGTTGATCACGACTGTATCGGCCATGGTTAGAGCATCGAACTGGCAGTACTCCAAACAATCCTCGCACGCGAAGCAGAGGTCTTCGTCGACATGATTTACAAAGGACGATTTGGCGACCACGTTGGCGATCCCCATCTCGGCCATTCCCCGGAGTATGCCACAGGAGCAGGTGCAGCAGTTGCAGATGTACCAAAGACCTTCTTGACTGTTTGACACCGAGTGCACCAGCCCTTCATTGGCTGCACGACGCAGCGTGCCTTGGGCTTCCTCGTAGGTCAAGCTATGAAGTGTTGGGCTGTTGTCAAATGCATTTGGCCGTTGGCTCATGATCATGCAAACATCCAGTGAATGCTGGCAAGGATCACCAATCAGTGCCTTTTGTTTTCGACAGATGCAATCAGTCACCGCCCACGAACTAGCGCCGTCCACAATGTTTGTCGCACTTTCATAAGGACGGATTTCCATGCCAGTTTGGATTGTTTCACCGATTGGCACAACCCGGTGAACTTGTGGTTTTACCTTAAGGACGTCGGTAAACACCTGCTGGTAGTAATCTTCAAACAGCTGAGCAAGTTCCTGGTCGATAGTGCCGGCTTGGAATTCGTAAATTCCGACTACGAACGGCATCAATTTGTAGCCAACTTGCCCATCCTTCTTCCCCCAGGCAATGAGACCGCGTTGGGCCATACCTTTGAGGTGGCTCTTTAACTCCTTCGGATCCTTACCCAGGCGATCGGCGATCTCGCCAGGGGTCTCCATCGATAAGCGCAGTTCAGCGGCAATGGCGGCCTCCTCGGCCGTGAACAACTTGGCTAACAGCCGTAGTTCAGCTCCATCCTCAGTAAGTGGAAATCCGTTGGGTAAAGCGTCCAGACGCTCTGCCAAACGCTTATAGGGATTGTTATTCATGCCGGTCCTCCTGCTGCTGCACAGTCCACTTCAGGCCTGAGAAACGAGTCTGGACGAGAGGCTACTAGTGCTATTACATCGGACCCACTGCAAGCAGCTGATCAGGTCAGTCGTACCAATAAGGCAACGGGTTCGATGGAGAATCGCTAGAGCCGTATACAGGCCACGCCGACGAGGATCATAGCATACAGGATATGTCGTTGTCAGGTGTCAAATGTCACAATCTGAAGAGCATGAAGTGACTGTCACCTTCCAGGTGACCGTCACTTGTCTCTAACTGATGATACCGACGATGGGATCGCTGAACTCTATTAAATCTCCCCAGTATATCCACCAGCCAATCGTAAATAGGGTGGCAAGCAGGTAGCCGATCCAGAAGAAAGCCAGGATTGGCTGCTGTCGCAGCTTCCCCCTTCCCCAGATCAAACCGGCTATTGCCACGATAATGGCGAAGGGAAGTCCGACATTGGCCGTTTGACCTTCCACAATGATCAGAAAGAAGGTTAATCCATATATAAGACCCGACACACCTTCTATCCACAGTGTCGACCGCTCACCTTCAAACGGATTTCTCCATTGTCGCCAAATAAGCAGGGCCGAGAGCCCCATAACGCCAATATGCCACATATAATGGCTGAGATGTTCATCATAGTAGTAGGTCAATACCTGCGCGTCCGTGCCTACCATGTCCGACATCAAGTGCTCAATAGAATTCGCTGCCAAATGCATGCCCTGCCCTAATACCCAGAGAGCTGCCAGGACCATGAAGACCACACCTTCCGTTTTACTCGGACCTTGATCCCTACCGATCCAAAGGAGCAGCCAGTAGAGGGGGATGAGCACGAGCGGTGTGACTAGATCGAGAATATCCCCGTTCTTCATCAAGTCATACGGACCAAATTGGCCGCTAAACATCGCAGGGGAGATAAAGAAGAAGGCAAAAGCGATGGCGAAGATAAGAATGAGACGTTTAAGCTGCTTCATTGTTAACTCCTATTGGGTCGATAACAAACAATAGATAAACACAACGCACTGGCACTAAGGTAGGAGGCTGAAATCTAATCAGCATTCTCTTGGGCAACCAGGTCTTTTCGAAGGACCTTACCCACGGCCGATTTGGGCAGGGAGTCGCGAAATTCGATGCGCCTTGGCACCTTGTATGACGACAACTGCTCCTTGCAATAGGTCCGGAGTTCTTCCACCGATAGGGAGCTGCCTTCTGTCAATACCACCCATGCTTTCACGGCTTCTCCCTGGTAGGGATCAGGAACACCAGCCACACCAACTTCGACAACATCCGGATGGGTGGCGATGACTTCTTCCACTTCCCTGGGCCAGACCTGGAAACCGCTCGGTTTGATGAGGTCCTTCTTGCGGTCGACCAGGTAGAGATAGCCGTCCTCGTCCAAAAAACCCAGATCCCCGGTATATATCCAGCCATCTCGCAGCGTTTCGGCCGTTCTTTCCGGTCTTCCCCAATATTCAAGCATCAACTGCGGCGCGCCAAGTAAGATCTCGCCCACTTCCCTCGGGGCCAGCGGTCCAGCTTCTGTTTCAGCGTCGACTATTTTTACCTCGACATCGGGCAGCGGTATTCCAATAGCCCCCGTCTTGTATTCACCATTCACTGGTGTAATGACCGAAGCTAAGACTGCCTCAGTCAGCGAGTAAGCCTCAACCAATCTCCCACCTGTGAGGCTTTCGAATCGATTCTTTGTCTCCTGCATCAGGGCAGCGGCGCCGGAAACGCATAATTTGATAGAGGAGAAATCAACCTTACCTGCCTGGACATCGGGA
>DASRZI010000221.1:0-13881 GCA_035686605.1 Candidatus Zixiibacteriota bacterium
GAAGAACCGACGAGTCAAGATTGTAAGGAGGTATAGACGGCTCCTCCCGCTTGCATGACTATTTGAGTAGTGAAATGGCGAGAAATATCAAGTATGCTAGAGTAACGAGAAGCCTCGATTATTACCATTCAAACAAGGTAAATTATTCCGAGTGCACCAGGAAATTTATCAGGGAGAGGAACCACTGACCAAGCTTATACGTCTATTTATCAGGAACAGACCTAGAAGGCATTATTTGAACACCCTCACGGAGGACATGAAACATGTCTCAATACAACAAGCTGATAACCCGACGGACAGGAATCCTAGCTCTTGTCATAGGCGTCGTACTTTCCGGGGGTTTGTGCGCCGCCCTAATTGTCGGACTAATAATTACTCGAGATAAGGATGACGATGACATCGTGGTAACCGGCGGCCCCATCACTGGCGTTCGAATAGAAACTTCATCCCTAGACCAGCCTGGGTCTGGTGAAGACGCACGATTGCACATCAGTTTAAGCAAGGGACAGCAACAGTCGGGAGCAGAAGAGCGCCTACCGGTCGCAACCGGTGAACCGTTAAGTGATGATGAAGTCAATGCTATTTTAGACCGGCTTCCTACCCTTAATGCTGCTCCGGATGACGTCGAGGAATTCAACCTACCTGATAGATCATTGCCGCCGCCAAGAACTGGAGAAGTCATTGATGAGCCATTTCCCCCGCCACCGGTGGACGTCACTCCTGTAGCTGTCGCCGATGGCCCTCTTGAGGTCCTTCGATATGCCCCGGAGGGAGAGATCCCTATCGCGCCATTTCTAAACGTTACCTTCAACCAGCCAATGGTTCCTCTAACAACAATTGAGGAATTGGCTTCCGAGGATGTTCCGGTAAGGTTGTCCCCTGATCTACCAGGCGTATGGAAGTGGCTGGGCACTAAAACCCTATCTTTTGAGTATGAATCTGATGAGATAGATCGCTTCCCAAAAGCCACTGAATATCGGGTGGAGATCCCCGCTGGAACCAAGTCAGCCGTCGGTGGCATTCTTGAAAACACCGTAACCTGGTCTTTCACGACTCCGCCGCCGACTCTTGTCGACTACTATCCGACTGATGGACCACAGGAACTGGAGCCCCTCATATTTATTTCCTTCGACCAGATGATCGATCCCGATTCCGTTTTGGGCACGATTGAGCTTAAGGTGGATGGTGAGCGACAGGCACTGCGGCTGGCAAGCGAATCCGACATTGAAGCCAACGAAGTCGTCAGTCGAAGGGTCAAGTTTGCTCGTGACGGGTATTGGATGGCTTTCCGGTCGACACGGCCGTTCCCCACCGATGCCAGTATTCAGATAACGGTTGGTCCAGGCACCCCATCGTCAGAAGGACCTCTTGTCACTGAGGAATCGGAGTCCTTCTCGTTCTATACCTACGCCCCCCTCAGGATAGATAATCATGAGTGTGGTTGGTATGATGGCGAATGCCCCCCGCTAACCCCCTTATATATCTTTTTCAACAATCCCCTCGATACCGACCTCTTTGAGGAATCGATGCTCAGCATTAGCCCCGATCTACCTGGCGCTACCGTGAACGTTGCCGGTAGTTCGATTACGATCCAGGGAACGACGAAGGGGCGAACTGACTATCGTGTTACGGTAGACAGCTCGATCCGGGACATCTTTGGCCAGAGCATGGAAAAAGATGAAACTCTTAGATTTCGGGTCGGATCCGCCCCGCCTACCCTGGCTGGACCGGACAAAATCCTTGTTACTCTAGATCCATCTGCCGAGAAAAAAGCCTTTTCAGTCTACTCGATTAACTACGACGAGCTGCGGGTAAGAGCTTATGAAGTGGAACCATCTGATTGGCCGGCATACAAGAACTTCCTGAACGAGTATTACCGGACAGATGATCCACCAGAACCTCCTGGAAGGGAGATCTATAATGAGAGCATCGACTTGGATGGCGAACCCGATGCTCTGACCGAAACAGCGATTGATCTGGAAGAGATCATCGATGGAGATTTTGGGCATGCCCTGGTCATCGTCGATCCGCCTCCAGGGAGAGGTTCTAAGGACAATGAACGATACCACAATGTAATCGCCTGGGTTCAGTCAACAAACATAGGCCTGGATGCCTTCGTCGATCATAGTGAAATGATTGTGTGGGCAACATCTCTAGATGAAGGCTCACCCCTGTTTGGTGTTGATATTGAACTAGAACCGGGAAATTCCTCATTCAGGACTGGTGAAAACGGCTTGACGCGTTTTGACTTGCCAGACGCAGGGGTTTCGCTGTTAGTCGCCCAGAAGGATGATGACTTAGCTATTTTACCCAGCAGTACCTATTACTGGGGTGATGAGGCCTGGAGCCGGCGACCTGTTGCCGATGAGTTGAGATGGTACATCTTTGATGACCGCCAGATGTACCGTCCCGGTGAAGAAGTAAACGTCAAAGGTTGGATGCGCCGGGTTGGCGGCAGACAAGGGGGAGACGTCGAGCTCATCGGATCAAACGTGAACAGCGTTCGCTATCGCGTCATTGGTCCGCAGGGCAATGATTTAGTTGAAGGCGAGAGCGACGTAAATGCCCTGGGCGGATTTGATTTCAATTTCACCTTGCCCGAAAACGCAAATCTTGGCTACGCAAATATTCTGCTGACAGCCGAAGGTCCTCTTATTGATTTTATCAACTGGGAAACCCATCACCAGTTTCAAATTCAGGAATTCCGCCGGCCTGAATTTGAAGTCAGCACACGCAACGAATCGGTCGGACCCTACTTTGTTGGTGATCATGCCGTTGTCGCGGTCGAAGCCAGCTATTTCGCCGGTGGGCCTCTGCCAAACGCGGAGACGACCTGGTATGTGACTTCATCGCCTTCAAACTATTCACCTCCTAATTGGCCAGGTTTCAATTTTGGCATCTGGAGGCCCTGGTGGTTCTTCTTCGAAGAAGCCTATAGTTTCGGCCCATATGACGAATATGGCGGTGAATCCATGGAGAGCTTCTCCGGATTAACCGATGCGTCCGGAACCCATTATCTTCGCTTGGATTTCGAGGAAGCGAACGAGCCCAGACCCTTTAGCGTTGTTGCCGAGGCAACGGTCATGGATGTAAACAGGCAGGCTTGGTCCGATGCGACTACCCTGCTTGTCCATCCAGGAGCGTACTATGTCGGTATGCGGAGTGAGAAAACCTTTGTACAACAAGGCACCCCGCTCGAGATCGAGGCGATAGTAACGGATATTGATGGAAACGCCGTTGCTGGCGAGACGATCGAAATGACCGCCGGCAGACTGGAATGGAAATATCAAAACGGCCGGTGGCAAGAAGTAGAAGCGGACGTTCAACTCTGTGAAATTGAGTCGGGCGAGGAACCGGTCTCTTGCTCATTCGATACAGCCGTCGGTGGCTCTTACCAGATCGTGGCGACTGTTAGGGATTCACTAGGCCGTCTTAACAAGAGCCAATTTCAACGCTGGGTTAGCGGCGGAAAACGACCTCCTGCTCGGGATGTCGAACAGGAAACGGTCTCCCTGATCCCTGATAAGGAAACTTATCATCCAGGTGATGTGGCTCAGGTGCTGGTTCAGAGTCCCTTCAGCCCGGCAGAAGGACTGCTCACCGTAAGTCGAAATGGCATTCTCTATACCGAGCGATTCGTCATCTCCGAAGATTCCACTACCCTATCGATACCAATCGGCGAGGAACATGTACCCAACCTGCACCTCCAGGTAGACCTTGTTGGGTCCGCGCCAAGAACAAGTGACAATGGCGAGGTCATACCGGAGCTGCCAGAAAGACCCGCATACGCCTCAGGCGCGCTTAACCTCGATGTTTCTAATTTTAGCCGGTCGCTCTCCGTGCAGATCGATCCCGAGGAAACAGCCCTTGAACCCGGCGGCGAGACCATCGTCAATGTAACTGTAACGGACGCTAACGGCGCTCCGGTTTCCAACGCCGAGTTGGCGGTAGTCGTAGTCGACGAAGCGATCTTAGCCCTAACAAATTACCAGCTAGCCGACCCACTCAGCATCTTCTACTCCCACCGCCCATCTCACCTTTCAAGCCAATATGGCCGGGAGAGTATTGTTCTGGCAAATCCACAACTTTTGGCGGACCAGGTTGGAGCCGGCGCTGATGATGCCATTGCCCAATCGACTCGAGCCTTGGCCGATGTCGCATTCGGTGCGGTCGTCGAAGAGGCCGAGATGGCATTCGCCCCGGCTGCCGGTGAACCATCCCCTGAAGGAAAAGGGCCGCAAGCCATCCGGGTCCGCCTGGACTTCAATCCTCTGGCTACTTTCGCTCCGGAGGTTCGAACTGACGCCAACGGGCAGGCCCAGGTAGAGGTTCATGTACCTGACAATCTCACCCGCTACCGGATCATGGTAGTCTCCGTGGCTGGCGATAAACAATTCGGATCGGCCGAATCAAATCTGGTCGCCCGGCTGCCGCTGATGGTCCGTCCGTCAGCGCCTCGCTTCTTGAACTTTGGCGACCGATTCCAGCTGCCAGTTGTTTTGCAGAACCAGACCGACGAAGAGATGGAAGTTGAGGTCGCCGTGCAAGCCAGCAACGTTGATTTGACGGGTGACGCTGGAATGCGAGTCATAGTGCCCGCCAACGATCGGATTGAAGTTCGCTTCCCTGTCACGACCGTCAGCCCAGGCACGGCCAGATTCCAAATCGCGGCAGTGTCCGGAGATTATGCCGATGCGGCTGTTGTGGACCTGCCGGTCTACACCCCCGCCACCACAGAAGCCTTTGCCACCTATGGTGTGGTCGACGATGGAGCGATCGTACAGCCGGTCGCCGCTCCCATCGACGTCTTCCCCCAATTCGGTGGCCTGGAGATAAACACCTCGTCGACCGCTCTGCAAGCCTTGACCGACGCCGTGCTGTATTTGACCGCTTATCCATATGAATGTACAGAGCAGCTGGCCTCCCGGATTCTAGCCATCGCAGCTCTGCGAGATGTGTTGGATGCTTTCGAAGCAGACGGCTTACCGCCACCCGAGGAATTGGAGAAGGCAGTTGAGCGAGATATTGAAACACTCGCCGGTCTGCAGAATTATGATGGCGGATTCCCGGTCTGGAGACGTGGGAAGGACTCTATCCCTTACCATACGATTCACGTCGCCCATGCCCTCCAGATGGCCGAGAATAAGGGCTTTGATGTCCCATCCGATATGCAGGAAGGCGTGTTGGACTATCTTACCTATATCGAAGATTACTACCCAAGCTGGTATGGACAGAGAACTCGCTGGAGTATGAGTTCCTACGCCCTCTATGTTCGCATGCTGATGAGTGATAGAGACGCTAGAAAAGCCGGCGCCCTCTATCACGAAGCTGGGTTGGACGGCCTATCTTTAGAGGCGGCGGCCTGGATTTGGCGGGTGCTTAATGACGATCCATCGTACTCGACAGAGGTCGCAGAGATCGAGCGGCACCTGGAGAATCGGGCGGTCGAAACGGCCGGAGCGGCTAATTTCACCACTTCATATGGCGAAGAAGCCTATCTACTGCTGCATTCAAACCGCCGTACCGACGCCGTGATCCTCGATGCATTGATTGCCGGCGATCCCGAAAGCGACCTTATCCCTAAAGTCGTGAACGGTTTATTAGCCCACCGGACAAAGGGTCGTTGGGCCAACACCCAGGAAAATGTCTTCGTTCTCCTGGCTTTGGACCGATACTTCAACACCTACGAATCCGAGACGCCTGATTTTCTCGCCCGGATGTGGCTTGGAGAGACATTCGCCGGTGAACATGAATACGTGGGACGAACAACGGAACGACACCAGACGATCGTTCCGATGGCGTATCTGGTTGATGAAACAGGAGAAGGACCCGATACCTATGATCTGATATTAAGTAAGGAAGGAATCGGACGCCTCTACTATCGACTAGGCTTAAGCTACTCACCGACTGACTTAGAGCTTGATCCGCTCGATATGGGCTTTGTCGTTAGTAGAAGTTATGAGGCCATGGACGATCCGGAAGATGTGTATCAGGATGAAGATGGTACCTGGCACATAAAGGCTGGTGCCCGGGTTAGGGTTCGTCTATCCATGGTAGCCGATAATCGTCGCTATCACGTTGCCCTGGTCGATCCGCTTCCGGCAGGGCTGGAGATCATTAATCCTGCCCTTGCCGTTTCTGGCGAGACACCACAGGATCCTGGGGAGACCCTGTCTCGCTATGGTTGGTGGTGGTGGGGGACCTGGTACGAACACCAGAATATGCGCGATGAACGAGCCGAAGCTTTCACAACTCTACTCTGGGATGGCGTCCATAACTATTCTTACATCGCCCGGGCTACGACACCAGGCGAGTTCATCGTACCGCCGGCGAAAGCCGAAGAAATGTATTCTCCCGAGGTCTTTGGTCGCAGTGGTAGTGACTTCGTCGTTATAGAGTAAATACGGTTTGATCCAGGCAGATCTAGGGTTAGATCTGCCTGGACCTCCCTACTCCCCAGGCATCTTCCCGAGCGGTCATCTCCGGAACTATTGTGAACTATCCACCCTCACCTCTAATGTCGTACAGGTCGACAAAGCGTTCATCGAACGAGGATTGTTTCCAGCTTTTCAAAAAGTGGTCTTGTATTCTGAGGCATCTGCGAGAAGTACTGCCCGATTCCGGCTGATGGAATTCTGTTCCGCTCTGGTTGGATTGACATCCGGTTCGAACATCCATTAGTCATTCCCGCGGAAGCGGGAATCCATAGTATTTTGTTAACCTGTCCTCCCGCTTAGGATAGAGGGTGCCTTGCCAGCAATGGAACGTACACGATAACAGATCCTCCGCCGGATGGATACCCGCGTTCGCGGGTATGACATATAGTGGGGGTTGCCGACTAGGACAGAGGGTGCCTTGTCAGCCCTGGAGCGTACTCGAAATCAGATCCTCGACAGGTTGGATTCCCGCCTCCGCGTGAATGACAGGCAGCGGGCGGGGTGCGGATTGGGACGGGGGTGTCTTGTCAGCCTTGGATCGCTCGCGGGAGCAGGCATTCCGCAGGAAGGCCTCTATGGGGGGTAGCAGGCCTCGAAAAGTTGGCGGGAATGAGTGCAAATTAGGGAGAGACTCGTTTGCACATGAACTTGCCCCCCCCACCGCTCATTCACTCTGATTTACTCGGTCAGGCAGACTCCTGAACTCGAAGAATAGGATCAGGAAGGCAATGAACAAAGCTACGGGGAAGATCACCAAGGCCACCTGCAATGTAGTTTGACTCGCTAACAGGGACATCAGGAACGGTAGAAGAATTCCACCTACGGGAAAAGCAACCTTGATCGATCCGATTACGGTACCTGCCATTTCGGGATAGACCTGTCCAGCAAAGGATATTATCAGGGGAACTATCGCGGAGAGAGAGAACCCTGCCATAAAAGTGCTTAGGTAGGTCAATTGACCTAGTCCAACGTAAAAGAGAAGGGTATAGGTGATCGTCGATAAGCCGAGCAAGCCCAAGATGAAATTAGCTATTTTCCGGTCTTGGGCGACAAAGCCAATTACTATCCTCCCGACGGCGATACCCACCAGGAAGACCACAAGCCCGATTTTGGATGTCGTCAAATTGAAATCTCGAAGATCCATCAAGTAGGTAGTCAAGATCCCGATTGATCCAAGCTCAACTCCCACGACAAGAACGGATGTCAGAAACAGGGCGCCGACCAATCTATCTCGGGAAATAATCCGGATACGCTGCATATAATCTTCAGAAGATTTCTGCTTCTTTGCCAAACGGACGACGGCATATACAGCTGCAAGAATTAGAACAATAACCGCTGACTGAATGAGTGAATTCCGCCAATTCATCTCCAAGAATATCAAGTAGACCGTGATGAGAATCGCTCCAAAGGTCACGAAGAAATGGTTGATGTTGATGTGAAGGCTTTGCCGTACTTGGTGCATGTCGAGCAGCATCGCATCGGTCACTCCCTCATAACTACCCATGCCAACGCCGATCATCATCATGATGAATAAATTGAGCAACAAACTTTCGGTCAGATAAAAGGTCAGGAAAGACAAGGCCAGGATAAGGCTCCCCACGAAAAGTATTCGCGGCTTTTCGAGGCTGTCCGACAGGGCGCCCGACACCCAAACCGCAATCATAAAGCCCACGTTCTGGATAGTAAGAAAAAGTCCTATCTGGAAAGGTGTGAGGTCGAGATTGCCGGCTATTGCCCCGATTAAACTGGTTGCAACTCCAAGGAACAGCATCGAGAGGTAAGACGCGGCGGTTAGGGCCTTGATGTTATTCTTCATTGAATACCCTGTGATCCTTTTTTCGGCGATCGAATCAGGCGATTGCGACCACAGGAATTCTAGCCTTGAAAATCAATTCAAACTAGAAAACATTTCCTGGCCCGACCTCGTTGTTCGGCCTGGACCACCGTCCTTAGTGAAGATACGATTTAGATATGGAGCAATTTCAACTATTTACTGTCTAAGAACGCGCTGGCGCCGGTAGCAGATCAGGCCTCCCATCCCTTAGTTCACCCAGCGCTTCCATGGTATACTGCTCCTCTATTAATCCACCCATGAGATCTATCGATAATCAAAATCCGACCACACTCTTTTATGCTCTCCCGCATTAGTTATAAAGCCCAGCTACGGCTGTTTCTCGTTCCCTTTATTGTTGGATCGCTGGTGTTGGTTGTCATTCCCGCTCTTGCCACCTTCGCCATCGCTTTCACCGAATATAACTCGATTCAACCTCCTCAATGGGCCGGAATCACGAATTTCATCAAGCTGTATGAGTCAACTATGGTGCGCAGCTCGATCCGTAGCACCGTGCTGTTCTTGTTGATCGCCGTTCCGCTGCGGCTTGCTGGGGCCCTCCTCCTCGCCCTCCTCCTCCAATCGAAACGAAGATTGTTTGGATTGCACCGGTCCGTGGCCTATGTTCCAACAGTTATTCCAGAAGTCGCATACGCGATAATCTGGCTCTGGATCTTTAATCCCCTGTATGGTCCTCTAAATAAGCTGCTCGAGGCTATCGGGCTTTCCGGCGTAGACTGGCTTGCCGGTTCGGATACAGCTCAAGCAGGAATAATCATCATGTTCCTGTTCACGATTGGCGAAGGCTTTATCGTCATGCTGGTCGGGCTCAGGAGTATCCCAAGATCACTATATGAGTCTGCAACGGTCGATGGCGCGTCAGCCTGGCAGGCTTTTTGGCGAATCACTTTTCCGCTCATCATGCCCTGGCTGCTCTTGTTGTCCTTCCGCGATCTCATTGTGAGCATGCAGAACACATTTACACCCTCGTTCGTCATGACCTATGGCGGACCATACTATGCTACGACATATGTCCCGTTGATGATCTACGAGATCGCTTTCGATTTTTTCGATTTTGGCATGGCCGCAGCGGCCCTTGTGGCGACCTATGTCGTCTTGCTGCTCATAATTGGCGGCGTCCTAAATATCGTGTCAGGATGGGGGTCGACCGATGCCTAGAATCCGGGCTGGCCTTCACCATTCTATAGCCGTAGTGGTCACCATCCTTCTCCTTCTTCCTTTGTTTTGGGCCCTTATCGCTTCATTGCGCGCCGTTGGAGCGCCACCTCCTAACACAATTGAATGGTGGCCTAGAGATGCGAATTTCCAGAATTACAGCCAGATCTTTGAGGTGCTGCCGGTTGGACGCTATCTTATCAATTCGCTGATAGTTGTCGGGTTGGCTATACCCATAACTTTAGTCACCGCTTCCCTCGCCGGATTCAGCATCGCCCAACTTCCAAGTCGTACCCAACGGTATCTGCTCTTCTTCAGCATTGCCGTCATGATGATTCCAGCGGCATCGGTGTGGCTTGCTCGCTTTCAGATATTGCGATGGTTGGGGCTTATAGACAGCTTGTGGGCTCTGGTAGCTCCCGCCTTCGCAGCCAGCAGCCCTCTGTTTGTGCTCTTGTTTTACTGGACCTTTCGCAGGATACCAGCCGAGATGTTTGAAGCTGCCAGGCTTGATGGCGCGTCAGCCCTCTCTGTATGGTGGCGTCTAGCCCTGCCGGTCGCCAGGCCTACCGCTACCGGCGTCGCCCTGCTGACGTTCGTAATGTATTGGAGCGATTTCATATCGCCGGTGCTGTATATTTTCGATCCAAAATGGTATACCTTGCCCGTTGGCCTGCAGATACTGAAGCAGCTTGACGCGACGAACTGGCCTCTTCTGATGGCTGGGGCTGTATTGATGACCATCCCGGTGATCCTGCTGTTCGGGTTTTTACAGCGCTTTTTTTTCCACGACTTATCCATCGCGGGCCTATTCGATCGTAATTGAGATAAATGAGATTTCCAGCCTTCTCCGTTCTCCTCGCCCTCATAATGGGTCTGCTACTTACCAGCTGCAGCTCCACAGACGCAGAGGACATATCATTTATGGTCTTCGGCGATCCGGCTGAACTGGCAGCGTACGAAGCCTTGGTCGAGGCATTTGAGGAATCAAACACTGAGATCAGCATTTCGCTGCAGCACGTTCCGAGCCAGGGGGATTACCGGCAGAGATTGGCAGCCGGTTTTTCTGGCGGCGAGCCGCCAGATATCATGTTGATCAACTACCGGCGATTCGGAACATTCGCCAGCCAAGGTGGGCTAGTGCCGCTAACAGATTATCTTGAGAATAGCGAGGTAATATCTGCCAAAGAATTCTTCCCGGTGGCTCTCGAATCTTTTCAGTGGAATGGCGAGCTTTGGTGTATTCCCCAAAACATATCCAGCCTGGTAGTGTACTACAATAGAGATCTTTTTGATGAGGCTGGCATCCCCTACCCTGAAGCCGATTGGCGCTGGTCTGATTTTTTAGAGACCGCGCGGCTGTTAACAAGTGATAATGATGGAGATGATCGTCCCGATTTCTATGGAGTTGGGATCACTCCCAGTGTCTTCCGCTTAGCCCCCTTCATTTGGCAAAACGGTGGGCGGTTGGTTGATGATCGCAATAATCCAACCAGGCTGACCTTGGACGAAACGGCGAGCTTGGATGCTTTCCAATGGTTCGTCGACCTGCAGGAAAAGGAACAGGTTGCGCCAGATGCCGCGGCGGAAGCGGCAGAAGGATCACAATCGCGGTTTCTCAACGGCACAATGGGAATGATTCTAAACAGCCGGCGAGGGGTTCCTACCTACAGGACCATTGACACATTTGAGTGGGACGTTGCTCCCCTTCCCCAGGGGCGTAGACCTGCAGGGATTCTGCACAGCGACGGGTTTTGCATGGCATCGGCGACAGAAAATAAGAACGCTGCCTGGAAATTTATCGAATTTGCTAACTCAGAAATTGGTCAACAGATAGTAGTTCGCTCAGGTAGGACCGTACCTTCGCTGATCTCGGTAGCCGAATCTGAGGCATTCCTTGATACGACCCTTGCTCCCGAGAGCAGCCAGGTGTTCATCGATGTAATTCCTGTTTTGGAGACAGTCCCCACGATGTCAACTTGGATAGCGATCGAAGAAACGGTTAGCAAAGAGATTGAGAGGGCTTTTTATGGAGAGGTTTCTGTTTACGATGCCGTATTGGCGGCTATAGAACGCACCCGAGACTACTTCGAGCGGGACACACTTAGCCGCAGCCCTTAATGAGGTTTGTTCGAAGCAAAACCACTAGAAGACAAGTGTGGTCCTTATCCACCGGAGATTTATCTGTCTATTCATCTATTCCTTGCTATACTAGTTAACTGGCTTTGCACAGGGCCAGGCACGCTTCGCACATTATCTCTCGGTTTCACATCATTTTGGATTTTTTCGGCATTAATTTCTCGCCGCACGACTGGAGAGCAATCGGCGGTAAGCCTTGACCGGCAGCCGCCCGAAGACCCAAGCGCAGCTGTGATTGGTACGAATTCCTGCCTACTATCTACTAATCAGTAAATACTATTTGAGTTTCAATTTGGAGGTATGTTTATGAAATACGGGCGAATAGCACTCGGTTCGATGATGTTGTTCTTGGTTGCTAGCATCCTATTTATCCAAACCGACAAATCAACATCGTCCAATGTCAACAGTAGAAGAAGCGCGGATGGGTCATCTAGCAAGCCCTCGTTTGAATCCGCAGAGGTAGAAGTAAGCGAACCCGTCACTCCGGTGCTGACAGGACCGGCGCGCGACCTCCCCCTGTTTTCGCCCGAACCAACGCTGGACAGGGAGATAAATCCCCGCCAGAACCCCTATGGCCTAACCGATCCAGATAAGCGGGTCATTGGGGGCCCAGATCCGTTGCTAGAGATCCAGGCCAATGCCTCCAGACCCTCAGATAGCGGATTTGGAACTCCTATTTTCAACTTTGATGGGCAAGGTTACACCTTTGTCAATCCACCTGACACAGTGGGAGATGTAGGGACCGATCACTATATCCAAATGATAAACGGCGGTGGAACAGGAGTATCCATTTATGATAAGCAAACAGGAACGCTGGTTCAGAGTTTCGCACTTACCAGCCTTGGCGGCTGCTCCACAGGTGGCGGTGATCCAGTCGTCTTGTTCGATCACGCTGCTGATCGCTGGTTTCTGAGTGAGTTCGGATCCGGCAGCAGTCTCTGTGTATTCATCTCGACCACACCCGACCCTACAGGGACCTATTATTCATACCAATTCAGTACACCAGGTTTCCCAGATTATCCCAAATACGCTGTTTGGCCTGACGCATACTACGCCACGACCAATGAGAGCACTCCAGCTATCTACGCTCTAGACCGAGCGGCTATGCTTTCGGGGGTTGCGGCAACCTCGCAGCGTTTCACCGCACCTTCTCTTTCCGGATTCGGATTTCAGACTCTGACGCCGGGGGATTGGGATGGAGCTGCCCCTCCCCCTACTGGCGCACCGAATTACATCATGCGCCATGTAGATACAGAAGCCCACGGACCCAGTGGATTTCCGGCCGAGGATTTTCTGGAAGTATGGGCCTTTGATGTCGACTGGGGGACGCCGGGGAATTCAAGCTTTACCAAGTTGGGCGATGTTTCCGTAGCAGAATTCGATTCTGACATCTGCGGGTTCTTCGCCTTCAGCGCCATTGCCATGCCAGGTGTAGCAAAATGTTCTGGCTCATCGTTGGATCCGTTACGCGAAGTCGTGATGTGGCGTCTTCAATACCGAAATTTCGGGTCTCATGAAACACTGGTGGGCAATCTTGCTACAGATGTGACAGGTGCTGACGATGCCGGTATCCGATGGTTTGAGCTGCGGAAGAGCGGTGCTGGGGCCTGGGGTTTGCACCAGGAAGGAACCTACGCACCTGACAGCGAAAGTCGGTGGATGGGTGCTGTCGCCATGGATGGAACTGGCAATATCGCCCTTGGTTACAATGTATCGAGCTCGAGCGTATTCCCATCCTTGCGTTATGCTGGTCGCCTGGTCTCAGATGCTTTGGGTACAATGCCCGAGGGTGAACATGTCCTGGTAAGCGGCGCTGGAACGAATGGCAGCAACCGCTATGGCGACTACTCCGCCATGAGTGTCGATCCAGTCGATGATTGTACTTTCTGGTTCACCGGCGAGTACAACGCCACTTCGCAGTGGAGCACCCGAATTGGGGCCTTTAAATTTGACGCTTGCGGCACGCCAGATTTCACACTGGCCGCTGATCCTCTCACCCAGGCCGCGTGTGTGGGAAGCGATGTTTACTATGATGTCATCGTGGGTTCTGTAAAAGACTATAACGATCCGGTCACACTTTCCGCCAGCGGCCAACCGGCAGGCACCACGGCATCCTTCAGCATTAATCCAGTTACACCACCGGACGTCTCAAGTCTCACCATTGGCAATACAGGCTCTGCGTCTGCTGGAGAGTATCAAATTGAGATCCAGGGTATTGCACCAACGAGCACCCACACTACCACTGTCGGACTCGAACTGGCTAGCGCCTCCCCGTCATCTACAACACTTCTAACACCG
>DASRZI010000222.1:0-4096 GCA_035686605.1 Candidatus Zixiibacteriota bacterium
GATTTCGAACATCTTCGCCATAACGATCGGCATGTTGGCGCAGATTTTTTTTGTGAATTGCCGCTGCTTCAGAGAACATGATTGCAGTGCTAACCGTGAAAACATCTTCACTGTTGGGCCAGTAAGCCGTGATATCAACAAGCTCACACCCATCATCACGCAAAAGCCGGAGAATTTTACCAAACCTTGTCTGGACCGTCTGATCACATTGGGCTAAATCAGCCTCAACCAGGCCCACTCTTGCCGGCCGGTTCTTGCCGCTTTCTGATTGGCTGAAGACATTGTGTGCTCGCCTAATGTCGGCCACAGAACGGGCTAAAAAACCCACATGGTCGAGGGTTGGTGATAGCGGGAATACACCCCCGATAGGATACGTGCCGAAAGCGGGCTTGAAGCCGACGATGCCACACAAGGCGGCCGGAATACGAATGGAACCGCCGGTATCGGTGCCAACGGCGATCCGAGCCGACCCTTCGGCTACAGCTACGGCCGACCCAGAACTGGATCCACCAGGGATACGTGAAGCGTCATGGGGATTGCGCGGGGTACCACTGTAGTCATTGATCCCAGTCACTCCAAATGCAAATTCGTGTAAAACTGTCGTGCCAATGACAAAAGCCCCGGCCTGGCGAAGCGCCGCCACCACAGGCGCATCACTTAGCGAGGTAGGCGTGCCTTCGCGAACTGCCGACGATGCCCCCAATGGCCGGCCAGCAACGGCAATGATATCTTTTACCGCGACAGGAATACCAGCCAAAGGTCCAGAATTCTTTTTCTGAACCGCCTTTCTTGCCCCACTATCATCGATATAGGAATAAGCACCGCCAACATTCGCCAAGCGTGCCCGGCTCAATGCTTCTTCAATATCGTCGCTCATTTGAGTTACGCTGTCCGAGAAGTGGTCTTCGGGTTCTGGAGTATGAGATGGCGGATGATCCGTCTCCCACTCGGGCCAAGCCAACCCTTGCTCCAAGCGCGTAAGAAGCGAAGCCATGGCATTCTGCGCCACCGGTGGCAAATCTATTTCGAACTCTTGGGCTATTGCGGCTAGTTGGGCTTTTGAATTGATCACGTATGAGTCTCTAAAACATCGGCAATATCGCGAACAGCGCACTCGATATGGTTAGAGTGCCCGGTGGTTCGTTATTTATGTACTGTGTATTCTTCGAGTAAGTTATGCTGGGCCAGTAATTCGGCCGCTTCCAGGACGGTTTCAAACTTCAAGCCTGACCGGTCGGCAATGTCTAGCAAGCTATGATTTCCGTCAGACAGATTAAGAACCCATAACATCGCTAATTCATATTGGCTGGCGTCTTTTCGGCCTCCAAATGCGCCATATAAACCGCGTTTTCCCAATTGGGGCTCGCATTTCGGATTCAAATTCAGATATCGTTTGTTGCCCTCAAGAACCGTCATCACCACCAGGTATTTTTCGAGGGAATCAGCCAGATATTCAGGTTGGACGAGCCCAAGATTGTCGGCCGAGGTATGGTATTCTGGGTAACGACCATGCGGGGTTCGGGTCAGGCTGCCAACCGGCAAATTAAAACCCGGCGAACAATACTGGCGCTCATCATACCCGTAAGGCGAGAACTCGACTATCTCATAATCCTGGCCTGAGTTTTTAAGAACGTGAGCAACAGTATGATCGATTTCGCTATTGCCGCGACGGCTCTTCTTATAGGTCATATGCCCCGGGTCGCCAACACAGGCAACTACCAGACCATGTTTGATCCGCGCGACATGCTGCTCGTTGCGCGTAAGCCAGGTAATCGAGCCAATCGTCCCAGGGATAAATAGAAAACGATAGGAGTATCTTAGCGGTTGCATCGCCAGGTGTCTTGCCAGATATGTTACCAGGACCATGCCCGAGAGATTGTCATTACACAATGAGGGATGGCAACTGTGACAGGAGAGCAAGATCTCATCTTCTCTTTCGCCCTTGAGATACAATTCCCCATAGGTCAGGTGACCAGCTCCCAACACTGTGTCGATGTAAACCTCATACTCGCCGTCCTCAAGCTGCTCCAGATCTCGATGACGCAAGCAAAAGCCCCAGTTTTCTGCGTAGTATGATGTACGATAAGGAATCAGGTCTGGCTGGTCAGGCAAGGAGTAGAGATGTTCTTTAAGCTCAGACAGAGGCAATCGCCTGTGGATTGGAACACTATAATTAAGCAAGTGAAGATTTGACCTTTTAAAGTCGACAACTTTTTCCCCATCCTCGTTTTTGATGTAAGCGTCGCGGACGTTCCACTCTTTTGGCACGACCCAATCAAAAACTTGCGTACCTGAAGGCACCTCGTGAATCTTTATCGGGATATGCTTTTGTATCATTCCTAGAGATTCTCGAAATCCCTCGCCGGTGATACTGCGGCAGATGGGGTACAGCTCGGTCATCAGCTGATACATCTCTATTCCAAGCCGATCTATCGTGACGTTCTCTGTGATTAAACTCATATTGCTTAATATTTCAGATTGGTGTGTGGAACTGTCGGCCATTCCTACAGGGGAAGGGTAATGACCGCATCAGCTAATAATTGGAAAAGTTGCTGGATCGTACTCTTTGTAGTTCTGATCCTTTTCGGAAAGAACGGTCACCTCAGCCGGCCATACTATACTGAATTGTGGATCGTTCCAGCGCAAACCACGGGCGAATTCTGGGGCGTAGAAATCTGATATTTGGTACAAGACTTCGGTGTTATCGGCCAACGTCAAGAATCCGTGGGCGCAACCCTTTGGCACATAAAGAGCGTTCCTGTTCTCGGCTGTCAGCTCCTCGCCATGCCACTGCATATAGCTGGGTGAATCACGACGCAAGTCGAGGATAACATCATAAATGGCTCCTTGTGTACAACGAACCAGCTTGGTTTCGGCATGAGGTGGTAATTGTATATGCATCCCCCGCAGGGTTCCGCGTTTATGATTGAAGGAAATGCTGCATTGGACCAAATTTGAGTCTAGCCCTTGCTCACGGAGTTCCCGAAGGCACCAGGTGCGAGCAAAAAATCCTCGTTCATCCACCAGTTGCTCTATCTCAACAATATATGCACCCCTTACTTTCACCTCCGTAAAGATCATGAAAATACCTTCACTTCAGGAATAGGTACCACGAATTGGCCGCCCCAGCTACGAATATACGCTTCCTGTTCCATGATCTCATCCTTGAAATTCCAAGGTAAGACCACGACATAGTCGGGTTGTTTTTCTGCGATCATATCTGGATGGTGAATAGGGATATGCGTTCCCGGCAAGAATTTGCCCTGTTTGTAGGGATTTCGGTCAACTGTGAAATCGAGGAAATCAGTCTGGATTCCACAATAATTTAAGAGGGTATTACCTTTCCCTGGGGCGCCATAGCCAGCGATGCTTTTGCCTTCTCGCTTGGCCTGAATAAGAAACGCCAACAACTTTCGTTTGGTCTCTTTGACCTGTTCGCCAAAAGCAGAATAATAGGTCATCTCTGTGACGCCAGCCTGTTGTTCTCGTGTCCTGAGCGTCGTTACACGCCCGTTTATGGGCTTGGACAAGTCATCGTTGTGCCGGCCGAAGATTCTAAGCGAACCCCCATGGGTTGGCAACTCTTCGACGTCGAATAGCGTCAGACCATGGGCGGCAAAAATCTTCTCCACCGTGATGAAGCTAAAATAGGAAAAGTGCTCGTGGTAGATTGTGTCAAATTGGTTTTCTCGCACCAGGCACATCAAGTGTGGAAATTCCATGGTGATGATCCCGGTTGGCTTTAGCAAGATTTTCATCCCGGCCACGAAATCATTCAGATCGGGCACTTGGGCCAGCACATTGTTTCCAACCAAGAGATCAGCCCCTATCCCTTCCTCAGCCAATCTATTCGCAGTCTCGATGCCGAAGAACTCGATACGGGTCATGATTCCCTTGTCGATAGCAGCCTGGGCCACATTCGCCGCCGGTTCAATACCCAGGGATGGGATATCCTTCTCGAAGAAATATTGCAGCAAATAGCCATCATTGCTAGCCACTTCGACTACCTGGCTGCTCCCGTTCAGTTGAAAGCGTTCGACCATTAAGTCCGTGTAATCTTTGGCGTGCTGTAACCAGGAATCTGCATAAGAGGAGA
>DASRZI010000223.1:0-26405 GCA_035686605.1 Candidatus Zixiibacteriota bacterium
CCTGAAACTGAGAGCGGCAGAAGGGATTCGAACCCTTGATAACAGCTTGGAAGGCTGTTGTGTTACCCCTACACCACTGCCGCGTTGTACCAGTCGGGGCGGCCGGATTTGAACCGACGGCCTCTCGGACCCAAACCGAGCGCTCTACCAAACTGAGCTACGCCCCGGGTGTTCGCATGCTACCTGTTAAGGATGTAAGCACCATTATACTGATAGCACCGGCAAGTATACTGACCGACAACCCTCAAGTCAAACAGCCGGAAATAGGACTACCAGGCGCTTCAAATTAGCTTCTCGATCGTCAACTGGATAACCCTCCCTGGTTTATCTATCACCTGTACCCGGTGATCGATCTGGTGACCAGCAAGCCAGACTAGATGATCGGGCGTAGACACGACGGGCCATAGAGTTCTCAGTGCCAAAGGTATTTTCCGGTTGACCATCACGTCCTGCACTGATGCGGAATGCCCGCCCAGACCTAAAGGTTGGTATCTTTCCCCCTGGTATGCGGGTCGTATCACGAGCTCGCCCACATCAGGCAAATAAACAAAGGCTCGCCAGGGTTCGATATTTCCGAAAATCGCCGATAGATCTAGCTTTTCTAGGACAGTCGACTCAAGCACCCAATTTCCGGCCAAAGAGATCTTTCCCGGCACCGGCAGAGTGTGAGGTATCGCATCAGCTAATTGGGGGACGTCGGGAGGCGTAGCTTCAACCCCTGCGCCAGCTACCAGCAGGGTATCGTAGCCAACCACGAGCCTCACGCCATTGGGCAGCGTTGCCTCGGCACCAACCTGTCCCGCTTCCGAAACGTTCCGGGCCAGCTCTATCGTACGAAAGCCGATGTCCGCCTCATCGTTCCTGGCCAAAGCTGCAGCTTTCCGTAAGGTGCTTCGCCTGAGACTGGTTGGAAGTACTCGCCAAACGCTCAGGTCCAGCCGTAGCCAACCCGCACCGCTCTCAACAACCAGAAATGACCAGGTGTCGCCGAGAATTCCATCCAACAACTCGTAATCAGCGGCAACGATCTCGGCAGTTTGCAGCAGCTGCTCCATCACGGCTGGAAACCGTTCTCTGATTCTTGGCAGCATTTCTAGCCTTATCCAGTTTCGCGTATAGGACGGATCCTGGTTGCTTTTATCCGCAACTGCTTTCAAATTGCGAGCTTCACAATAATCATCAACTTCCTGCCTTGTGGTGGTTAGCAGAGGTCGAGCCAGGATTATGTCGTCGCATCCTGGCAGGGCGCCCACAACCAGCATCCCTCTGAGACCTCGAGGACCACTTCCCCGGAACAAATTCATAAGGACCGTTTCGGCCTGGTCATCGGCTGTATGCCCGGTGACCACAACTTCCGCGCCCTCATTCCTGGCAACTTTGGCAAGAAATGCGTAGCGAGCATTTCTACCCGCTTCCTCCATGGTCCAGCCCGAAGTCGAGGAAATCTCTTGGATATTCACTTTTTCAATGACGCATGCGACTCCCAAAGCTGTGGCCTGTTCGAGCACAAAAACCGATTCATCCGCCGAGCTGGGTCGCAGGGAATGATCCAGGTGAGCGACCAATAAACGATCGGCCGGATGCAGATCCTCCTCGACCAGGAGATTCAGAAGAGATAACGAATCCGGTCCGCCGGAAACGGCAACGACCAGCTTGTCCTCTTTACTCACCAATAGCTGTCCAAAATGCACGGGGTGGGGGCTCTTGAGGATTTCGATTACACGTTTGTGGATATCCATGGGCTTTTTTAAGATGTCATTATGACTGAAAGTGAGAGAATCAGCTCTTGTTGAGATAAATGGACCTGGATTCTGCCGGTCCGCGAGAAGGTTGGTTCCTCACGATGGCCTCAGATAATTCTACCATAGATAGCGTCTGAACCGACTGTATAAATTCAGAGTTACGGTCCACCTGTCTCTGTAGTTGGTGAATTCCGGAATGGCCCGCGAAGTGCTGTCTAAGCCCCGAATTTCCTTATTCAAAGCGATGTTCACCACGGTCTCAAGAATCATCCATCGAAACTGAATGACTGTTGGAGTAGTTGGTTGTGTTGCTCCTCAGACTTCAGCTGAAGAGCCTGACGGAGTAATTTGGATGTCATCCTTGACTTGACGATTGCCAGATATGCTGATCGCCTATAGTCTGGCGTAATGCTCGGTTTTCTGTTGATTGTGGCATGTTTCAAAGGTACGATTAGGACTTGAATCGTACAGGTTGATACGGCCGATCAGAAGAGGGAGTAGATGAACTGGATCTGTCCGCGCTGTCGCAGCAGGCTAGCTGAAGATGGTTTTGGTTACACCTGTGCGGTGGACAACTTGTCTTTCTTTAAGGAGGACGGAATTTGGCGCTTTCTGCCCGAAGATAGAATCGACTTCTACCGGCAGTTCATCGAGCAGTATGAGAAAGTTCGCCTCGACGAGGGGTGGGGGATGCGTACCGGTAGGTATTACAACCTTTTGCCCTACCAGGACGTGAGCGGCAACCACAACCGAATCTGGCAGATACGAGCAAAGAGCTTTGATGTTTTGCTTTCCCAGGTGGTCGATCCTCTCGCCAAAGATCTGGAGCGACCCTTACGGGTACTAGATCTTGGTGCAGGTAATGGCTGGCTATCGCACCAATTATCTCTTAAGGACCATGAGGTGACGGCGGTCGATCTTCTTGTCAACCAGTTTGATGGACTAGGCACCCATGTTCACTATGCAACGGAATATGTGCCGGTCCAGGCGGAATACGACCACCTACCGATCGACGGTCACGAGGTTGACCTGCTTGTGTTCAACGGTTCTCTGCATTATTCGACCGATTACCATCGTACTCTCGGCGAAGGATTGCGAGTTCTGCGACCAAAAGGCTGCCTCGTGGTGATGGATACACCGATTTATCATGATCCTTCCAGTGGAGTTGAGATGGTCAGCGAGCGGCAGCATAGTTTCGCGAAATACTATAACATCGATCGCCCGCCACTGGATAGCCAGAATTTCCTTACATTCGACCAGTTAAGTGATCTGTCGGAATCACTGGGTGTGACCTGGACATATCTGAAACCGGGGTACGGCCTGCGCTGGGCGATGCGATCCTGGATAGCCCGGTTGAGAGGATCGAGGGAACCGGCGACTTTTTTGGTAATAGTGGGTCGCCGGAAGTAGATAGGAACGAGTCATGTGTCACCCAGAGTTTCTAAGGGTTTGGTGAGGTCGTAAGCCATTCGTAAGAATGTTGACATTCAGCCGTAATGATCCCCTGCTACTATACGGCCTGTTGCGGTCTGAAGGCCGAAGAAGAGGGCCAGGCCATCAAATGGAGCCCCTATTTAAGAGGAGAGCATCGTAATTATGAGAAAAGAGTTGTATCTAGTCGTCACCGTAGTGCTTTTGTTGATTCTTTCTGCTTGTTCAGCCGCTCAGAGCGAAGAACCTGCAGAATCATCATCCGACTCCCAGGCTGCTCAGGTTGTACCTGTTGACGCAGCTGACTCCTCAACCGCTGACTCCTCAACCGCTATAGGTGATGATGAAGCCAATTCCGAAATGGCCGCGTCCGATGAAGGGCAGGGGATTGAACATAACGAGCAGCCACCATCGGCCGTCGTTGGCGAGCAGCCCACTGAGCCAGCTGCTGCAGATGACAGTGCCCAAAGTGCTGGAATCGATCGTCCGGCATGGCAGCAGATTTCCCTGACTAATGCCCGGACAGGCGTGTCATTCACCCTGGCCGATTTCGAGGGAAAGACGGTATTTGTTGAGCCAATGGCTACCTGGTGTGGTAATTGTCGCCGTCAACTAACGAATGTCCGGGAAGCCCGGCAGCAGTTGGCAAGCGATGACGTGGTCTTCGTCGGCTTGAGCGTTGAGACAACTATCAGCGACGCGGAGCTGGCGAACTACGCGGACGGCGAAGGATTTGAATGGCTGTTTGCCGTCCTGACGCCAGAACTGCTGTCGGAGTTGGCCGGAGAATTCGGCCGAGCGATCGCCAATCCTCCTGCTACGCCACACTTTGTAATTCGACCTGACGGCTCTAGCACTGATCTAGTCACCGGAATCGAACCAGCTGCCCAGCTAATCGCCCAGATTACATCCGCTCAAGGATAAGGAAACTGGTGAACGAACTCCTCCAGGCCTTTGTACTTGGCAACACTGCCATTCTGACCAATGTCTGTATGCTGCCACTCTATCCTGGGCTGATAGCTTTCCTTGCCGGAACAGCCTCGGGCAGCCATACCAGCCACACCAGGCGAGCCTCCTATCTTCTGGGTTTTTTCGTGCTGGCAGGGGTGCTGAGCTTGATGATAGTGATCGGCTGGCTTTTGTATACGTTCCAGCGGTCCTTTGGCGATATCCTTCCGTACTTGCTGCCCGTCATTTATGGTGTCGTAATTCTGATGGGCCTGTTGATGCTGACAGGTCGCAATCCTTTCGCCCGCCTGGGCACGGTAAAAACGCCGGTCCTTCGCAACCCGTTCGCAGCCGCCTTCGCCTACGGGCTGTTGCTGGCACCGATGACCTTGCCCTGCACCGGACCATTGATTGTCAGCGCCTTTCTGCTGGGAGCGGGCAGCACGTCCGACCTGGCAAGCAGCATGCTTTATTTCCTGGCTTTTGGCGTGGGATTTGGGTGGCCCTTACTAGTGCTCCCACTGATCGCGCTGCCATTCCAGAGACGGTTTACTGGCTGGTCGACAAGAAATCATCGGGTTCTTACGACGGTATCCGGTATATTACTCTTAATCATAGGCGTCGTGGGAATCGTTTACGATCTGGCGCCCAATATCTAGACCCAGCAACTTGCCGCGTCTATCCGGCCTTGGACAAAAGCCTCAACCTTTATCCTTGCTTCAACATCGAGCCAATTCTCTAAAGCAGGCTGGTCCATAATGAGGCTTATCCACCTGTTAATCCTGACCTACCTGATTGTTATGTCAAGTGTTCATTAGTTTGAAAACCCCAAAATCCAGCTGCAGATGACTCTTGATCTCCTTCGTTCGTATCGGAGTAGGAGTTTCTTACATATTTCATTCAATCAAAAGGTGCGGATATCTGGGGGCAGGGCTATAATCAAGCATCCCCATTTGTAGGATGGCAAATTGATAGTCGAAAGTTAGCAGAATATCTAGCTGCAGGCGCCAACGAAAAGGTTTCGTTTGGCTGTTTCGGCATGCCCTGTGAAACAACGGAAGAAATAGAGTAATGGTAGAGATAATCCTAGACGCGATTCAGCAAGCATGGTTAGACTTCCAACAAGGTATACTGCCAGATCTTGGGGGGTGGAACTATATGCTGATGGCCGTTCTTATGATGGTGCAGGGCCGACTCTCTGCTTTGGTAGGCGGCATAGCTGCCGCATCGGGCTATCTCAACTTAGGCTTAATCATCCTGGTCGCATTGGCGGCTAGAGCAGCGGTCGATGTGTTTTGGTACAGAGTTGGCTCCACGAGCCTGATCGATCGAATCGGCCATCACACCAGCCGCTATGAAAAATACTCAACCCAGATTACTGATGGGATTACCAATAGGCCAACTCGACTGGTACTGCTTTCCAAGACAATTGGAGGATTGGCAATTCCGGTCACCATCGCAATTGGCAACGCACGAGTTCCCTTGCGGCGATGGCTGCCAGCCTCTATCCTGGGCGAGCTGTTTTGGACATTGCCTCTCCTGCTGCTGGGATTCTTTGCCACAGATGCCATCGCCAACATTAAAGGAGGCGTCATGTATCTGACACTCGGGATGACAGCCCTATTCCTCTTTTTCAATGTCCTCAAATTCCTCCGTTCAAAGATGACGTCCTCTCGCCAGCCTCAATAAGGGCTGAAGACTTAGATAGAATCCCCCATTCATTATTCCATTGCTACATCAAGTTTGAATTTTTCCCCATTCTTGCGCGACACGGCACGGAATTAGTATGTGTCAAAATGAGGAACAATATTCTGTGTGTCAGCGAGGATCGAAACTGGTTCTCGCCGTGTTGCTGAGGAGTTCTTTGTGAGCGCGCCATTTAAGATAAGGTAGCACCTGTCTTAAAATGATAGAGTCGATAGAAACGACTTGTTCCTGCGTTTCATTTCACTAATACTGATTGGTGACTTTGTTAATAATCGAAACAAGATATAAGTGGAGCCGCGGAGTTCAGAAGCGTTTACTGCAATCGTTTGTGGAGGAGACAATGTTACGTCGAGCTTTCGTAGTGTTCCTGTTTGCAATAGCTATTTCTGCTTGTAGTTCAGGAGACGAGGTGGCATCTGACAGTACTGGACCAACACCGAAATCTGCTGGATCGGCGAGCCAGAGTGAGGAGGAATCCGAGCCAGAACCTCCGAGCGAAACGAAATCAATTGATGCAGAAATCGATCCTTTTTACGCCATTGACGCAGTTATGCGAGCGATTCAAGCAGTTGCTGACGAAGATGCAGAAGCGTTTAGTGAATACGTGATTGAAGGCAAGGAGTGGTTATGGGGTAAGGTTGTGGGTTGTCAAGGAATCCGCGCTGACACGTTAGTTTATACATTTGATGAAATTGATCAGGTTGGATGGGATGGCGCTGTCACAGTCTGGTACGAAAACAAAGGAGGGGGAGGATTTCTGCTTGAGCTAGCGGGCGATCAATGGCTCATCGGTGACTGGATTGGAGAAGTGAACTGCAAAGATTTACTCGCTGAAATACTGCCGACTGCAACTCCCGTACCACCAACAGCGACACCTGAGCCTTTTACCCTTCGCTTCATTCCACTCAGCTATGCCCTCGAACCGCAAGGTGATGGGTGGATGGAAGGCACCGTAGACTATGTGATAGAAAATGTTGGGGCGAGCGCAATATATGCGGAAAATCTACCGCGGGAGTTCAGGGATGCGTTAACAAGTGGATATGGCCCAGTGGACAATATATGGTTAAGGATGGGAGATGCCACATTAGTAACCGATCAAGACATCATATATGAAGTGAGCGACACTGGCTCATATGATGCATCAATCGGCTCGGATACACAGTATATTCTGATGCCGCGATGGCTTCCTCCTGGTCTTAGATTCAGACCAATGCCATATAACCGAGATCCAGTTCTATCATGGCAATCTGCTGAGGCTGCCACACCCGTGGCTATTGAGTTCGCGGACAAGTCGGATTCTCAGAGGATTGATCTTCCCGAAATTGGCTACACTGCTTCCACCATTTACCCTTTCGATCAAGGTGCGTTTGAAATAAATGCCATAGCAAGCTTCCCCGATCTGACGCTTGAAGAAGAAGAGCTACAGATAACATTCAACGGTACATGTAGCAGAGGCTGGGATGAGGAGCCTGTTGAATGGTATGCGTTTCGTGCGACTTTAGGCAACCTGAATCAATTCGAAGAAAACTTCTCCGTAGATGATATATATCTCGAGGCGGACCTTTTCAACGTTGCTTCTGGTGCCTTCTCACGAATGTATTTTCACTCCATTATACGAAGTGACGGGAGTGAGACTTTGAATAGCCTTGGCCCTGCACAGAGCGCTGATGTGGTAGTTGTATTAGTCCCTTCCGATGATCGCTGGAACTCCTTTTACTTAACATCTGATGGCGATCCTGTCCTAATGGCGTTTGAAGAACAGTTCTACGATCTATCTGGTTGTATAGTAAGAAATGAGTGAGATAAAAACTCATAAATAGAGCCATCTACTCCTTGTGGCGTATCCTAGTTAAGGGGTAATTGATGGCGTGCGATCCAGGAGAAGTAATAATCGAGTCCGCTACTAATGTATTAGCACCCATCGTCACACTCGTTTCAGCCTCACCATCGCCGATTACGAGCATGACTAGACGCTCTTCCCAGGTTCCGACAGTGGTATTGCCTCCAACGACCGCAAACCAACTGCGACTATCAAAACGATCCCATCTGTGGTGCCAACTAACACGCCAATGCTGACCGGTTTGAACTGAGGTGTAAAGAATTATTGGTCATAACCGGTTTCTGGCGCAACGAATTCGATCACATTGCGTAGATAGTAGTAGCTGTTGGTTCCCGAGCGCCGGTGATCCATTCCGGCAAAAAGAGGGAGATACATGAGACCTGCACGAACGATCCTTCTTCTTCTATCGCTCATTGTTGTGATATCGGTGACCAGTTGTTCGTCGGAATTACCGGACGCGCTACCAGGCGGGCAGGGACGCGATAAACTGGGTGCTAAAACCCTTTTCGATTCCGAGTATGTTCCGGATAACCCGGTCCACAACGATTACTTCACTCCTCGTGGCGATTCCAGTTCCGCCCTGCATGCATTGAATGGGACGCTAACAGTGGGCGAGTTCGTGATGCAGGACACCATCCCAACGGACCAGCCTCGTTCCGAAAGCGGGCGATACTTCCCTGGATTCTCGGTTGATTTCTTCACCTATGACGACTACCTGGTTCCAGCGAATCGAGAAATCCTACCGGCAGAGGGTGAGAGCAGTCGCTGGCGGTTGATCATGTCTCCTGGCAAAGTTTGGTCGGAAGCCAAGGATGATGGCATGTCCCGGGCGTCATTTCCATTCGTCCTGGTGACCCAAACTTCGAATGAAGCTCATAACGGCTTGGCGACGTTCCTGTTCGACGATACTCGCGTCTCCGACTTCTACTTCCAGATCACCCAGGAGACATCGGCCTGGAATCGCAATGACTATTGGGGGCAGAAGCAGCTAGATTATTTTCCGGGGTCAATTGAAAATGAGTCGGAACTTGCAGCGCAATTCAGCGACGAGCTTGCGGAACAAGTAGACATAAAGTTACTATCGGAGCTGGCTCCCCGGATTGACAGTGAAATTCTCGATGCCTTCGATGGTGGGCTGGAGCCCGAAGATATCAGCACCTCGGGACTGATTACGGAGGATGCCATCTATCTCCAGCCAAACGTCACCCGTTATGGATTATCACCATATAGCCGGTACTCGCGTCATGGCGTGTTCTCGGTGACCAAGTCAATAGGGGCGGCTGTAGCCATGCTGCGGTTGGCTGAGAAATACGGCGACGAGGTATTCGATCTGAAGATCGTTGATTATGTTGACATAACGGCAAGCCATGAAGGGTGGCAGGATGTCACTTTCGGAAATGCACTAAGCATGGCGACCGGGGTTGGCGATATGGAGCGCGATCCCTCGTCCGGCTATGTCACGGCCGATGAGGACCAGAACAAATTTCAGGAATGGATGGACATGCCCTCGACCGCTGAGAAGCTGGAGGGCGCCTTCGAGTATGGAAAATACGACTGGGGACCAGGCGAGGTCGTGCGCTATAACTCGATAACTACCTTTGTGCTCGGCGCAGCAATGGATGCCTTCTTGGAGAGCAAAGAGGGTCCAAATGCTGATATATGGCAGATGGTCGAGGAAGAAATTTATACACCCATAGGCATCTACCAATCCCCAATTATGCGAACCATCGAACCGGACGGATCATTAGGACTACCCATATTCGGTTATGGCCTTTACCCGACGGTGGATGACACTGCCAAGATTACCAGGCTGCTTCAGAACGGCGGCCGCCATGATGGCGACCAATTGCTCAGCTCGGCTCGGTTAGCCGAGGCGCTGTACAAGACCGAGGAACAAGGTTTGTCCGTTTATCGCCCGAACCAATATGGCGAGTCGAGGTACCTGCACTCCTTCTGGTCCGTGGCTCATTGCACCGAAAGCGATGGTTGTTTCCAGGTTCCCTATATGCTTGGTTATGGCGGCAATATGGTAGCCCTCCTTCCAAATGAAGTCGTTGCTTTTCGCTACGCCGACGCCTACAACTACGATCCCGAACCGTTGGTCTCACTAGGCATGGCAGTACGATAAAATCGAAAGACAGGGTGTCTACTGCGTCTATGTTCGCTAGCCTGATCGGTCGATATCACCCTAGAACCCAACCTATCCGTGAATCGAGAACTTACACACTAACTCCTCGATCCGAATGGTCGACCAGCTGATATGTGAGATATTGACCTGGGATGGTGCCATCATCGAATGCCGTTTTAGACCAGGCTGGTCTGTCTCCTCCGTTCATCATTGGGCGCTGAAATTAAGAGAATAGAAGTGGTGGGTCAAAGAATGCGAAGGAGTGGCTGAACGCCGGTAGATTTACAAAGTGCTGACGGGGTCGATATCAAGAACCCAGTTGCCGGGTATAGTAAACTCTCTCAACAGAGACTGGGGATCGGGAGACCTAATCACTATCTGCCATCGATATCGCCCATCTAAACGGCTGAAGAAGGGGGGAATGGGGCCGAACAATTCCGTTGCCTGCAGCTGCTTCTCCCGAATGTGCTGGGATAATTCTGCGGCCAGTCTTTTTGATTCTCGCTCTGCCCGGGCGTTAATGGGATCGGCAACCGAGAGTTTTGCCATTCGACGTATAGGCGGGAGCCCTTGAATAGTCCGGAACCGCATCTCTTCTTTCAGGAATCGTTCGTAATCATGTTCGGCCGCGGCCTGAATCGCATAATGGTCTGGCTGGTAGGTCTGTATGACGACTCTACCACCCAGCAGCCCTCTGCCTGCCCGGCCCGCGACCTGGGTCAGAAGTTGAAATGACCGCTCGCCAGTATTGAAATCGGGGAGACCCAAGGTGACATCGGCCGAAATGACGCCCACCAAAGTCACCAAGGGCAGATCCAGGCCTTTGGCGATCATCTGGGTGCCCACAAGAATGTCCGACTCCTGATTGATAAAACTGGTCAAAAGGGTTTCATGCTTGTCCTTGCCGGCGGTCGTATCCCGGTCCCAGCGAACGGTTCTCGCATCAGGCCACTGCTCCTTCACGCGTCTTTCGACTTCTTCAGTACCCAACCCGAAGTAGCGGATCCGGTGCGATCCACAACGAGGGCATGTTTCAGGTGGATGTTCTCTCCGGCCGCAGTAGTGACAGACCAGCATCATCCCAGGACGGTGGTAGGTCATTGGCGAATCGCAGCGCGGACATTTGACCACCAGACCGCAATCGCGACAAATGATAAATGTCGCCGAGCCACGTCTGTTTAGAAAAAGGATAGCCTGTTCACCTCTGGCCAAGGTCTGAGTTATTTGATGGTGCAGTTCCCTGCTGAAGATACTTCTATTTCCGGCTCTTAGTTCCTGGCGTAGATCAACGATCTTCACCGGTGGAAGCGGTATGGTGAGAGCCTCCTCTGGATCCTCTTCCGCCTGGGAGTAGAGACTCTCCAATCTCAGCCGTTCTGCCTGGCTCTCTATACGTTGGCGATGTCCCATGATGCGTTTTGGCAATTCGAGGAGACGGTAATGGCCGTTCCGAGCACGATGGTAGGAGACGACGTCAGGAGTGGCGGATCCCATGATAACCGTCGCTCCAACGACCCGACCGAGTTTTATTGCCACGCTGCGGGTGTGGTAATAGGGTGGGGGAACCGGCGGTGTTTGCTTGTAGCTATTGTCATGCTCTTCGTCGATGACAATAACACCGATATTTCTCAGGGGTGTAAACAAGGCACTTCTTGGACCAATGATTATGTCAAAATCTCCGCCTCGGGCCCTTCGCCAGGTATCGTATCGTTCGCCGTCGCTCAACCTGCTGTGGAGCACCGCGACTCGGCCCGGGAACCGGGCAGCGAAACGCCGCACAGTCTGGGGTGTTAAGGCGATCTCTGGCACAAGAATGATCGCTGTTTGATTTCCATCAAGAGCGTTCTCAACGGCCCGCATATAGATTTCAGTCTTGCCGCTGCCGGTGACTCCATGAAGAAGGATGGCCTTCTGATGACCAGGCGATTCGGCGAGAGGATGCTCATTCAGCCGAGTCTTTCCACTGTCTTCAGACCTTAACTGCCCCATATGCCTTTTGATTTGCTCCCAAACTGATTTCTGGTCCGTGGTGAGATTCGGAGCCTCGCTGGGAACAAAATCGCGATCAGCCAGGGGGTCCCGCCAAACTTCTTCATCTCCAAGCCGGAGGAGATTCAGTTTTGCCAATTTTCGCAGATGGTATAGTGAAGCTCCAGTTTCCTCGTAGACCTCGGAAAGCGGCGTTGGCTGGGCTGTCTGAGCCAAGCAGCGCAATACGGCTCCATATTTCTGAGAGTTTCGCAGACGGTATATCTCGGTGAGCGTATCGTTTCTCGACAACGCCAGGGCTATCGTCGCAGACTGCTCAACCAACTGGACAAGGCCTTCCTGAGCAAGATTCTCAATGGCTGATCTACCGGGAAAGGCTGATAAGGGCGCGGGAAGTTGATTGAAGATTGATTCATAATCAGAGTTTTCGGCCGCAACGATACCGGCTGAATCCCTCGTATCTATGACCAATATTTCCGAGGGAGCTCGCAGTATCAGACCGGATGAATCAAGCTGATTCAAATGTTCCTCTCGTGTTCCCGTCTCTGCAAGAACGACCTTTTCCAGTGGCAGTGGATCCTCGCAAACCAGTAGAAAATAGAGGACATCCGCCATTTTACTAGGACGCCCGAGAAGAGGTATCGCGTCCTGTACCTGTTGTGGACCAGCGAAAAGCTCTGCGGTCCGGATTCTCTTTGGTCGCATTCGAGGTGGATCTAATACCGAAGCTCTTCTCAAAATCCGTCTGCGAACGAGCTGATTGGCTGCCGTTTTCCAGTCGCGATATAAGTCACCTTTCGGTCTTGCTTTCGCTATTTTTCGACCTCGCAAATCTCCGTGCTCCCCGATCAGATCGACCAGCCAGCGCTGTGTATCGGTTAGCGGACCTGTTCCATCCCATTTCGGGTCCAAGTCTAGAGATATGTCGGCCCAACGAGTTAATCCCGGGGGAAGAAATAATCTGAGGCAAGCGTTCAGTGGTGAAAGATAGTAATCACTTACCCACTTCGCGAGAGTGATCTGCCATGGATAGACAACGGGTTCGGGATCGATCAGCCCGATAACTAGCTTCACTTCTTCAACGGGAGATTCGTCGCTAAAAGCGATCACTATCCCTTGAGCTAGACGACGGCCAAACTCCACTTCGACGAGATGACCGACCTCAAGCTGGGAAGCGAGATCGTGTGGAATGTCATAGTGAAACGTGCCTTGCAGCGGGGCTTCGATATTGATAACCAGCTCGGCATACATAGGCTCATTTTAGCAGGAAAATATCGCCAGAGAATAGCTACTTGTCAGAAAATGGGCTGGAGCATAATATTCACTCCGATGGACACTTCTGATTCTTCCCCAATGGTACTAAACGCCGATCCTGAACACGGCGGCTTACGGTTTGCCGTCCTGGCGACTTTCCTCGTGTCATTTTTCATCCTATTCATAATTCTCGCCATTTTTCTCAGATCCCTTTCTGGCAGTTTAGTAAGCGAATTCTACTTCGCTCTCTCCTGCCTAGGAGCAATACCGCTTTCAATCGCCGCTGCAGGAATTGTCGAATATGTTGCCAAACAGCGTTGGCATAGCGGCCGTTCGCTGGTTGTTGGCGGTGAAGGAATCGTTGCCACTGTCGATCCCGAAAAAGAACAGCGATATTCCTGGGATGGCCATATGTCGGTCATCAAATGGTATTTTCGATTGGGCGGCTACCGCAGGGGTGGTCGAGAGAGAAGAATTCCTGCAGATTGGTTGTGTTTTTGCTGTCAGGTTCAGCAAGATGAGGACCGGTTTGTCATCTTTTCCTATATGCCGGAAGAAAAGGCGGGACAATTTATCGAGGACAAAAGATTTCATGAGCTTCGACCTGGCGACTTCTATGAAGATAGCGCCTTTCGAAGATGGCTTACGCCACCGAATCGCCCTGATATTCCGACAAAGGTTTTGGCAGGAAAAGAGGGTCACTTTTGGCTAGCAGAGCGCAGACGCTGGACCAAAGGCATGGAGCTGGAAATCATGGACTTTGTCCGTTTCATGGAAGTAGTGAAGCAGCGTGTGGTCGAATAGCCGAATGAATCATCTATCCGGCTAGATTTGACGTACTTAAATTGTGGAGGGTCAGTGAGCGATGTTTGATTTCATTACTGAAGAGCACGAGATGATCCGCGACGCAGCGCGAGACTTCGCCCAAAAAGCGATCGCGCCCATTGCCGCCGAATTCGACGAATCCGGTGATTTCCCGATAGATACGGTCATGCAAATGGGTGAACTGGGTTTTATGGGAATTGAAGTGCCTGAAGAATATGGCGGCGTAGGAATGGACACCCTGGCATACGTCCTGGCCTTGGAGGAGATCTGCAAGGTCGACGCCAGCCATGGCACCGTCATGTCGGTAAACAACTCCCTCGTCTGCCACGGTATTTTGAAGTATGGAACTGAGGAGCAGAAGCAGAAATTCCTTATTCCTGTGGCCAGTGGAAAGAAGATCGGTGCATACAGTTTAACGGAACCGATGAGCGGCAGCGATGCCGGAAATATGAGAGGCCGGGCCGTTCTAAACGAGGAAGGGACGCATTACGTGATCAACGGCCTCAAATCGTGGGTAACCTCAGCCCCTTATGCCAATATTGTCGTCCTATTCACCATGACCCAGCCCGAGAAAACGCACAGGGGTATTTCGGCCTTCATTATCGAGACCGACAAGCCTGGTTTTGAGGTTGGAAAAAAAGAGCCAAAGCTAGGCATCAGAGCCAGCGCAACCAGTGAGATCAATTTTGACAACTATCTCTGTCCGGTCGAGAACCGGCTGGGGGAAGAGGGAGATGGTTTCAAAATCGCCATGGCTGTGCTGGATGCCGGTCGAATCGGAATCGCTGCCCAGGCTCTCGGGATAGGGGTTGCGGCTCTGGAAGCCAGTGTCGAATATGCCAAAGAACGAGAAGCCTTTGGCCAGAAGATTGGCCAGTTTCAGATGATCCAGGGTAAATTAGCCGATATGAAGTGCCGGGTGGAGGCGAGCAGGCTGCTGATCTACCAGGCGGCTCTGGCGAAAATGGAGTCAAAGAATACCGGCCGCCGTTATTCACTAGAGGCGAGTATGGCAAAGTTGTATGCCAGCGAGACTGCCATGTGGGTTGCTACTGAAGCGATCCAGATCCATGGCGGCATCGGATACAGCAAAGAATTGCCGGTAGAACGATATTTCAGGGATGCAAAGATAACCGAGATCTATGAAGGTACGAGCGAGATACAACGGCTGGTGATAGCCAGAGCTCTAACTGGGCTGCGCTGACATCTCTGATGGCGGCGGCAAGGGCTCATCCCTAGACGAGATCTTGAGCGTCCGTGGATCTTTCCCAGAATCGATTCTGATATAACCGCTACCAGGTTCCCATCACCTGTCTGAGTATGGCAAACTCGCCGATATGGTAGGCGTTGTGATCGGCCACCAGAAGGATCTCTCGCAGGTAGGTGTATCCGGGTGCATGTGGGATTTCGGCCAGGAGATCAATTTCCAGATCTGTGGTGATCCCTTCAAGGGCCATCAGGTCAGCCGAAAATGAGTCAATGGATTCCTTCCAGCCAGACTCGTCCGTCTCAGCTTCAACCTGTGGCCAATATCCATCGGGCCATTCTGGAGATACATGATCCGGATCTCTGGCGAATTCTAGAATGTCCCATTGGGCTAGACGAAGATGTTCTACAAGGTGCCAAGGCGTATATGGGACATTAGGAGGCTTGGCATTTATGAACTCTAGCGGGAAGGATTTAACAGCATCGCCGAAGCTCAAGTGAGCATTGCGACCTCTCAAGAGCTGAACTAGTTGATCTCGAAGTACGCCGTCATCGGTCATGATAGACTCCTTGAATTTCGCCCGCAATGCCTGGCAAGCTGTCCGAGGCGGAGATCGGGACAGGATACAATCTTTCTAGCAGCCCCAAAATATCCGCAGTCAATATTCGGAATTATATCTGAAAACCGAGGTCGATACGCGTGGGGCAAGATCGAGAGGTGATTGATCCGCTCTTGATTATCACCGTGAGTTGGCTCCCTCAGGGTCTAATCATCGATGTTGAAAAGATATCCCAGTGATCCTTCCTTGGCCTCAATATAGTCCCAACATTCGTCTACGGAACCAAAACGGCCGGTCTCGTTCCACTCTCTCAGAACTTCTGCCTCGGCATGCCAGACGGCATATTCGTCCTCATCGCTTTGCACGACCTTGAATAGAGTGCTCAAACCGCGATACATACGACACCTTCAGATTGGGAGCTGCACCGGCGACAGGAATACCTGTCTTATCGATGGTTCGATTATGGTCTTCACGCATGAGCTCTTCCATCAATATCGGGTGACCATATCATAAATGGGGCGTGAAAAGACCTGTCGTGGGATTTGTGAGGTGGATTTGTCAGGCTTGCTGCTCTTTCCTGTCAGCTTATTTCGCTGCAGCCCGGTTTCATGCGTGGGCGAGCATTGCGAAGAAGACTGGCGGGTTGCAGATCTGTTTTGGTGGAAGCGGCGACCAGAGATACAGGAGGATTGGCCGCCGGTCCGGCGTGTTATTGCAGACCCAAGAGGATGACTCTTTCATACTCTCTGCAAAACAGGTGTACCAAACCTCTAGGGCTGTAGGTAGAATAAACTACGCTGGCAAAACTGGTCAATCATCCAGCAACGATGTTAAACCGGACCAGTAGGGTGTCGATCAGGAGGGCAACAAGGAAGTAGAATCCATAAGTCCGGTTGTGGAGAAAGGCGAAGGCGACGTACCACAGCGGCCAGCCCTCTTCAGGATATTCTTCTGGAGGTTTCTCAGGTTTCGGCTCCCTAAATACCTTCAAGGCGATTCGAAACTTGCCAATCGCTGCTACGACCAGGAGCATGACGAGCGTGAAGAAGCCAGCAATGACCAGTGTCACAACCATAACATACTGCAAAACCATCATGGCGATAGCCACATAGCGCGAATTTCGATCGCCAAGAATGACGGGCAGGGTATGCAAACCTCTCTTCTTGTCCATCTTCAGTTTGTCGATGTGTTTTCCGAATATGACGGTCGTGGCTCCAAGCGCATATGGGAGACCGGCCAAGGTGACTTCCCAGCTCCATTCCCCGGTGATGACGTAATACCCACCGCCGATCATGAGCGGCCCCCAAACAAGCAGCACAGCAACCTCTCCCAATCCGATGTGCTTAAGAGGCCATGTGTAGAGTAGGGCGAAGAATACCCCTAACCCGAGAAGCAGCAGCGTATAACCTCCTCGGGCATAGACCAGATAGATGCCGGCGGCGAGGGCGATCAATCCAGTAATCGCGGCATAGACCAGCATTTGACGAGTCGTCAACAGTCCATGTTCGATAGGTTGGGGACCATATTGGGATCGAAAGGCATCATCTCCCTTATCCACACCTTTCCAGGAGTCGGTAATGTCGTTGACCAGGTTGTTTGTAGCATGGGCCATGAGCAAGCCGAACGTGACGATCAACCAAAGCACGATGTCGAATTTCTCTTGGCGAATAGCAAGAATTCCGGCGATCGCAGCCGAGATGAAGGTGATTACCAGCACTGCAGAGCGTGAAGCAATCATCCACTTAGATATTATGTCAAGTGATTTCCATTCCTCCTGGTCTATCTGGGGGATTACGCGTAATGCTTTAAACCACATGGCAGTATTCATCTTGAAGTTCCTCTATCGGTGCTTGCGGGTTCTGGCTTGCTGCTTGCTTTTGCTCCGCCAGCGAAAAACATGGTCGAAAAATAGTATTTGAATGTATGTTGACATAATATGGAAAGAGATTATGTCAAGCTAGATGTTGATTTCCAATTCAATTTCCGTAGTTTCTGGCAGTCGCAACTAGGTTGAATAGCCCTTGGAATGCCAAATTCAGGAACAGACGGAGTATACCAGAGGGTTGATCAATGCCAATGATTGGAGACCCTGCAAACTAGGAGACAAAGCCTTCACGATACCCGGAGCAACGTGCTATAATGCGCCAATTGGAGGGTCAATGAATATGAAAATGCTTCGGGATCGATGGTCGCGTCCGTTTCTCTTTATCTTTCTGCTCGCCGGACTATCGCTTGCGTGTAATGCGCCTTTAATCAATTCTGACGCAACATCGACCAGGGAACGACCAAGAAAAGAAGAAGCAGATACGCCGGTACCGCAGATACCAGCGATGACGTCTGAGCCCGATGCGACGCTCGGATCACCGGCGACGGTTCCGGTGATTATAGGCACTCCCGCGGCAACAGAACCGCCTGGATCGCTACCGGATACGCCAACCGTTGTTTTTCCGACGCTCGCCCCCACGGTAACACCGAGCAATACCCCCACGAGACGACCCGCATCTACAAGCACTCCCAATCAGACGACCACCCCTTCAACGACACACGTTCCGGGTAATGACGGCCCCTTAAGCTTCACTTTCGAAATCGTCTGGAGCCCCCATCCAACAAATCCATTGGAATCGATCGCCACTGTGACTGTCTATCCCTCAGGTGGTGGTGGCGGCTACGATTACTACATGGGTGGAATACCTGTGGACGGTCCGACATGGCAGTATGCATGGCGGAACTGTAATGGGAATCCTCAGAGCTTGACAGTCACGTCGGTCGACGGGCAAAGTGTGACACAGAATTATTACGAAAATCCTCCATGCCCGACGCCATCTCCTACTCCCTAGTCGATTGAAAAACTAGGCCATCGCCGGCGACGAAGCGCTCCTAATCGGACATTAGGTGTGTTTCATCATTCAAGCTGACAAGAAACTGGCCCCGTTCTCCTACTTCGACAATACTAAACCCGGTATTGCGCGATACGCGGATTCGAGCTCTATCGCCAGGCGGCATGCCTAGCACCTGTGATAACAGAGAAATGATCGTCCCCCCATGACTGACGACGGCAACCATTTGATCAGCGTGGTTGTTTATTATCTTGTCAAATGCTTCTTGAGCTCGAACAGCAACCTGCAGGTTGCTCTCACCATTTGGCGGCTTCCAATTTTTGACACTCCTCAGCTTCTGAAATGCAGCCATTTCATTGAGTTGGCTGCCGGTCAAGCCCTCAAAATCCCCGCCATTTCGCTCTCGCCAGGCGATATCACTGACCGGTTCCAGACCGAGCGCATCGCCTAGAATCGACGCGGTTTTTGCTGCTCGCTTCAGATCGCTGCAATAAATCGCTCGAATAGGCCATGTAGATAATCGTTTCGCCAGCAGATTTGCTTGAACGATGCCGTTTTCATTTAGAGGCACGTCACTTTGACCCTGCCATCGACCAGAGGCATTCCAGTCAGTCTCGCCGTGCCTTATTAATAGGATGGATGTCTTCACGTTCTCAACCTTATAGCAAACCTGGCCAGCCAGACTGTGCCTAGTGATGATGTCTCAGCCGTTGAATTGACTAAGCGAAAACCGGCAGACTCGATCAGCCGGTCCAGATCATCAGAGCTCCACAATGTAAAAAAGCGGCGATTTGATTCGCCGTATGGGCCGGATGACCACTCCTGACCTTTGCCTTCCTTGACCGATAGATAGAGCACGCCATCGGGGACCAATACGCGCCCGAATTCCCTGAGTGCTTGCGGAAGCTCCGTTCGCTCGAGGTGCAGCAATGAAGCGCAGCTCCAAATACCACCTACAGAATTCCCAAGCGGCATGTTGAGCATATTCGATTGGACCAATTCATTTGAGTATGTCTGGATGCCACTCTTGAGCATGCCCCAGGATAGATCCAGACCGATACATCTCAGTCCTTCCTCCCTTAGATTGGCGGTATCAAACCCCGGACCGCAGCCGACGTCGCAGATTGGAAGCTGCAGCATCCGCTGATGCCGGACCAGTCGAACGAATTGTAGGTGGTGATCTCGGATGGCGGAGCGATCCTGATGGCATTGATGATACTGACCAGCTATGCGGTCGTAAGTCCGAATGGTTGGATTCCTGATCTTGGACATATTTAGTAAATTATCGATCTGGGATTACTGCAAGCAAGGGTTAGCCAAAGGCGTGAGTTCACGAATTCTAAGCTATTCATCGAACTTCTCAAATCGAATTGCCTTTGTTGATTGCTGTCGGAAGGCAACGACAGATTTCGCCAGATTTCTTTAATGACAAACTGGATTGAGTTAGGTGTCTCTCCAATCGCTTCGGTAGTGCCAAATGATTACAAACATGAGAGCCATAAATAGTAGGGTTGTTGAAAAGCTAAATAACCAGCTATCGAAGCCAAGGAGCTGGTCGACAAACGAATTGACCAGGTTGTTTGTTCCTTCAGATGAGAGTAAGGGAATGTTGTATGAGAGCATTGGATTACGAATCCCTGTGGGAACCTCAGGGTCGGTCAGCGCGCCAAGTGAACATACTGCGACGCTCCAGCCGATTAGCACGATAAGGGGGATTGTCAGCTTTCGCTCGCTTAGCCAGATGGCCGAGCCGATACAAAGAAATGGGAGGACCGGGATCACGTATCTGAAACCATAGTCGGCCCCGCCGAACCAGCCAACGTTGAAAAGCAGGAAAAGGAAAAATAGTAAAGGGGTGGCTGATAAGAAGAAGACCATCTGGACGCTTATCGGCGATTCGACATCTTTGGCCCGGGAAGCCTGATACAAATGCCAAAAACCAGGAACGCTAAAAATCAAATAAGGTGAATAGAAAAACAGCCCTTTCCATGGGAAAAATAGCATCTCGGCTACTTTCCAAATAGTTGGAATTTCGAAGAGAATCACCTCGGGCGTTCCCTGAGTCCAAAATCGAATAGGGAAGGAGAAAGGGTTGCCGAAGCTGAGCCAGTTATAAGCCAGGGTAACTAGTCCGGCTGCGGCAATAGGCATGAGGAACATGAGTGGGGCTTTCCAATCCTTCTCCTGCCACAAGACTGCAACCAAAGCAATGAGGATGATCAAGGCGATCTGGTTGGTAGTCAAGAAGGCAAGACCAAACCAAAAGCCAGCTATCAGATAGTTCTTTCGCAGCGTTTGTAGGAATGAGCGATGGGAGGTTGTTTTCTCACCATCATCCTGTGCGATACCTGACTTAGTCTTGAGGAGGTAATATGTCCCTAACAGTATCGGGGGTACTGTATACATCTCGCCTGTTCCGATGGTAGCGTAAGCAAACATCAGCGTACCAAAGTAGCTGAGCAGCACCAGCGGAAATCGTCGCTTTTTGACACCAACTTGACCGAAGATACGGTAAAGGGCGACGAAGGCGATTGATGTGTAGAGTGCCAGCGAAAAGACCTGGACCAGCCAACCAGAGAATACATCCTCGATTTGATAATCCTGGTTCTGGACATCTAACTCGATGTTTGCGGCATTAAAGAGAGCCTTAAAGGGTTTTGCGATGAGGATATACTGGGGCAGCATCATCAACGACGAACCAGGTGGTTTGTTGCTATAGAGATGTCCATCAAATAATGCACCATCTACGCCAAGGACCTCGCTATATTCGTCTAGTCTGAAAGTTCGCCCATCCACGATGGCCTCGGTCAGAAAGATTCGTGCAGTGTAGTTGCTGGTCTGGTAGGCGATTTCGCTAAAAAAAGTCGAAGTGAGAAAGATGGAGATGAATAAGAGGAGCTCAACCCGAGTAGGTTGCGGAATTTTTGCACGCCGATTCATTGCGACGCAGTATAGCTAATCGGTGATTGGTCTTCAACCATATACCCCGGTTCTCGTTGCGAATCCCGCGTTCAAGATGTACATTATGTCATGGAGATTCCGTTCGCTTTCCTGCTTTTGCTTGTGTTAGCCCTCGTATTCGGCTTCCTTGATGGCTTTCACAACAGCGCCAATGTTGTGGCAACCGTAATATCTTCAAGAGCCATGCGGCCGCGTCAGAGCCTGACCATTGCAGCTATCGCGGAATTTGCCGGGCCGTTTCTATTTGGGGTCGCCGTCGCCAAGACCATTGGTTCCGATTTGGTTGAACCCGAAGCTGTCACGGTACCTGTCGTCACCGCAGCGATAGTAGCCGCCATTGCCTGGAAGATAATCACCTGGCTACCCGGTTTACCTTCAAGTTCATCGCATTCATTATTCGGCGGTTTGATAGGGGCAGTGATTGTCGCGAGCGGTGTTGCGGCCCTTAAGATGTCCGGCTTAACAAAGATCGTGGTTGCGTTATTGTTATCTCCGATAGTGGGATTCATTGGCGGCTATCTGGTTATGATCGTAACTCTGCGCCTTACCAGGAGTTCGTCCCCGAGCATCAACACACTTTTTAAGCGAGGACAGCTATTTACCTCGGTTGGACTGGCCTTGAGTCATGGCAGTAATAACGCCCAGAAAGTGATGGGTATAATCGCTCTTGGGATGGTCAGCACAGGTTTGGCAGATTCGTTCGTAACCCCCCTATGGGTAATAGCGCTTGCCGCAGGCGCGATGGCCTTGGGAACTCTATTTGGAGGTCAAAGGATCATTAGGACACTCGGCGGGAAATTCTACAAAATCCGACCAGTCCATGGCTTCGCATCGCAGGCTACCTCGGCCACGATTGTTCTTGGTGCATCCCTGTTCGGTGGCCCTGTCAGCACGACTCAAGTTGTCAGTTCTTCCATTGTCGGGGTTGGCTCGGCGGAGAGGCCAAGCAAAGTTCGCTGGGGAGTATTTAAGGAGATAGGATTAGCGTGGATTCTAACAATACCTGCGACGGCATTAATCGCAGCTTTATTGTACTTCCCGATAAATTACCTGATGGAGTTGATTGGCTAGGGACAAAGGAACACTTAACAATCCGAAAGCTGTTCTCAGCTGGAGGATATGGAGGGTTCAATGCGCTGGATACGTGGCTTTTTCAAGCCTCGACCGGATCGCTTTTTAGAACTGCTTACCATGCAAGCGGACTACGCAGTTGAAGCAAACGATCTGCTGCTGAAATACCTAAAGAAACCTCAGGAAAAACAAGCTGCACGTGTCATGCAGATCGAGAAGGATGCCGACGAGGTACGCCGGATCCTGGTGGATGAGTTGAACCGCACCTTCGTCACTCCCATGGATCGGGAGGATATTCACGCCCTTTCTCGGAACCTGGACGACGTCGTCGATTACGCCTACACAACGACTGAGGAAATGGAGATCCTGGGAATAAAACCCAATGATTACTTGATGCGGATGGCAACTCTACTGCGGGATGCGGCCGTTGAGCTGCAGCTAGGCGTCCTCAGGTTGGGCGACCATCCTGGAGTGACCAGCGAGCACGCACAGCGGGCAAAAGCCTTGGAGAATCGCGTCGAGAGCGTTTACCGGGAAGCGCTGGCCGATCTTTTTCACGAGCCGGAAAATATAAGTGAGGTCATGGAGATACTAAAGCTCCGCGAGGTGTACCGGCACCTGAGCAATGCGGCTGATCGCGGTGATGAAGCCGCCAACCATATGAGCGATATTGTGGTGAAGATGACTTGACGTTATGTTAAGTTGGTATTCTTAGAGGACGTTTCTCGCTGGAGCTAGGAGGGGATCCTTAAGGCGGCCGAAGCCCGCAGTTCGCTCTTCTTTAACTTCATCAGGACCTCATTGGCCTCTTCCAAGGGGAAAACTTCAACCTCGCACCTGATGGGGATCTCTGAGGCCAACCGCAGAAACTCTGTGGCATCGTTCCTGGTGAAATTGGCGACGCTCTTTACCGCGCGTTCCTCGTAAATGAGCCGGTAGGGGATCTCTGGTATGTCACTCATGTGAATGGCGTTGATCGCCAATACGCCGCCTGGTCGCAAATGCCCAAGGGCGAGGGGAACGATCCAGCCTACCGGGGCGAAAATCACGCTGGCGTCGAGTCGTACAGGCGGATTATCCTCCGCTCCCCCAGACCAGACCGCTCCCAGCTGGCTTGCTAGAAGTCGATGGTGTTCTCCTCTCGTGAAAACATACACCTGGCAATCCCAGTACCGGGCCACTTGAATAACCAGATGGGCGCTGGCTCCAAAACCATATAGTCCTAATCTTCCACCTGGCTGAATGCCAGAGAGACGCAAGGCGCGATAGCCGACGATCCCAGCGCACAGGAGCGGCGTCGCACCGGTATCTGAAAAGGCGTCTGGAATAGGGAAGGCGAATCTTTCCGGAACGACCATATACTCAGCGTACCCGCCATCTACGCTGAGACCGGTAAATTGGGCGTCAGGACAAAGGTTTTCCATGCTGTGGGTGCAGTAGTGGCAGTGGCCACAAGTATGGTAAAGCCAGGCTACGCCGACCCTGTCCCCTGACCTGAATCGAGTCGAAGATGGACCTGCTTTATCCACCACACCAACAACTTGATGTCCAGGGATAACCGGCAAACGGGGGAGGTCAAGATCGCCTTCGATGGTATGCAGGTCCGTATGGCAAACGCCGCAGGCTGAAACTCGTATCCTTATTTCTCCGGATGCGGGTTCTGGAACAGGGACTCTTTCAGCAGCCAGCCGGTTCTCAAAAACGGAACCTGGCTCCGTCAGCTTCATGGCTATCATGGGACTCTTATTCATCGCCTTGCTTCCTACCAATTCCCAAGATTAATTCGCTCTTAGAATGCTAATCGCCCCTTGTGAATTCTAGCATTGAAGGATTGGCTGAACTAGTCCTATGGGCTACAATGCCGGGCGATTGAGCCAGGGTAATTGCTTGTCGCACTCGAACTATTAACCAAGCAAGCGGTTGATGGCATGCTTGAAGATGGTCATAGTTGCTAGAGCCAGAAGTTGACGATCTGGTTGCCCTGAACTAGACATAAAGTAAAAACGGTCACACTAGGTTCAATTGAAGATCGAATTTGGTTGCTTCTATATTATCTTGAGGTTCGCTAATGAAGAATATCCTGGTTAGTGGTGGAGCTGGTTTCATTGGATCAAATTTCGTCCTCTACATGCTCGATAAGTATCCTGATTATCATATCGTCGTCTTCGATAAGCTGACCTATGCCGGAAACCTGGACAATTTGTTGGCGGTGTCCGACGAACCTCGCTACCGATTTGTGAAAGGGGATATATGTGACGCGAAAGCTGTGGAAACTGTTTTAAGAGATTTTTCTATTGACGCCATCATTAATTTCGCGGCCGAAACACACGTCGACCGTTCCATCATCGATCCCGATGCGTTCATGCAGACCAATGTTTACGGCACTTATGTTCTTCTAGAAGCCGCCCACCGTCTCGGCGGATTACGTTATCACCAGGTCTCAACTGACGAGGTATATGGAGATGTGCCCGCTGGAAGTGCCAGCGTAGAGAACGATCCGCTTATTCCTCGCAGTCCATACGCGGCCAGCAAAGCCAGTGGTGATCTGATGACCCTGGCATACCATACGACTTATGAGTTACCGGTGACGGTGACAAGAGGGGCAAACAATATTGGTCCCTATCAGTATCCTGAGAAGGTCGTTCCCCTCTTTGCAACGAACGCCATCGATAATGAGCCTCTTCCGATGTATGGAGATGGCCGTCAAATGCGAGATTACCAGTATGTTGGCGACCATTGCCGGGCTTTGGACGTCGTGCTGCACAAGGGAGCGATAGGGGAGATCTACAACGTCGGTACTGGCGACGAAATGGAGAATCTGACGATGGTCGAGATTCTGCTCGACGAACTTGAACGACCTTCAGGCCTGATTCGCCATGTAGCTGACAGACCGGGACATGATCGGCGTTATAGCTTAAACGTAGACAAGATGAGGAAACTGGGTTGGGCGCCAGAGTACACCTTGCCCGAAGCAATCAGATTAACGGCCGATTGGTACCGGAAGAATGAGTGGTGGTGGCGGAAGATCAAAGCGGGTGATTACCGGGACTACTACGAAGCCCAATATGGCGATCGCCTGAGAGAGTCCGCGGAGCAATAGCAGCAATCGATGATTCAAAGAGATTCAGTACCCAGATTAACAATGATGCTGGTAGTTTGGTTGTCTATCGCTCTCGCCGGCTGCAGCTCCAGCAGCACCAATACCACAACGGAAGTATCCGAGGCGTCAAATGGGGAGGTGAAACCTGGCTCGACGATGACACCTCTTGAACCGGATGAGTCCCAGACGTCCACTATCGAAGCGCAGAATTCAATCCCGACCCCAAACCCAGTCTTCACTGTCTCGTCGGGAGGTGAAGTTGCTTCGGTAGATATCACCCCAACGGAACCAGAGCTAACTCTGGAGAGCACTCAGAATTCACTTCCCATCCCAACGGAAAATAGCGCCCCTCCCAGCCCTACAGCCACGCCAGCACCTTTGCTCATACCCGTAGATTCGATCACACTTGAATTAGTAGCCGAAGGTTTTCAACAGCCAACCTATCTGACTCACGCAGGAGATGAAAGATTATTCGTCTCCGAGCAAGTTGGCCGCATTAGGACGATTGTTGATGGTCAAGTTTTGCAGGAACCTTTCCTCGATATCACTCAGCGGGTTGGATCGACTGCTCTGGAACAAGGTCTTTTTAGTTTCGCTTATCATCCCCAGTACAGCACCAACGGATACTTTTATGTCAACTATACCGATAGGGCAGGTGATACCGTCGTCGCCAGGTATGAGGTTTCCCAGGATAACCCGAATAGGGCTGATGAGGGGAGTGAATCGGTTCTTCTGAAAATAAACCAACCCTACGATAATCACAATGGCGGACAATTACAGTTTGGTCCCGATGGATATCTCTACAT
>DASRZI010000224.1:0-16280 GCA_035686605.1 Candidatus Zixiibacteriota bacterium
TCAGGTAATAGGTGACGACCATAACGATCACAAACCAAATCAAACTAGCGGTAGTGGCTTCCAGGACGGTTAAGGCGCTTCCTATAGCGGTGTCAAAATTAGTGAACAGGTTTGTAAACTCTGCCCATAGCTCTTCGAGGTGTATCGTCCGCCCCAGGATGACGATACGGGTCGCAATCAGCGACTCAAACTGCTCGGCAATGGCTTCGACCTCTGCCGATACTTCCTCGGCCTGGCTGACCGCCAGCGGAACGAGCGTACTAGGCATGGCAATCAATATGGCGATGAAAACGAAATAGACGATATTGACCGCCCGTTTTCGCTTCAGCTTCGTACGGCCCGAAAGATATCTGACTATGAGATTAAGCACATAAGCTAGAAGCCCGGCTAAGACCAGGGGAACAATCAACGGCTGAGCCCGGTATAAGAATAGTCCGATCAGAAGCAGACATATAACCACCACGATGATGCGGGTCGATGTACTCCAGGTTCGTTTCATCGTCATTGATATCTCTACACGTAAATCAAGATCTAGTTCGCTACTCTATGTCGGTCACGATTCAATGGACAGTTATATCACTCATGTCCAACCAGGCGTATTGGTTTCAACAAGGTGCGGTCAAATTCTCCAATGCCATCCGGTCCTAGAAGGAGAAGCGTCTGGAACACGACCTCGGCGTCATCGTACAGCGTTTTCACATCGACGCCCCGGCATATATCGGGTAACGAGCGGAACCATTGGCGCGACCTCAAGATCATTTTATAAGCTCCCCTATAGTTTGAGCGCTCGATTTGTAAATAGGCGACTGCTATCTGAATCAGCGCCCGGTAAAAATCACGTCCCGCCGACGAGTCAGCATTCCATGCGTCTTCGAGGTGTTCGTGAGCGTCGAAATAATCGCCTCTGTTAAAGGCATCCAAACCAGTTGAGGCAGAATTTGGCAGACCATCTTGACAGCTATCGCTAATCTGAGACGAAATCTCTTCTGTTCCAAACTTGGAAACAATTGAAGGCATATTGGAAAAGAATCTGGAGCGGGACACAACGTAATCAGCTGCGAGATTCTTGGCCTCCTCCAGGACTTCCGTGTGAACATGCGGGCCAAAGCAAACCACTGGACGTCGACGGGTAGCCGGAGAGGATTTCAACCTCATCAACCAATGTCGCCAGGCAACTCCCTCGTCTCCCAGATCGATAATAATGAGTACTGGACTCCACCTTGTCAACTTGTCAAACAGCGCTGCCTCTGGGCCATGGATTGGCTCAGCATCCAGGGGATTGATCTCCATAATGCTATTATTGCCGCCCTGGATTTTTCCGTCGACGACCTGCAGCTGGAAACCCAAACTTTCAACAGTTTTCCGGATTCGCACTGCAACCATGAGGTCAGACACAAAAGCGACGACAATCAGCTTCTTGGATGGAATTGACTCGACCATTAAGCCATTGTAGCAAATAATAGGTGGCGCAGAAATAGATACTTCTGATCTTCCTATGTGATATTGACCACGACCACCAAGACGAAGGACTTGAATTGACCGATATACCCAGTCACTTGCGACCTCAGATGGATCCAATCGCCGATCTAGAGGCTACCGTACAATACCCCGGACTTCGAGTAACGGTCTTAACATCCCGGTTGCTGCGAATCGAGACCAGTGAAACTAGTACATTCGAAGACAGGGCCAGCCAGGTTTTTCTATTTCGACGTCTTCCTGTACCTACATTCGTGGCACGGAAAGAAGAGAACCATCTAGAAATCGAGACGGACTTTTTGTCGTTTCGTTATGACATCCTGGATCACCAAGCTGGCGTACCCACTATCTCAGTTCGTTTACGAAAGCAAAACACGGATTGGCATCTGGGAGATCCCGACTTGCAGAATCTTCTCGGAACAGCGCGAACCCTGGATGATATAGACGGCTCGGTTCCCTTGGAGAAAGGCCTTCTCGCACGCTCTGGTTGGTCAGTGGTCGACGATACCTCATCATTGCTCTTTGGGGATGACGGCTGGCTTGAGCCAAGAAACACCGGCAGCAGCTACCAGGATCTGTATTTCTTTGGTTATGGGAAGGATTTTAAGGCCTGTATCAAGGATTTCTACACTATCTCCGGCCTTCCACCCATGCCACCACGATGGGCCTTCGGTAATTGGTGGAGCCGCTACTGGCCCTATACCCAGGATGAATTGCTCTCCTTGATGGATGATTTCAGGGCGCGTGAAGTACCCCTTTCCGTCTGTGTGGTCGATATGGATTGGCATCTGGTCGACATTGGCGGGGAGGTTGACGGATGGACCGGATACACATGGAACGAAGATTTGTTTCCAGATCCCGAGTCATTTTTTGATCGACTGCATGCGGCTGGGCTAAAGTCGTGTCTGAATCTACATCCTGCTCTGGGCATCCGTCCGCATGAGATGCAATATGACGATTTTGCCGGACACTTGGGATTGGACCCCAATTCTCGTCAAACTATCCCCTTCGATATCGCCAGTATCGAGTTTGCTAGGGCTTACCTTGAACTTCTGCACCACCCACATGAAGAACAGGGCGTCGACTTCTGGTGGATTGACTGGCAGCAAGGTGAAGAATCGAGAATACCAGGCCTGGATCCACTCTGGATGCTGAACCACCTGCACTTCAACGATCTTGCAAGAGAGGGTAGGGGACAACCGGTGATACTATCTCGCTGGGCAGGATTAGGAAGTCACCGGTATCCGGTGGGATTTTCCGGGGACACCCATGCAACTTGGGAATCCCTGGCCTTCCAGCCCTATTTCACGGCAGCTGCCGCGAACGTTGGGTTTGGATGGTGGAGCCACGATATCGGGGGCCACATGTGCGGCATTGAAGATCCAGAGCTGTTCACCCGCTGGATACAGTACGGAGTATTTAGCCCGATTTTCCGATTCCACAGCACGAATAATCCCTTCCTGGAGAGACGCCCGTGGATGTTTGGAGAAGAGATTCTCAGGATCGCACGCGAAGCGATGCAGATGAGACATGCATTTATACCCTATTTGTACACTATGGCCTGGCTCAACAAGGAAAATGGCCAGCCCATGATCAGGCCAATGTACCACGACTATCCAGGACTCAAGGAAGCATATATCTGCCCACAGCAGTATTTGTTTGGCGATCAGCTCATCGCCGCTCCGTATGTCATTCCATTAGATGAAGATACTGGTATGAGCCGGCAGGTGATCTGGCTGCCTCCAGGTGGCTGGTACAACTTCTTCACTGGCGAGTTTTTCGAAGGCAATTCCTGGCAGGTCTTCTATGGGCGGCTTGACGAAACTATCCTATTTGCCCAGGCGGGGGCAATAATCCCCCTCGGCCCCATGACTGGATGGGGGGGAATTGACAACCCAAGCGAGCTCAATATTCATGCATTTTGCGAGGCGGATGGCGATTTTACTCTCTTTGAAGATGACGACCATAGGTTGGTCCAGGATCACGATTTATATTGCCAGACGAACTACCAGTTATCTTGCGACGAGCGAAATGTTACTTTCGAAATCAAGCTTGTCCAGGGCAAATCTCATAGCTGCCCTCGAGAACGCCGCTATCAGTTGCATCTGCATGGTGTGCGAAATCCTGAGAGCGTAGACGTTCAGATTGAAGGTGATAGAGCAACCTGCGATTGGGTCTATAATGAGCACAATGAGGAGCTCATTGTGAAGGATTTGGTTGCCAAACCTACCGTCAGCCTTTCCGTTGTCGTTAAAGCGACAAGCGCATCGCAAGCGGGTCACAGCTCGAGGCTGCTCGAGCGATGTCGTGATCAAATTAGAGCCTTCAAGCTCGGGTCAGAGACAAAGCGAGCGATCGACTCCGAATTGGAGGCCATAATCTCCAATCCACAACGATTGCTCGCCTATGAGGTGAACCTGGCTGAATCTCAGCTCCGGGCCTTGCTGGAAATCACCACTCAAGCCGGCATGGAACAACTTGATTTATATGATCATGGGAAAGTGCTTCTTCTCTGGAACAATACTGCAAGCCACGATGTCGTCTTCAGATATTCATTTGAGGATTTTACAGAGTGGGAATCCGCGCGCAGATTTGGCTCCGCAAGCGGCATCATCCCCCGCAGTCGGATGATAGAGCCCAAATCTCGATGGAAAATAGCCGTTACTTATTTCGGTCATTTCTCCATTGTAACCTCTGGCCGATTGACCGATCTTACTCGCTGATCTATAATCCGATCTGACCGTCCAGAACCAGTTATCGAGGACGGCGCGATTTTTTTTGAGGGCAGATGTCTACGGACCGCAATATACAACTCACGATTTTCAACTTCGAACGGGTGGGGGAATACAACAAGTGACAGAGCCAGAACCCGACCCCCCTGACTCTATTCCACTACAAGCCAGCGCTTCAGCTATCACCAATAATTCTACTGGTTATCTGGTCATGCGTGTGCACCTCTATGGCGCTGATGGGATGAGACCTGGTGTTAGCCAAACTGACTCGACTACGGCAGCTCACTCAAGGCCATCGGTTGCCGTAGTAGGCTAAGATGATAGTCGTCGCAGTTGCTGCCGCATTGGCATTCCTAATCTTCGTAAACGGGCTTTATGTAGCGGCCGAGTTTGCCACTGTCTCCTCGCGCCGCACCCGGGTCAGCCAAATGGCTTCCGGTGGAAACCGGTTCGCGCGCATGCTCCTCCCCATAGTCGAAGACAGCCAGATGCTCGATAAGTACGTGGCTGCTTGCCAACTTGGAATTACGGCTTCATCGTTGTTGTTGGGCGCCTTTGGCCAAAATGTGATCGCTTCCCAGCTTGTCGCTCCTCTGACCGACCTGGTTGATAACTTCCTCCCCTGGTTAGAATCCGTTGGCGTTGCCACTTCGGCGACATCGTCGGCACTGGCGACCACTATCGCCGTTACCGGCGTGCTCATCGTCCTTACACTCCTTCAAGTTATCATGGGCGAGTTGTTTCCGAAGTCTGTCGCCATTCAATACCCTGAGCGCCTGGCCCTTTTGACAGTCGTACCGGTTAAGTGGTCCCTCGTGATCCTACGACCCGTTATCTGGTTCTTTAACGGCAGCGGCAATTTGGTATTGAGGCTGCTAGGGATCGATACCGGCGCAGGACATGGACGGATTCACTCTCCGGAAGAAATTGAGATCCTGGTATCTGAAAGCCACGAAGGTGGACTGTTAGACGATGACGAAAGGCAGATGCTTCGTAATGCCTTTCGTCTGCGCGACCTAACAGCTCGGCAAGTAATGGCCCATCGCACGCGAATTGTTTCAGCACCCGTTGATACCAGCGTCAAAGAGCTGCTGGAGATAGCTATTGAAGCCGGGCACACGCGTATCCCCCTATACCAGGAAACAATGGACAACATTATTGGCTTCGTCCACGTGAAAGACCTGTTTCGGCTGCACGTCGAAGGCAATGAAAATCTGGCCGAGATCTTGCGGGAGGTCCCTTATGTTCCCGCATCGATTCCGGTTGTCGATGTATGGGAGACTTTGAACCGCCAGGGCCAGTATATGGCCATCGTCTTCGACGAATTCGGAGGAACGGCAGGACTCATCACGTTCGAGGATCTGATTGAGGAAATTTTCGGTGAATTGCAGGACGAATTTGATGATGAAGGCGCCTTGATGTCTCTTGACGACGAAGGTCGAGTCCACCTTCGTGGCGATTTATTGGTCTCCGACGTCAACGAATACCTGCAACTTGAATTACCAGACACTGCCGATACGCTTAGTGGTCTAGTTATTAGCGAGCTTGGTAGAGCACCATCTGTTGGGGATGAGATTAATATTGGCGAAACGGTAATCCGGGTTGAGTCCATGGCTGACCTTGGGGTGTCTGAAGTGTCAATGCAGACAACGGCTGTTGATTTCAGCCATCTGGCCGGCGAATGGAGTTTGGGCAGCGATGAATAAGGTCGCCTTCACACTGACCATTCCGGCTTTCGTCGGATTATCTCTCTTGGCCTCGGGAGAGGAATTGCCGGGAATTAGCACCATCGTGATTCCATCTCTGATTATTTTGCTGCTGGTTCTTTTGAATGGATTCTTTGTTGGCGCAGAGTTCGCCATTATTGGGGTTCGATCAAGTAAGATTGACCAGATGGTTCAGGAAGGGTCAACTGAAGCCGAGTCGACCCAACAAACCCTTGACTCACCCCGGAAGCAAGACCGGTATATCGCAACGGCCCAACTCGGAATCACCATCGCATCCCTCGGCCTTGGTATGTATGGTGAACCTAAAATCGGAGAGTTTATCGATCCCTATCTGACGCAGTTGCTTGGCGGTCAAGTTAGTGAAGGTTTGCTGCACACCATCAGTACGATAATTGCCCTGACATTCCTGACATATTTGCACGTCGTTATCGGCGAGATGGTGCCTAAATCGATCAGCCTATCCACACCTGTAAAAGCAGTACTCGCTTTATCGAAACCGATGGGTATAGCCCAGAGGATTCTCAGCATTCCTGTCCGAGCTTTGAATGGCATCGGCAGACTTCTGCTGCGACTGTTGAAAATTCCCGCTGCCGAAGGTCATGCCCGGCTGCACACCGTCGAAGAGATCGAGCTGATCGTCAGCGAGAGTACCGTGGAAGGACTCCTGCTCGAAGAAGAAGAGGAGATGATTCGAAAAATCTTCGACTTCAGCGAACGAGAAGCGGGTCAGATCATGACCCCTCGCCGAAAAGTCCAGGCAATTAACAGTGACATAGCTATCGATGAACTTCTTCAGCTCGTTATCACAAGTCGTCACAGCCGTTTTCCGGTCTATGAGGAAGATCTGGACCACGTGATTGGCATCCTGAACCTGAAGGACTTGGTTCAACACCAACTAACGGCCAATAGTGATCTGAGGATGGAAGACATCCTTCGTCCAGCGCCCGCTGTGCCGGAGGACCTTCCAGTTGAACGGCTGCTGGCTGAGTTTAAGAGCCAGCGAATCCATATGGCAGTCGTCCTCGATGAATTCGGTGGCTTGGCCGGGATTGTAACGTTGGAAGATTTGGTAGAAGAGATAGTCGGCGAAGTGCGCGACGAATTCGATTTTGAGAACGAGCCTCTGGTTGAATTGGAACCAGGACTACTTGAGGTCGCTGGAAACTATCTTGTTGTGGATTTGCTCGATTACGTCTATTTAGGGGATGAAGAATATCTTCCGGACGTAGAGACCGTCGGCGGCTTGATACACACCTGGTTAGGGAGACCGCCCCAGGTTGGTGACATCGTCGAAGCAGTACTGAGCAAAGATGTCAAGTTCACCGTCCTTGTAGTTGACGGATTGGCGATTTCCAGAGCCAAAGTAGAATTCCCAACCCATAAAACCGAATCTACAACCTAATCCCAAATATAAACCAAGAAAATCCCGAAGTTCCCGAGGACTTTCAGTAGCAATTTACTCCAGGCAGCTCTCCAGGCAAGACTCCTCAGAAATCACTCGCCAACTCGAATCAGCCATTCGAATCCGGACTCTACTTACTTGCGTATCGCGAATTCGGATCCATACATGCGTCTATGTGCTTTATCTGGTTCTTAAGCAGGGGGAATCTACCTTAGTTGAGCAGCAAAAGTGAGACGGTTTTCAATTCGACCAGTTAGGGCAGCGGTAGGTATGAGATGAGAAGCTGAAGCGATCGAAAATCGATTAGCGGTATCAGACCGGCTACTGGGCCGCGATATTGCCAACCAAGGATGTCGATTAGAACGTAATCAGCGATAGCCCACAGACCAAAACAGCCAATTGCAAACAGTAGGATCGCCACCGCGATGGCGATGAGAAGACAGCTCTGGGCGCAATGGAAGCTTCGTTCAGGCAGGGTTTGGACTTTTACTTCACCCTGCTCGCCCCTCCGAACTGTCCGAATCCGGGCATTTCCGTAGTCGGCTGAGTCGTGAACTTCTCCGTGCCCAGTACATCCGTAAGCCGAACAGCGGTCGCCATAGGCTCGCCAGCACCTTACATGATGCCTCGCAGCGTCCTCTGGACAGATCGCTAGCTCATCCCCCGGCGCTAATGGTTCTTTACATAACGCGCAGAAATCGCCGATATATGGTGACCGCTTATCAACGACGACAGGCCTTATCGCCATTTAAATGCCCTTAGAATGCGGTTGTACAGCCCTTTCCAGAATTCTCTACTAGTCTGCTTCTGCAACCGTCTCTGTTGTTCTTTCAGCTCCTTCAGGCGGCCATTTGGAGAGGGTGGACTTTGAGGAACATGCTTTGGCAAGTCTGAGTAACGGATCTTTATGCGGGGACCGAGTTCTGTGCCGTAAGGATAGCTTTCCGTATGCCCACACCCTAAGGTCGCGCATTTGCTGCCGTTCTGCTCCCAGCACGTATGGTGGTATAGCGTCTGGCACTTGACGCAGACCACTGGCATCAGAGCCTCGGACGTCACGTTGTCCTCGACCGCACTGGCGCAGATAGGACAGCCTAGACTGAGTCGATTTGCCTCGTCGACGTCTTCTGGTGTGATTTTAATTGGCTCGCCTTCGTTCATTGAATTCTCTAGAAGTGTACTTCGTTCAAACCTATACGATGCCGGTTATTCATTAGTTTCCAAGCATCCCCGTCGTGGTTCGATTTAGCTCTCACTCAATACCATTATTTTACCATGACCCGGAGGCCCAGACAGGCCAGGGGAACTCATATTTATCAACCTTTGACATTCCGCGATCCCAGCAGAAGAATCCACTCTGGCGTGCGCGAGGGTCTAGCACCATGGCGATATGCCAGCTTTGGGTGAAGAAGTTGTTGTGGATAAACCTGTCCATGCCTGACAGAAATATTCCAAATCCAGGGTGTGTATGGTACCAACCGACGATAACAGCCTCTTCATTCGGGTACAGCTCCGCTAACTTGTCGTTGACATACCGCCAGCTCTCAGGTGTATATGTGACGCTGGCGCCCTGCATGCGAGTGTATTTGGCCACAATGGCATCACTTACATGAACGATGTAGCGACCGTCTGGTTGTTTCTCGGGATGAGGTCCGATAAGAATGCCTGCCACCTCACGATCTAGTGAACTGTCCGCATGAACCTGGGCAGCTCTGAAGGCCGTCTCATTGATCAGAATATCGACGGCGGTCCATGTTCGGTGATTGAGCGGTCGACGTTTCCCGAGGATACGGCGAAGCCTCTTGACCTTAACAGCAGCGGGCTCAAGGTCCTCGGCTCGTTCTTCGACTACTCGCTGACCATCGTCGTGCTGATCGTCAGCGCGCTCTTCGTCATGGCGCTCTTCGACAACTCGCTGAACCTCATCACGCTCCTTGACCTCGGGTTCTTCCACAAGGCTGGCTTCGACGTCTCGCTGAAGTTCATCGCGCTGATCGTTAGCGTGCTCCTCGACGTCGGGATCTTCCACGAGGCTAGCTTCGATGTCGCGCTGATCGTTAGCGCGCTGATCGTTAGCGCGCTCTTCGTCAGTGTGCTCTTGGACAGCACGCTCTTCGAAGACTGGTTCTGTATTGGCAACAGAAATAGCTGGAATGGTACTTTCTTCCGAAATCACTGAGGGATCTGGGATCGATTCCAACGCCTCCGCCAGATCTTCCCTGAGTTTCTGCAGCTCAGATTCCTCGGAGGTTACATCCCCATTTCCATCAATATCATCTATTGGGAAGATTACTAAATGCTCCAGCATCAGTTCCGTTGATGCAGAGTCCTCTGCTTCGTCTTCGGCATTGACTACCGACACTGACGCTTGACCTTCGACCACTAGATCAAAAAGCGAAACCGATTGATAGTCTGCCCAGATTTCCGCCTCCAAATCATCGGCGAAGCGCTGGAGTTCAGCCAGAGTACAATCGCCAAGGGGCTTTGCGTTTCCATCGCTATCGAAGACCAGGTCGGCCGATCCAAGCAGAACATTGAACTCGGAATGACCCGCACCATCAGGCAATGCAATCGATATTATGGCTGCGAATTGAACGGATTGGCTTTCACTCATAGACAGCTTGCTATTTCACTCACTTATCTGACAAGGGCGATCAGCCTGTCCAGCAGCAGCAGCAAAGTCAGCAGAAGGCTGGTTCCACCAAGCAAGACGCCCCACCATGGGTTGATTGGAGGCAAGGCAGGCCAGTCGTTAGCCGGCACAAAAACTTGATCGCTCACACTTGCTGGGTTGGGAGAACCGTAACTTGTTTGCCAGATTGATGCTTTTACAAGTTTCCATGAAGCGTTGCTCTCATCTTGTTCGTCAAGAAGTTCATAATAACCTTCAATCGGCGCGAGCTCTGATTCTTTGTGGTCGACTGCTACGGTCCGCCAACCGAACCAGCTCCCTTCTCGGTGTACTGGATCGATAACGAGACCTACATGCCAGGGTAGGACGAAGGCGGCTGAGTGTACAACGACATCATCGCTTGAATAGAACACACCGAGCCCTGGATGTGTGTGATACCAACCAACGATATCCATCTGCGGAAACTTTTGGGCGCGCTCCTGGTGGAGTATCGCCCACGAATCCGCTGAAAATGTAAAGTGTACTGGCCCGCGATCATCACTTCTAACCGGGAGTGCGGCTTGGACGAGAATGTCGTTGCGCGACGCCTGGCGGTCAATTTTTCCCAGCAATACTCCGCCGATCTCAGAATCAAAGATGCTGTAACAATGGTTCTCAAGTTGGGTGAGCGCAGACTGGGTTACGGTAACCGACACAGGAACCTGCCCATGCTCCGAACCGTGTAGAATGGAACGACCAAACCGCGATGAAGAAGCCTTACCAACTTTTCCGGTTTCCTGCAGTGCTTCGATGGGATTGGATTCCGGTTTAGCCTTTAGATTAGCATCTGTGCTCGCAGGCTGCTCAGAGGATGTTGATGCCGAGGTCATCTGACTCCTCATCAACAACGATTATGATCTGATCCTCCAATGATTCTCCCTTCAAGGGCCTGGAATCGATTGGAAATAATCGTTTGTTTCGTAATGCCCATGCCGCGGCTCGGGAATTCATTGGATCCTTAGGTCCTAAATTCTTGTACTGGACCATTTCGCCAAGGGTTAGTAATAGATGGTCCAGGGTTTTCGCAGGCCACCAAGCTCCAATGCAAACCGCACCGGTACTGTGTATATTAGGATGGAATATGGGAGTTAGCCACTTTAGCTGGGGCTGTTTTAAGGGGTATTCCGCGTGCAAATATACCGTTACCTCGTGCTGGTCACGGTAAACAGGATTTCCCCCGGCCGTCAGTTTCTCGATCCCTCGGCAGGTAAAACGGACCAGGTATTTCTCAGGAGGATCTCCCTCAGTCCGCAGGACATGAATTAGCTCACTACGATTGACCAACTCGCGTATTCGATTGTGGTCGTTTCGAAGCCTGGTATCTCTAATGTCGAACGACATAATTTTACTCAAGCAATATAGCCGAAGACAGAGGACTGGTACACTCGGAGCAACCAGTCCTCTGCCAATAATTAGCTAAGAGTGGACTATCCAGCTGTTACTTCGGGGAACAAACTAAGGATGTCGTCTTCCACTACTCCTGCATCGGTCAACGATTCATCGTTAGCCAATCGTTTTCCAGATGAACGATGATCCAAACGATAAGCGATCGGATTAGCGCCCTGACTTGTGGGCAATCCCATTTTACTAACCAGAGCAGGGATTAACCTGCGCATCGGTACATCATCTGGGAGCTCAACCGGGGTTTTCTTCGAACCGGTTGGGTCATAAATAATTACTTTAATACTTGCCATTTTTTCAATGCCTCCGTTCCTGAGATTATAATCAATCTCACTAATCAATACGTTAAATCACCCTTGATAGTTGCAGAAAATCAGGCTGTATTCAGCCTATGCAACGCGTTCAAATTACATGTTTCTCTCGGCACTTTCTGTGGCTGAGTTATTAAAATCCAGGACTGTTTCTAAGTCGCCGGTCAGCTCAAAGTAAATGCGTTCTACCCCATTCCGTGCCCGAACTATTCCGAGAGCTGGGATATCAACATCCGATAGCGTCGAAGATAGAAATTCTTCGCTCCCATCGATGCGGTGCGTCAGCTTCATATCTCTCCGGCCACCGCAGTTTAAGCATACAAACGCGCCATCAGACAGTCTTGCCATTTTTTTGAGTACCTGCGTTTCGAGACCACAATCTGGGCAGTGCATCGATACGACCAATTCTCCGTCGAATTCTAGCACAGTTTCTGGGCCTAGTCGTTCTCGAGCGATCCCAAGTAATTCACCCAAAGACATACTTTTGGACGAGCTATCAGTTAATTCAATGATCGGCTCCAATGTCGAATGGCTCATACAACCTTCCTTTACCGGATATTCGGTTGTATAGATATCGTTCGTTAGGCCATTGATCATCAGCGCCTTTCCGGGCTGTACTTCTAGATTGTGTATGATTTTTAGGGCCTCTTGAGTTTGGAAAGCAGCAACGATTGAGGCGCTAGTCGGGGTTGTCGGAACTTTCCCTTGAAGGATGTTTTCCCTGGCCAACAAAGGACACGAATAACGCAAGCCGATAATCTGATAATCTTCATCGGTAAGCGTACACTCGTAGCAAGCGCCTTGTCCGGGCCAAAATACACGCACGATACCCATGAGTTCCTGAATGGCACCGTCAACCCAAGGTTTGTTTATTGCCCAGCTGAATCGATTGATGGATAGACGGGCTTCGCGGTTGTCGAGACATCCAATCACAACGTCAACGTGGCGAAAAACACCCAGACCCATTTCGAAATTTATGTCTCCGTTCCAGGCTTTGACGTTGACATCGGGATTGAGTTCTCTGATCGCTTCAGCGGCGACTTCGGCTTTGTGTCTACCTCTGTCGGATTCTCGAAAGAGCACCGACCGGCTAAGATTGCTATCCTCGATAGTGTCAAAATCAGCGATGATGATGTTTCCGATACCCATCAGGGCCAGGTTTTTTAGCACTTCGTTGCCGAGCGCACCGGCTCCGACCACCATGACCACTGCATCTCTAACAATCTCCTGCTGCCACCAGCTTATATAGCCGAAGGTGTGGTAACGGTCGGTATCTGGATCGGTGATAACAATTGGTTCAGTCATAAGCTAGTTTTACCTAGGTATTCTACCTAGAAATATCAACACTAGATCGCCTTGAGCGTGTTCGGACCAATTAATATAATCAGGGATTCCGAAAAGGTAGCCGGCTCTGTATCGAGGCGAATGATTAACAAACCGGCATCAACGACCCCTGATCCGGGCGGCGGGAGCAGATATGAAGTTTTGTGTTGCTACGAGCGAGCCATCCGGATTGTGGGCAATTCCGATGCCAATGTGGGTCCATAAAGGATTGAGTAGATTCCCCCGGTGATTGGTCATGCTCCGAGGTTGGTTCATAAAAGCATCGTGGATCTCATGTATTGCTCGAGTGGTATGAGCTCCTTCTCCGTAATAAACGCCGATATTCTCGCCGCTGGCTACGTAACTGATGCCATTCAGACCGATACGTCGGGCTGCTGAGATGCCCTCGGGCGAAACGTGAGCCACATATTGCCTTCTTAGCATATCTGCCGAATGACCTCTGGCGACAGCGGCCAATCCATTGTGCAGTTTCAAGTTTGCTGTGCCAACCCATGCAGGGAGATGGGAGCTTCGGGCTGCGTTCACCAGCCGGAACATCTCATCTTCCAGAAGCTGCAAGTCTAATGAGACAACCTGCTGTGCCCCGATTGGCGCCAAATCGTCCTGAGTGACTGTGAGTATCGTCGGACTGACAGCATGGAGCGGCCTATCAAGCCCGATATCAGATGGAAGGATGGTGATCATCTCGGACATCGTAGGCTGAACCCGGGAAAGCTGATTTGCGCGAGCCAACTGCTCGGTTCGCTCAATATCCTCCTGGGTCAGCTCGAGCCAATCATCACTCATTCGGACATACCCTTAAGCCTCACTTGGAGTGTTTAGTTGACGATAGAAGGGTAGTGAAAAATGGGTTCGGTCCGCGTTCATCGTAATCGATTTGCGCTCAATCTCACCTCCTTCATCCCTTGGCCAAGTTACTTCGACATCGTAAGTAAGGCCAGAGTCTATCCGGACGGGAAGCTCGCATATAAATTTTCCATCGCGATCTGTTGTGCCAGCGACGTAACTCTTCACTCCTTTGCAGCTGACACGTACCTGCAATCCATACAAGCCCGGACCATCGGGATATTTTTGAACCAGTATGTTTAGCTTTGTGCTCGCCAGTTTTTCATGACTAAGCATCTGCCTCAATGCTACTGTCAGGCTCGGCCGTGATTGGCTGGCTTGATCGGTAGGAACGACTACCGCCGATGATGGCATTGGGCTAGGTGGAGTTTGCACCTCTTGTCGCAGATGATCAGTGTCAATCGTGATTGGGGGCATCCGGACTACCTCCGTTGAGGGCAAGACATCGTTCCTCAATTCGGATTCGGATATGACCAATGGTGAACCTGTCTCAATGCTCTGTCCCCTGGCTGAGTCATTCGGGTCAACATAGACCGTTTCTCTAGCGACTTCAGGGTAATTCTCTGGAATGGGTGGTCGGAAGTGCGGGGGAAGTGGAGGGATTGTTTCCGAGCTAGGAGTGAGATCGTCCAGAGATTGCACCGAAGAAGGCGGCAAGGAAAGACTCTGGATCAATCGATCGCGTTCAGTCGCGCTCCGCTGCAATTGTTGGCGGACAAATCCGGCTGACCGTTTTAGTACCTGTCCAGCAGGTGTATACGCCCCTGGCGGAGACGATGGATCAAGTTGATTTATCGGATAACCGTTCTTCCAAGCATAACTTCCGATGATCAAAGCTAACCACGATATGCTCTCCGATTGTTCGTTTGAACTGCTGTCCTGGCCAACTACTTGAGAAGTTGCCAGTAAGGCAGACATCCGCTCGCTTTCTGCTAAACCGCTATCCCCTAGCAGGTCACCCAAGGTGACACGCTGGTTTGGCAGAGTCTTCACGAGACGGCTAAAGTCACTCAAGGTGGCACCATCGAGTAAACTGTCTGAGACAAGAAGCGCTCGTGCACGCGAATCTGTAAACAAGAAATCGGCGCCATGTGACTGGCTGAGATCTTCCTCGAGCCAGTCACCCAACAGCCTGGTAAAGGCCATTAATTGCCCTTCGTTCTGTAACGAACGTACTATTTTGAGACTTGTTTCGTCCATTGATCCCTTTAACTCCATCTAGGCAGAGCCTTTCGGTTTCGTGTTCCATCTGCTAGCACCGAAAGCAAAGATGCTCATCGGACGGATACAGTTAATCCGCTTTTCGATTGTCGGTGCAGTAGGCGATAACCGCTCCTCGTTAAACTATATAACAAGCTGACTCTCAAGATTATGCAAGCCTTCCCAAGTTCGCATAAGCTCTTCTACATCGGAAACGCTTTCCAGGTCTACTTCCATCGCTTGCCGTAGTTCTGGGTCTGACAACTTCCGGTCATGCTGCCGGATCATTGGTTTTACAAGGCAGGTGTTGAAATCACGTTCAGCTTTTGTTGCTTCAAGCCAGAATAGACGACGCATCCGGCTTAGCAATTCGCCATCGCCGAAAAGATCATCGATGATTTCGCCAAAAATACGGTTGGTCTTGATGTCTATGTTGTCAAGCTTATCAGCATAACTTGTTTCGAGGTCGCCGTAGTCTGCCTCTAGCACCTCGCTCGTGAATTTAATCTCTAGCTCCTGGTCAGCGGGCCCGCCATCCAAGATGTTTATGATGAGGTCTTCGGAATCTGCTGAACCATTACCTTCGCCTGCGCTAGCTTCTGCAACCTGCGTAGCAGCACTTTCGGCCATTACTTGTGACTGGGAGAGCATATCTTGTCGAACGCGGTCGACTCCCTTGATTAGCACGTCCAAAATCCTGTCTTCATCCGGCAGTGCCAGTTCTCGTTCGCCTTCCCTGACCTTGTGATGGATGGACCGATCTGGTTTAACCAGCTCATACATCGTGGCTTGCTGGCAAATATGGCGGAAGTTTTTCCCAACCTGTCCGACGACTTCTTCGAAGGCCTGGTTTAACGGCAGCTCCTTTCCTGGAACAGAGGGAATAGCATATGTGTATTCCTGCCCGTATGTTGCCCGGTTCAACCTGGCCAGTATGTCATGGGCTTCAAGGGTTCGATCGAGCTCTGCGGCAACTACCTCAGCCACCTCCGGCATGAAGTTGGATACCGCTTCCTGCATCACGAGCTCAACCTGGTACATGATTCTCTTAATGGGAATCTCGATTCCGCTGGTTCCCCATATCAGGCTGTCATAGGTTACATCTCGATCATCCCAGTGCTCAGTGCCGTAGCTTTCAAGCAAGGTCTCGACCTCGCGTTGGACCGTATC
>DASRZI010000225.1:0-2118 GCA_035686605.1 Candidatus Zixiibacteriota bacterium
GTTTTGTAGCCGGCTCGACAAAGTTCACAATTGACTACATCGAAACAAAATCATACATTGGTTATTGTATGGATTGCTTAGACGAAAGTCCGGTAGTGTTCAGCAGGCGAAAGGGATCACGAACGCCCCGCAGCATCAACAGCAAAATCGCTGCCGCCAACCGGTAAGCTCCCCTCGCTTATGTTGCCCTCACTGTCAGACTAAAGCATCGCTTCACATAAGCAGGCACGGACGCCGAAACCTAACCATCCACAATCATAGGAGATATTGAGATGAAATGCCAAAAATGCAAAACAGAAAAAAATGTTCACTTCACTGGGTTTATGGTTAGCTGGGGACCACACCCTAATGAGGCTGGTAATACTGAGGAAAATCTTCCTCACGGCTTTTCATATCTTTGTGAAGACTGTGATATTGAAATCTTCCTCGAAACTGCTGATTATCAACAGCAAGTATAGGCAATGGAACCACCCCTGACTTGTACCATCCACAATCATAGGAGTAAGTCATGACCGACCCCGACAAGATTCAAAAAATCCCGTTTGACCAAATCAGGCCCGGCAATAATGACCGGACGCAATTCGACCCGGTAGGCATCCGGGAGCTGGCCAAGAACATCCTGGCGAACGGCCTGATCCAGCCGATCACCGTCCGCCTGATTGCTCCTGACCCGTCTGTTGTTTTTGACGGGGATCGCTACGGTGACCTGGCACAATATGAGATCGTGGCTGGGGAGAGGCGTTTCCGCGCCCTCCGCCTTTTGGAAGTTGAAGAAATCCCCTCGATTGTCAAGGAACTGACTGATGACGAAGCCTCGGCAATCATGTTGAGCGAGAACGTCTCACGCTCCGACCTGGACCCCGTGGACGAGGCCAATGCGTACAGTTATCGCATCAGCGCCATGGGGTGGACGGTCAAGGAATGCGCAGAGAGGGCCGGCGTCAGCGAGGTCAGAGTACAATTCAGGATCAAGCTATTATCACTTCGCGAGGATATTCAGGGGCTTGTGCGCACCGGCAACTTTCAGATCGGCTACGCTCAGACCCTGGCGGATGCCAAGCTCGATCCCAACCGCCAGATGTTGGCCATGAACAATTTCCGAAAGAATCCGAAGCCCACGACTGGCTGGTTCCGCAACCTGGTAAACGAATACGCCGTACAGCAGAATCAGGCTAAAATGTTCGAGGATGACTTCCTGGTATGCCAACAGGCTCCGGCCATTGACTTCAACCTCGAGATGCCGCCCTCGCCACGCAGCACCAACCCTGAGATCAAGGGCAATGACGCAAAAGACACGCTCCAGAAGACGGCTGCTTTTTGGGATACCGCCGCCCAGGAATGGGATCGACTGGGCAAGACATTCCAAAAGAATGAGTGCCTGGCGGCTTCTTCGGCGCTGAGATATGTGGGCGATACCGTCATGTAATATCATTGACGGTTATAGGCAAAGCGGTTATACTTACTACACATTGACCATCCAATCAATAGGAGAAACGAAATGACTTCAGTATCCACCCTCAACGAAGCCCGACGCAAGAAAGCACTGGACCGCCTGTACAATTTTGGCGGCATGATCCAGACTCTCGGTGAGTTTATAGCATCGAAGACCATCGTCAGAAAATCGTCTTACACCGAAAAGTATGCCAGCAAGAAAGTTGATCTGTGTTACAAGAAACTCAAAACCCCCAAGATCAGCTACACCCTTTGGTACATCCAAAACGGTTCCGAGATCGGCACCGATGTCCCGAAACTGGTCTACGATTCAATCGACGTATAGGAGAACAAAGTGAACACACGAACCGAAACCCACCCGAAAGTCAAAGCTCTGCGCGAGCAACTGGCAGAACATGATATCTACGCTATGTACGGATGCAAGAAGGGGCACGGCTTCTGGCTCTATCGCATGAATGCCGGCATTGCCAAGCAACTATGCGAGAATTTCGATCCTGCTCTATGGCACGATAACGTAGTTTATACTCTGCACAATGACGGCGTGAAGAGTGGCAACGATTGTTTTTGGATGTTCGAGGACGCCGAGAAACTGGTGGCAGCCACAATAATTCGCCGCACGTTTGAAGCCTGGAAGTATGCCAAAGGCAGCAAAGAACGTGCCAACCT
>DASRZI010000226.1:0-12454 GCA_035686605.1 Candidatus Zixiibacteriota bacterium
TACATCCGCTAGAAATCTATAGATGTCACCAGCGACATTCTCTCCCGGAAAAGGGAAGCCGCTTATCAGCCCCTCGAGAACGTCCAAAAGATTTACCAAAACGTAAAATATAAAGCCCCAGGCTACGCCGTAATGAAATAGAGAGGCAATCCTGCGATTATGAATGATGCCTCCCTGGGTGACTGTTCCGATCAGAAATGCTATCAGGCGATCCCAAACGTTTTCACGGGCGATTTCACCCTGGCCCCGACCGATGGAGCGGAACATCATCCTGAAGGTTAGGAATGCTGCAATGCCAGAAATGAGGACCAGGAGTAGAAAGAGGATCTTCTCGATGGTGATTAGCATGGTGACTGACTCCTCAAAGATACTAGCTCAGAGAACGTAACAAATAGAATCTTGGTTTTTGCAGATTTACAGGGGGATGCTGAGAGTTGAGAGCCGTATGCGGAACGACAAATCAGCTGGTCTGCCGTGGCATTTGGAGAGCACTGGTAATTCATCGTTTAGCGAACTATCGACAGTGGATTGGCACGTATTGCTCGCGAGATGACAAGAACGAAAACTGCGGCCTTCATCCCTTGCTAGGACCAGTATGATTGAGCCGAAACGAAATCCTGACAGAGAGGACTGTGAACTATATCCCTACGATCTTTTGCTCTATTTGAAAGTCTGATGTCTAGAAGTGAGTTTATCATATGAAAATGGGCTGGACAATCATGCCCGGTCATAGACCAGCATGGGATTCGTCGAGGGTGGGGTATAATTATGACCGATGTCACGAAAGCGTATCCGGCAATTTCTGGCGATTGCGGCCCTTATTATGTTGGTCGTGGCTTTCTGGCCCAGCGCCACATCGCTGTACGACCTAACCGGTGAGGAATCCCTGCCAGGCCAGGTGCGAGGCCTCATCCATTGGCTCTACTCCTCTGTCCGCCCTCAACCTGACCATGCCCCAGCTCATGACATCGATTTGGCTGGAGTTTCGCCCTATGGCATGAACACTTTCCTGGAACAGGAGGTGCTGCCAGAAGTTAGGGAGGAGATCCTAAGCAAGCTCCATGAGGCTGGCTTCGGCTTTATCCGGCAGCAATTCCCCTGGGAAGATATCGAGATCCATGGAAAAGGTGATTTTGTCGATAAGCGGAATGATCCAGAGGGCATCGGCTCATGGGAGAAGTATGACAATATCGTGGACCTCGCCGAGCAATACGATATTGAGATCATTGCCCGGCTGGACAACCCGCCTGCGTGGAGCCGTGCTTTAACGAACACGATCGGAACCCATGCTCCTCCAGATGATTTTGATGACTACGCAGATTTTGTTGAGGCGGTGGTGAGCCGGTACCAGGGGCGGATCCAGTACTATCAACTGTGGAATGAGCCCAATATTTATCCCGAGTGGGGTGAGCAGCCAGTTGACCCAGAGGCATTTACCCAACTTCTGTGCTCAGGCTACCAACGGGCCAAGGAAGTGGATCCCGATTCGGTCATATTGGCGGGCGCTCTATCGCCGACAATTGCCTTGGATAGCCGGGATTTGAATGACCTGGTTTTCATGCAGCGCATGTATGATGCGGGCGTGGTTGATTGTTTTGATATCCTCTCCGCCCAGGGATATGGTCTTTGGTCGGGACCAACAGACCAGCGCCTTCGGCCAACTGTAATCAACTATGCCCATGCGGTCCTTCTTCGTGACCTGATGGTGGCGAATGACGATGCCCAGAAGGCCATCTGGATAAGCGAAGCCGGCTGGAATACCGTCCCGGAATCCATGGACGATCCTTACGGGCGGGTGAGCGATGAGGAACAAGCTCGTTATGCGGTCCAGGCCTATGAGCGGGCTCAAAGCGAATGGCCATGGGCAGGAGTGGTCAACTACTGGTTTTTCAAGCGACCTTCAGACGCGGAAAAAGACCAGCCCTGGTATTATTTCAGACTCCTTGAACCTGATTTCGAACCTTCGCTGGCCTGGTCGTCTCTATCGGAGTATACATCTGCCGGCGAACCCACATCCGTAAACTCGGGGTTAAGCTTCACCCATCAACGTATCCGCCCGGTCCTTGCCCTGGCAGGTGGCGCCATCTTGTTCTTTATTATCCTTGGTTATCTATCGCCAAAACGTGACAGTTAGCAGGATGATGCGGAATCGGTTTCTTGGCGCGGCCATATTAATATTGCTCCTGGCTTCCGCTCTTCGATTTCACCAGATCGAAACCCAATCTTTCTGGAACGACGAGGGCAACAGCGCTCGCCTGAGCGAGAGATCCGTCCAGCTCATCATCGAGGGCACCGCCAGCGATATCCATCCACCGCTTTATTACCTTGTCTTGCGCGGTTGGCGGGAGATCCTTGGCGATAGCGAGTTGGCGCTTAGGGTGTTCTCGGCCTTTGTTGGCGTCAGCCTCGTGGCAGCGACCATCGCCTTCGGCAGGAGGCTCATCGGAACTGGAGCCGAAGCGCCTTCCTTGATAGCGGGATTGTTGGTGGCTATCAACCCTGCTCTTGTGTATTACAGTCAAGAAACCAGGATGTACGAAATGCTGGCCTTCCTGGCTGTTCTATCAACACTGCTGTTGGTGATATGGCTGCAGGGAGGGGGCAGGCGGCTCGGATTGGCAGTTGCTTACGTCTTATCATCGGTCGCGGGTCTCTATACGCACTATTTCTTTCCAGCGGTATTGGTCACCCAGAGTCTCATTTTTCTCCTCTGGTTCATCATCCGCCACAGATCTGGAGACGAAGCAGATGGGGACAAATCCCGAACGGCTATTGATCTCAGGCCGGTCGGTCGATGGATCGTGATGATGCTGGCAATAATGCTCCTGTACGCGCCATGGATAACGACTTATTTGCAGCAGGCTGGCGATAGAGATCCGTTCCGATCGCCATTTCAAGAGTTTCTGCTGGATAGCCTGCGCTGGTCGGCCTTCGGATTTACAGTCGATGAATTGTTTACGCGATGGTTGGTTCCCGTCTTTGTGGTCTTAGCCTTGCTAGGCGCTTGGTTTGGCAGAAACAGGAGAAATAAGGGTCTTCCATATACGTCAACGCTTCTCCTAAGCATCATCGTTCCACTGGTTCTCATGTGGATTCTCGGCGCGACGCAGCCAGCTTTCTTTAAGTTTATGCTTGTCGTCATTCCACCAATTTGCCTCCTGACTGGACCGGGATGGTGGTGGGGTTGGAGATGGTCATTCGCCGGTTCCGGTTCGATATCCCACCAGCAAAAGCCGAAGCATGTTGGTGACGCGGGATCGCCAGCTGATGATGGAATTGATGGGAAGAGCTCGATTGCGGGAACAATTACCGGGCGCATCCTGATGCTTACCCTGGCTGGGGCAGTGCTCATCGGCAGCGGCCGGTCGCTTCTCAATATGTATTATGATCCCGCTTATGCCCGGGCAGATTATCGCGGGATCGCAGAGCAGATCGCGGTTGAAGCCCATTCCAATGCTGGTATTGTTCTGAACGCAGCCAATCAGTGGGAAGTATTCACCTATTACCACCAGGATGGAGCGCCGGTGTACCCGGTTCCCAGAGGTTATCCAGACCCTGCTGTTATTGACGACGAACTAAGCCAGATCACCGCACAACACGAACGGATATACGCCGTGTACTGGGGTGAATCAGAGCGAGATCCGAACAGGCTTGTCGAGCGCTGGCTGGATGAAAACGCGTTTAAGGCCAGGGATGAATGGCGAGGAGATGTCCGATTTGTGACCTACGCGGTGCCAGCACCAGCCAGCGAGATAGTTGACAAAGAGATCGAGGGTATAACGAACGTCCGGTTCGGTGAAGCAATATACCTGGAAAGGGCCGAGCTGTTCAGTGATGATCTGAAACCAGGGGAAATCCTTCAGATTGCCCTTCATTGGAGAGCTGACGAAATTCTCGAACAGCGCTATAAGGTTTTTCTGCATTTGGTCGACGAGAATGGGTCGATAGTGGCCCAACGAGATAGCGAACCAGGAGGCGGTCTGGCCCTGACAACCACATGGATGCCTGGCGAAACTGTCGTCGATAACCATGGGCTTCTTGTGCCGGTCGGGACCGAGCCGGGAGAATACCGGTTACTGCTTGGCCTCTATGAGACTTTCAATCCCCTGGCACGATTACCACTCTCGCTCGTGGACAATCAAGGGGACGCCCTTCCGCTGGCGACGATCACCGTCGGAGAGACGGAAGGCTAAATGCGCTTCCGGCCCCTGTCATCAAGGCGAAAGGCTTGGTTCGCCGCAGCTATCGGTTTGGCGATTGTTGTCGCCATCCTCGGATTAGCAGAAGTCATGGTGGCGGGGGGTACACAGATTGGGTATGGTGCAATCCTGACGGATGGGTCTGTTCTGTTCCTCGAGAATGACGGTCAATTTGACTCCACAGTACGCTATCATGCTCGCTCCAGTCAGGGAATGCTGTGGATTACAGAGGACGGCATCTGGATTACATATCTGGGTGGAGTTCAAAAAGACGCTGGCGTGTCCGCAGTTCCAGAGCGCGGTCCGTCTCAAAAAAGAGCCAATGTTAAGCTAACTTTTGCAGATGATGCCGACCACTCAAAACTGATTCCCTTCGCCCGGTCTTCGACAGACTTTACTATTGGCACAGCTCAGGGTCCCGTATCTGCCCAGGCTTGGGGTGGTGTTAGCTATACGGATATCTATGATGGTCTTGACATGGTGATCTACGGTGAGCGTGGGCAATGGAAGTGGCGACTGCTCAGCCAGGACGACGGTCATCGATCCTCGGTCTCGCTGGATATCTCTGGTGCGGAGTCAGTTTCGTATGACGGGAGCAAAATAGCGCTGGAGACACCGGCAGGAGAACTCTTTCTACCGGAACTTCTGTTCCAACAAACATCGAAAACGTTTTCCGCGCGTTTCGTAGACAAGAGTCTGGACGACGGATTATGGACAGCTGAGTTTCAATACATCGGCGAAAGGTCGACAAGTGATTTTCCAGATTCAATACTGGAGAATTCACCGACCTCCGGAGATGACTTTGAAACTTCGGAATTGAACTACAGCACGTTTTTTGGCAGCAATGCCTGGGATGAGGGCAACAGCATCGCCCTTGACGACGAGGGACATGCCTACGTGACTGGATATACGGAGGCGATCACCTTCACTTCTCGGATCGGAGCATTGCCCGAATTCCATGGAATAGACGTTTTTGTCTTCAAGCTCAGCCAAGATGGCAGCGAGTTAAAGTATTTCTTGTGGTTTTTCACCTCTGCACTGTTTGCCGAAGATTACGGTAAGGACATAGCCGTGGATGATCAGGGACAGGCCTATATCGTTGGCCGGACACATTCACCTGATTTCTGCTCATTCTTTGGGAGCGTACCGGGATACGATCAAACCTACAACGGCGATGGCGATGCTTATCTGCTCAAGATCCAACCCGGAGGTGGTGGGCTCGAGTACTGTACTTATTTAGGTGGAACCGATATTGAAGGCGCAAACGGCCTGGAAATCGACTCCAATGAAAACAGTTACATCACCGGCGGCACCTGGTCAACAGATTTCCCTACGACGCCTGGTGCGTATGATCAGCAGCACAACGGTCTAAGAGATGTTTTTGTCACCAAGGTGGATAGTACCGGCCTGTCCCTGGTTTATAGTACTTTTTTGGGCGGAAGTGGCCAAGACGAGGGCAAGGGGATTGACTCGGGTCCTGACGGCGAGGTCTATGTGACAGGTTGGACTACATCACCGGATTTTGATACGACGCCCGGATCGGTCGACCGTGAATTCAACGGCCAATGGGATGCGTTTGTGGCGAAGATGGGAGCAGCCGGTGATGAATTAAACTATGGCTCGTATCTAGGAGGTGTCGAAGAAGACCGGGGCCTGGCTATCACGACCGATGGCAAAGGCGCGGCATTCACAACCGGAATGACCCGCTCGAGTGATTTTCCCACGACACCAGGAGCATTTGATGGCACCATTGGTGAAGGAGATTGCGGACCGGAAATATGCGCCGACGGCTATGTGTCAAAGATCGATGCCCTTGGAGCCAATCTCGACTACAGTACCTTTATTGGTGGTGATTTGGAGGATTCGGCCCACTCGCTGGCGGTCGACAGCATCGGAAGAGCGTATGTAACCGGGGAGACCCTTTCCGCTTCAACATTTCCAACGACGACCAACGCATACGATGGCAGCCATAACGGCGGCAGCGACGCCTTCTTCTCTGCAGTCAGCCGGTTTGGTAGCAACCTGCCTTATAGCACATTCTTGGGTGGCAGCGCAGATGATATGGGCTACGGCGTCCAGATAAACCAGCGGGATCTGGCTTACTTGACCGGGCGAACCCAGTCGCCGGATTTTCCAACGACTCCTGAGGCTTTTGACCCGACTCACAATGGCGATAACGACGCCTTCGTCACCAGCCTGACGGTGTCGATCACTTCAAGGGTATTCCTGCCAACGCTGGCAAAACAAAACTAGCTGTGCAAACCGCTAAAAGAATCCGGGGATTATCTAGGTAAGCTCTGCGCCGTAGGCGAACAAGGCCGGCGTACCCCCTGTATGCCAGAAGAGAATTTTCTGCTCCGTGCCATACCGTCCCTGCCGGATTAAGTCTATCAGCCCGCCCATTGCTCTTCCTGTATAGACCGGATCGAGTAAAATTCCCTGATATTTGGCCAGAAGGTTGATCGCTTCCCGCTCCAGATCACCGACTATCCCATAGCCCTCGCCGAGGTAACCATCCTCCACCACAATCTCAGGACCATTGGAAGGCAAAGCAATAGTGAGATGCATCGCCGTCGCCGTCGCAAGGGAAGAAACCATTGAGTTTAAGACACTTGCAGGGTGATCGATGCTGATCCCAACAACCGTTCCTTCAAAGTCGTAGGCCAGTGCGCCGAGGGCCATGCCAGCTTGGGTGCCGCCACTGCTGCTGGCTACGACCATGGCATCAACCTCAATTTCCATCGCCTTGAGCTGGTCCATCAGCTCACCCATGGCAAGTACGTAGCTGGCTGCACCCAGCACGTTAGAGCCGCCAAGCGGTATTGGATATGGTTTATGGCCAGCAGCTTCTAGCTCCGCTGCCACCTCGGGGAGAACATCATCCGTTGTTGAATCACCACACCAATGAAGATTCGCACCCAGAAAGAGGTCAAGCAACAGGTTTCCGGAGTGATCAGGAGAGGGATGGCCTCTTAAGACAAGGCTGCAGCCAAGCCCGGTGGCGGCGGCCGCGGCGGCTGTTTGCCGGCAGTGGTTGCTCTGGGGAGCTCCTGTCGTAACCAGATAATCACACCCTTTTTCCAGGGCGTCGGCTACCAAAAACTCCAGTTTACGAGTTTTGTTACCACCCAGGGCTAGGCCAGTTTGATCATCACGCTTCATCAGTAGCTGCGGCCCACCAAGATACTCGCTGAGTCTCGTCAACTTCTGAAGTTGAGTGGGCAGGTGGGCGAGTTTTATTCGTTCAGGATACGCTGGCTGCATCATAAGAATTCTTCCTCATAGATCCTTCGCCTAGTCTATGCGATCGCGAGCGCATAGCAAGTACCTGAAGAACGCATTTATTCGACGATCGCCATATGGTGAGCAAGAAGGGTTTGTTATTCAGCTGAATCAACGACCCAACACTAAGTTCGAGTCTGGTTAAAGAGAATAACCGGGCTCAGATTCTATGGAGCCCTGCTAATTTTGGGAGCAAAGTTGAAATATGTGCAGGCTACCTGGTTTACAACCGGAGAGTTTGTAGTAGCTGTGCCTGTATCTGAAGCAGAGGCCGAGGCCTTGTTTGAAAGGCCGCCATAGCAGTCCGCATCTTGTACAACATAGATGAACAAGTAATCAGCCGAGCCTTCAGGCTCGATAATCGATGCTCCTGAAAGAACGGTCGGCACGCCATTCAAGGTATCGGTCACGACTACATTGGTTGCCGTTACGGTCCCGACGTTTTCTACGGTTACCGTATATGTGATCGAGTTGCCTGGCTCGATGACGCCTGTGGGCTGATCTTTTGATACCTCAAGGCCAGGACCAAGGATGGGGCGCAGAATAAACAGCCCCTGCTCGATACCGCTAACTATGACATTTCCGCTTTCGAAGTAGGGGAAAACGCTCCAGGCGCCGTTGAAATTGGCGTTGTCATTTGCGGGATAGATATCGAAATATCCTATCTCAGTAAGTTCAGATGATGACAGGTCGCCGATCTCAAGGATACTCAGACCACTTCTGTAGTTGGCTTCATACACCAATCCATTGCGGGTGTATAAATTGTGGTCTATGGATGTTGTGCGACCGTCGTGATAGCCGACCAGCACCGGCGAATCTAAATCGGAGACGTCCCACACCCGCGTCCTGGTGTTGTGTCCTATGTAATACTCATCCAGTTCGTCATCCTGAATGTAATATCTGTGATCTTCAGTCAGCCAGCCTTGATGGGTATATTGAGAACCCTGATACCCGGTTCTTGATAATTGAGTTGGATTGTTCTTGTCCGTGACATCGACGATTGTTACTGTGTCTTCGTTGGCATTGACACAGATTTCAGATCCCTGGTGGTCGGCATCGGGTCCATTGTATATGACGCATTGGGCGTCATGGGTATAACCATCGGCGCTGAAACAACCTGCATCGACCGGGCTGGTTGGATTGGAAATATCTACAATGTGCAGCCCACCAGAGCAAGTATTCGTGCCTACGCCATAAGCGTATCCACTGTCTTCATTGATCACAATATTGTGGGCGCTGCCAAAGCCGCTGAAATAGGCAGTCTCGCTGAAGGTGACTGGTGGAGTTGTAACTTGTCCAAGCTCGCTGAGGTCGAATATCTGCATGCCGTGCCCCGGCGCTTCGCTCCCGATGAAGGCATGATCAGCATATACTTTGATGTCACGCCAGCTTGAATTCTGCGTATGGGTGGGCAGCTTCCCGAGGTAGATAGGATTCTCTGGGTCGCTTATATCGACGAAGGCAGTTCCGTTGTTTAAGCCCATGAGGGCATATTCGGAACCGTCCTGCGAATCGGTCCAGCCCCAACTATCGTTTCCGGAAGAAGCGGAGAAGGTCGCCAGGGGCATGAAGGCAAGTAGATCGACGCTATCGCAGGGGTAGGAGCCAGCCATTCCGCCAACGCAGGGTGCAGCGCTCATTGATTCCAGATCCTGCGGAGGCAGCAAGTCACGGCTGAAGGCCTGCATCGTTCTTGTGATGGATGATTCGCTGCCTTCTCCAGCCGCGTCCTGTGCAGATAGGTGTGTGACATTTCCGTACCTTGAAAGGGCGAACAAGGCGAAGAGCAATATTACTGCAGCCAGGATGAAGTGGCGTCTGCGAACAACTGGTCTCATAACTATTTCTCCTGTGACAGAGAGGGTGTGAGGACAAATACCGCCTCAACCCTTCAAGTAAAAATTGAACAAGGGTTATCGGATTAGAAGGCTGCTCCGGCGAGCAATCATAGCAGTCAGGTCACTCAACCCCTCTGCTCTCCTCGCGATTCTGCCGGATTCGCCAAAGAATTACCAGTGCAAATAGAACAGCACCAGAGATTAGCAGGAAATGCTGCCATCCTGGACTCTGGACTGTCTCTTGAAAACCGGATAGATTGACACCGGTTGGAACCTGGGTGAGGTCTGGTCGTAATAGGAACAGACCCAGTTCTGTGTCACTGACCGCCACCAAACCACTTTCGAACCAGGGATAGCTACTCCAAGCGCCGGTTTTGACCGGACTATCACTATCTGGATCAACGTCGAAAAAGGCTACCTCATTGAGGTTTCCATTGCTTATATCCCGGATGTCCAATATCCGAAGACCCGCCCTGAAATTCGTCTGATAGGCGAATCCGTCGACAACATAAACATTGTGATCGATGGCCGATGTCGAATGTTCAAAAAAGCCCATGTAGACGACATCATCTAGATTGGCCACATTCCAGAGGTATGTTCTCGTGTTGTTGCCAAGATTAACTTCATCGAGGGTATCACTTAGCAGGAAAAACGATTGATCCTCTGTCAACGATCCCTGGTGAGCTCGAGAGATGCTTGAATAGGTTAGAAGGTCTATCTGGACAGGCGCATTCTTATCGGTGACGTCGCCAATCGTAAAGGCGTCATCGCTGCCGGTAAAACAAATTTCCCGTCCCTGATAATCGGCGTCAGGTCCGCTATAGACGACACATTGCGTATCGGAAGTTAAGCCGTCATCGTCAAAACAACCCGCGAATACAGGATTCACCGGATCCTGCAGGTCAATCATATGAAAAGCACCTGAGCAAGTCTCAGACCGGAAGACATAGCCGAAGCCCGTATCCTCATTGATGAAGAGGTTGTGTCCATTTTCAAATTGACCGTAGTAAGCGGTTTCAGTAAATGTGGTTGGGATCGTGATGGTACGCAATTGGGTTAGGTCGAAGACCTGCATGCCATGCAAGCTAGGCCGGTCTGCCACGATATACGCGTGATCTTCGTAGACCTTGATATCTCGCCAGGTAGAGCTGATGGTGTGCGTGGGCAGTGTCCCGAGATATCTGGGATTGTCAGGATCCTTGATATTCACAAAAGCCGTCCCGTCTGTCAGGCCCATGAGAACATACTCGCCCCCGGTCTGGGGATCTGACCAACCCCAAATGTCGTTGCCCTTTGTTTCGGGGCTGCCGCCCATCTCCGCAAGCGTTAGCTGGCTGACCAGATCGACATTGAGACAAGGGTATTGACCGGCGTTTCCATTCTCGCAAGGCACGAGATTGGACTCTAATGGGACGGATGATGCGAGGGTGACATACTTAGTTGCTGAAAGAAGTACAACAAATAGGACACCCGGCAGTAAGATCGTAAGAAGTATTATTGCTGCGGGATTATGATTGAAGCGGGCATCCGTGTCTATCAACTGAAATCTCCAGAGGTTCTTGTGGTTTCTGAACGGCATTAAAGGACTCACAATGGAAGCAACCAGTAATTTGCAGGGATAACGACGTGGGCATGCTATTGACCTTTTGGTATCCTCCGGAAATTGCGCTCTGCTGCTCTCGGGTACCCTGTACCAAACGGAATATTGAGTATAGGGTACGGATTCCGAATATGCCAAACATTGAAAGATCTTTTGCTCAGGAAGCCCGGGAGTGTGACTACATGGATCAGGGCTATCTCTCACGCGTTTCTCGAAAGAAAGACCACTTATGGGAAGGTAACTAATTGCATCATTCCAGCGACACTCAGGAACCGACGGAAGATGTCTTAACCAAGAGCTTGTTTCACAAAGTACTGGTTATGTTTCACACTCCAGCAGAATGGTCGACCTGGCGCATGGTACTTGTCGACCTTTTTTTGACCAGCTTGGTCGTTCTGGCCTGGTGGCTGACATCTTCTGATTTTACTCTGGCCATCGTCGCAGGGCTGGTCTTTCTGGCTATTAGTATGTTGGATGGACTGATACTATGGTCGCTGCCTCGCAGGGGTCTTTCGTTCGGCTCGTGGCAAGCTCAGGGTATTGTATTGGCAATCTCTAGGCTGGCAGCCTGTATCGCCTTATCTCTGGCGGCGGCGATCACGAGTGACTTGTGGAGTCTCCTTGGGTTGATTGTTATTCAATTCATTGGCCTGGCAGCCCTGGTCTGGGGCGCGATGATAGAACCATTCAATATCCAACTCACAACGTTGACGATAACGAGTGATAGAATCCTGCCAGGGGCAAAGCCGGTAAGGGTGATCCATATTAGCGATCTTCATGTAGAAAGGTTGACCAAACGCGAGGAAAAACTACTGGAACTGATCGAAGAGACCGATGCGGACCTTATTCTACTTACCGGTGATTATCTCAACCTTTCTTTTATTCGAGATCGAAAAGCCCAGGCGGAGGTCAAGAAACTTCTCAGTAAACTTAGGGCGCCTCACGGTGTCTACGCAGTCCTTGGAAGCCCACCCGTGGACGAGAGAGATGTGGTTCCTGGTTTGTTCGAAGACCTGCCGATTAAACTATTAGTTGACCAACGCCAGACCGTGCCAATAGGTGAAGACCGACGCTTGTCCTTAATTGGAATGGATTGCACACACAATTTACCCCTCGATTCACATCGCTTGGAAATCCTTACTAACGATATGCCTAATGATGTTCCGTCCATCTTGATGTATCATGCCCCGGACCTGTTTCCCGAAGCCGTCGATCTCGGTATCGATCTATATCTATGTGGCCATACGCACGGGGGGCAAGTACGCTTGCCTTGGATTGGGGCTCTATTGACCAGCTCCCAGCTCGGTAGAAAGTATCAAATGGGCTTGTACCAGGAAGGCCGAACATCCATGTATGTGAGCAGGGGAGTTGGCATGGAAGGATTGAGTGCACCTAGGGTGCGGTTTCTGAGCCCGCCCGAAATTACACTGGTGACGATCACAGGGAAAGATCCTGGCAGCTCGTAGATTCGGCCAAAACGAAGCCAGTTCCACGTACTGAGCAGGTCAGGCAATTTGGAGTCGTTTAGGATTTTG
>DASRZI010000227.1:0-7187 GCA_035686605.1 Candidatus Zixiibacteriota bacterium
TTAGCGGCTCTGCTGAGCAGCTCTGCTGGGCGGCACAGATCATCCAAAAATCACCACGATCATTCCAAATAGCGTTCAATAATCACCATAGAAATTCTGGCATATCCCAGGTCATTACTGGCCTATGTAATCGGCTGAAGAAGCGTCTCTTTTTAACGCAACATCTCGGCTGGAGTTAGATTATGCCGTTTTCATTCTTTTGTCGTCAGAGTGAAGGTTGTAATTGAATGATGGATCACGATAGGTTGTTCTTACCTGGACCTACAGAAGTACGCGCTGAAATTCTTGAAGCCCAAACACATTGGATGATCGGACATAGATCTCCCGAGTGCTTGAAACTTCTTGCTGACATTCAGCACAAGATTAGGCAGGTGTTTTATACGGATAAGCGCGTGTTCATATGCGCTTCATCTGGCACGGGTCTCCAGGAAGCAGCCATTCGAAATTGCAGCGACTCAAAAGTCCTTAACTGCGTAAATGGCGCATTTGCGGAACGTTGGCACGAAGTCACTCAGGCCAATGGAAAGGCTCGCGAACTGCTAGAGGTTGAATGGGGACAGCCAATACTTCCTGAGCAAGTGACTGCACGCTTGTATGGCGGCGGCTTCGATGCTGTAACGATAGTCCACAACGAAACAAGCACCGGTGTGGTTAGCCCAATTAAGGATATTGCCAGGGCTATACGCGAGAGCCCAGGTGGTGAAGATATCATGATCCTGGTCGATTCGGTTAGTGGTCTGGCCGGGGCGCGTCTGGAGGTGGATGCCTGGGATCTGGACGTAGTTCTAGCTTCTAGCCAGAAGGCTTTCGCCATTCCACCAGGACTCGCCTTCTGTTCGGTATCTGACCGGGCAATGGAAAAAGCGCGATCTGTCTCCGATCGTGGTTACTATTTCGATTTCCTGGTCTTGGACAAGTATCTACAACGCAATCAGACGCCAAATACGCCTCCAGTTTCTTTGTTGTTTGCTTTGGATCAACAATTGAACGACATGCTGGACGAAGGAATGGAACACCGATTTGAAAGGCACCTGGCGATGCGAGACAAAACGATCGAATGGGCAGCCGAAAACAAGCTCAACATGTACAGCGCATCCGGATTCGAGTCGCCGACCGTCAGCTGCATCAGCGGAGGTCAATCGATTGATATCAGTGGGCTCATCGCCCATGCACGCTCGCGACACATGATCATTTCTGAAGGCTACGGTCCGATGAAAGGCAGAAATTTCCGCATTGCCCATATGGGAGATACTAACCTGGACCACATGGACGAGTTGTTTGCCGCACTGGATGAGTTCATTAAACACCAAGGTATGTGAAAGCACCCGCCTATTCCGCGCACGGTCTAAATTGGTACCTCCTGATCTACATGAATCAACTCTGCCTGGTGACTGAATAATGTTCAACATACTTATCTCAGATGATCTAGCGGTCGAAGGTCTGGATCTTCTAAAGACGGCCGATGATGTTGAGTTCGCAGTACGGACATCGCTTTCCGAACAGCAATTACTGGCAGAGATGCCAGGTCGTGATGCTTTAATCGTCCGCAGCGGCACCCACGTGAATCGTCAAGTGATAAAAGCCGGCGCTAATCTGAAGGTCATTGGACGAGCAGGCATCGGTGTTGACAACATCGATATTGGGACCGCCACCGAACGTGGTGTGCTGGTCATGAATTCCCCAAGGGCAATCGCTATTGCCACGGCGGAGCATACAATGGCTCTGCTCCTCGCTGCCAGCCGGCAGCTGGTACGAGCTCATGCATCGCTTGGCAGGAAGGAGTGGCGTCGGGATGACTTTCAGGGCAGCCAGCTGCAAGGCAAACGACTAGGCATCATTGGTTTTGGCCGGATTGGCCGCCTGGTTGCTAAGCGAGCACAGGCATTTGGCTTAATCGTCTCAGCCTATGATCCTTTTGTAACAGAGGATCGGGCCGGTGGCTCTGGTGTCGAATTGCAGGCATTGGAGCCTTTGCTAGCTCAATCTGACTATATCAGTTTGCATGCAGCTATTACGCCTGAGTCAAAGGGCATCATTAATCAACAGGCTTTCATTAAGATGAAAACTGGGGTTATCATTATCAATACCTCGCGAGGAGGATTCATTGACGAACCGGCTCTGGCCGAGGCATTGGCGAGCGGAAAGGTAAAGGCCGCAGCCCTCGATGTATACGATAGAGAGCCTCCTGAAAATAGCCCGTTGATTGGCATGAACAACGTGATTCACACGCCTCATCTTGGAGCCTCTACTGCCGAGGCTCAAAAAGATGTCGCCACAGAGATCGTGAGCCAGGTCCTTGACGCACTCAGAGGCGTCAGCTATCAAAACGTGATTAATACCGAACTGCTATCTGATTACCGGTAGCGAGTGATCTGGCATCTGGTAAAATCCTAGGTGATGACACCTGAGGAACAGCTGGTCCTTCGCTGCGCGCGCAGCATTATCACGAATGAGCCAGTAGGCGAGCCACCCACGCTGGATTGGGAGCAGGTCCTTCATTTGGCCGAGGTCAACCGTCTAGCCCCAATTGTGAGCTCTGCTCTCTCAATCCATGCCTTGCCAGAAGAGTGGGCGGAGCGACTTGAGAACTCGGCCCGGCGTTCTCGAATGCGGACCGCTGTCATGATTGAAGAGTTCCAGCTAATACACGCTCAATTGATGATTACGGGCATCCCGATTATTCCCATCAAGGGCATTGCCATCTCGCAGCAGGTGTATCCAAGTCCTTCAATGCGCTACTATGACGATCTCGACCTGCTCGTACCATCTGCCGATGGTCAGGGAGCGATCATGGTACTCGAGAAGATGGGATATGAAGCTCATCCCAATGCCCCTCGGCCTGAATGGCATCACCTGACTCCCCACATTCATCGAAAACGAGGGACAATGGTCGAAATCCATGTCGACCTGATAAGGAGATCTGGGCAAGGATGGCCAATCGACGATATATGGAATCGTTCGAAGAGTGCGATTCTTGGCGAAGTGTCAACCACTCTGTTATCGGACGAAGACTCTCTCATCTTGACAGTCCTGCATGCGCGTCACAATCTGTTTAATCGGCTCGTCTACATGCTTGACAGCTCATTGATGACTGCAGCTGCGTCAAACGATGGTCAGTATTGGAATACGGTCTCCACGTTGGGGGAAGAAGCGGGGGCTATTTGTGCCCTTGGATACACATTACAGACAGCAGAAAGGTTATTCGGATCTGAGAGCTTGGCCGATCTCGAATGCAGCAGAAGCCGGATCTCGGTTGCGAATCGAATCGCTAGTTGGGATTCGTTAGAACCAAAGAGAAGCTCACTGAGACAGGAACCTCTCTCTCGAATGGTCGAAGTGCTATTGATGGACTCTTTAGGAGCGAGTATATCAATGGCAGCTCGTCTTTTGTTCCCCCCCCGTTCGTTTATGGCCAGCGAATCCGAGAACCAGCGAGTTTCGTTTAGGCATTATCTAAAAAGGATCAACCGGTCGGTCAGACGAGCATACCGCCAGTTGAGAAAATAATTCACGACGATTAGGTAGATTAGCCCCCCTACCCTGGCGCAATGAAAACTAATCTTCTGCCGGATAAATCCGTACTTTGCGCTGCCTACCTTCACCAAAACTCTCTGTGCGTACCCTTTCATCATCACGGAGCGTTATATGGATGATCCTGCGCTCATTGGGAGGCATTGGCTCCAAGGTCATCGGCTTTCCTCGCATATCCACCTTCGTGGCCATGCGGTCCGCGAGGCGGGATAGAGCTTGTTCTCTCCTGGCGCGATAGCCTTCGACGTCGATGATAAACCTGGGACGTTGCTTCATAGAGTGTCCGGTCATGAGACGAGCGACATGCTGCAGCGCATTCAGAGTCTCACCGCGTGTTCCAATCAGCATGCCTAAGTCCTGACCAGTTATGTCGATCACCCACAATCTTTCCCCCGTCAGATCGTCCGGTTCTGTTTGCTCCAATGAGGTCGTCGCTTCAAACTGCATCTTCTCCAGGAGATTGTTCACGATTTCCAGGGCGACCTCTTCTTCTTTACGTCCATCTGTAGCTACTGGGGCGTCATCGTCCGGAGCGCTCCAATGGCTGGGCTCGACAAGAGCTTCCTCTGCGGCTTCATCTCCACCTGATGGTTCTGGCTGACCAGCCCCAGTGCTTGGCATGCCACCACCACCGGCGACGACTGTTAATTTTACAGTTGCTTCCCGGCTGCCAATGCCGAGAAAACCACTGCTGCCACTGTCAATCACTTCAATATTGACGTCCGAACGCTCCAGGCCGAGCTCTGCCAGACCTTTCGCGATCGCTTGCTCAACATCTGCTCCTGATATCTCCACACCTTGTTCATGTGCCGCCATGGTAATTCCTATCGCCCATGCAAATATGGATAATCGCTTAGATGACGCGAAATCCTATCGAAGTCGTTTTATCTCTTGGCCGACCGTCTCTTTCTTTTTGACTGCCTCTTGGTCCGGTAACTTTCGCTGTCAGAGGACGTGCTTGGTATTTGCTTTGTCGCCTTCTCTGGCTCGGGTATTCCCGTGGTCTTGCCAATATCGCTTTTCTCGTTGGCCAATGCTTCTTCTTTGGCCATATTTGCTCTAGTGATATATCCCTGTCCAATTCCAATTAGATTGGAAAGGATGAAATAGATCGAAAGACCAGATGGAAATGATAGAGAGAAGAAACCAAACATCAATGGCATGGTATATTGCATTGACTGGGTCATCCCTGCCATCGGTGAATCTTGCTTGCCCTTCTTGTCATCAGTCTTCTTCTTCGCCGGTGACATGAGACGCTGCTGGATGAACATGGTCGCGAATACGAGCACGGGCAAGATGTAGTAAGGATCTGGAAGGCCGAGATTTAACCAAAGGAATTTGTTAGCCACCGGGAGAATGGTTGCCACATCTATCAGTCCATCGACCCAATCATAGACTCGACCTGTTAGTTCAAACAGAGCCAGTGGAGTTGAACCGAGGATGACAATTATTGATCTATAAAGGCCAATAAGAATGGGGAACTGTATTAACAGGGGCAGACAGCCTGTAAGGCTTTCAGTCGGATTGTATCCAATCTTCTTGAACTCCTCCTGCATCTTGGAAGGGTTATCTTTGTATTTCTTCTGAATCGCCTGGATCTGAGGCTGCATGGACTGCATCTTCAGGCTCGATTTCTGTTGGCGAAGGTTCAGAGGAAGGGTGACAAGTCGAATGACAATTGTCAATACCGCGATGGCTAGGACGAAGTTGTTGAACAATAGATCGTAGAACAACAACAGGGCGTTGGCCATCGGATTGATTATGAAAGTATCGAACATTAGGTTAGTCCACTTACTTTAACTATCGTAGCGATTTTAGACGCTCGGAAAATTACTCGGTAACGGTCGTTGGTTGGAATGTCCACAAATCGCTGCCATCCGCGGTATCGAAGACGACTAAATTTAGGATATTGTTGACGATATAGGTGACGACGACGGTATCCTGAATGAAAATTGGTGTTGTAAATATGGGTGAGGGAGTCGCTTCACGCCATAACTCATCACCGGTTGCAGCATCTAAGGCGATCAATGATCCTGTTCTCAGTGCCGGTTCGGTTTCCAATAGCCCTGCGGTTGAGGCGAAAAGAACGCCGTCCTTGATCACCGGCGCAGCGACCATGTAGCTATCAAACCTCTTGGTCCACAATTCGCTGCCGGTTTCAGCGTCGACTGCAAACACGTTTCCGTTGAGGTCTCCATAATAGACGGCATCATCTTCAAACGCAGGTGCGCCCCAAACGGCTGCTTCGGAATCGGCTGTCCAACGAACGTCGCCAGAATCCTTTTCCACCGCATGGATCATGCGATCGAAGCTCGAGATATAGACAAGATCGCCGTCTAGTTTGGCCCTATCGGATATCGAACCACCGGTCGTACTTTCCCAGAGCTTATCGCCGGTTTCTGCGTCCAGGGCGTAAAGGGATTTATCAAGGGAGCTGACGTAAAGAATGCCGTCCTCATAGGTCGGTTGGCCCCAGATGCTATGACCCGTCTCAAATTGCCACTGAAGAGCCCCATTGTTTGATGCGTCAAGGGCGTAAATGTAATTGTCAGCCGTACCTACAAATACCTGGCTTCCAACTTGCAGGGGTGGAGCAATTATCCGGTCTTTGATGAGTGATTCGGCCGAGGTCCACACTACAGAAGGTACGCTGCTTTCGCCCTGCTCGAGGCCTAAAACGCTAACCTTGATGCCGGGGGAGAAGATGCCGCCGCTCTGTCCATAATCGCCAATTACCACATCTCTTTCCACGACCGAGGGGGCGGCGTAGAACTGGCGATTTGCTTGGGGTTCGGCTGGAAATGACCAGACCTGCTCCTGATTGACCACATCTACGGCGATCACGCTCGAGCCGAAGGCTACATAGGCGACATCGCCGCTGGCCGATAAACCTGGCCAATTGGTATTTGCGACACTGACTCCACAACCCGTGATAAACAATGATGCAACGATAAACAAAAATATTGCCGACCGGTTGACCGGTCTTAGTGTCCTAAACAACTTTCCTCCATCAAGGCACCGGGTCATAACCGCCAGGGTGCATCGGGTGGCAACGGCCTATCCTTTTTATCGCCATCCAGCCCCCCTTAAGAGTCCCGTATTTGTCAATAGCTTCGTATCCGTAATGAGAACACGATGGCTCAAATCGACAGCTCGCGGGCAATACCCGGGAAAAAGTATTCTGATAAATTCGTATGAGAATCAATGCAATATGCTTCACGTCAGTCCCTCTTCAAACTTCTTGGACTCCCGCAAATCGGAAAACGGTGTGAGCAATTTTGACCTCTTCAGCAGCTGGTTAACCGCTGCCTCTATCTCTGAATAAGTCGCGCCATTAGCTGCAAGCCGGGCGACAAATAGACAATCCCATCCGTTTTCGATTGCGACCAGGTGACTTCTCACCACCTCGCGAAGGATCCTCTTGATACGGTTGCGGCTGGCAGCGTTTCCAAAACGTCGACTCGCAGAAAATCCGAATCGGCTTTGCTCAAGATCATTTGGCCCGACAATCAACAGTATCATTGGGTGGTGCCAGCGCCGACCACTCTGCCTCAGCTTGTCAAAATCAGCCGAAGACCGTAGACGGAGAGCTCTATGCATTACTAGCTACTTGTGCTTGCCACCAGTGGCTTTTTTCATGGCCCTGTAGCTGGAAG
>DASRZI010000228.1:0-13581 GCA_035686605.1 Candidatus Zixiibacteriota bacterium
CCGCTGGCATTTGAAGAAAACCAATTCATCTTTTATGAAAGCGTTTTTCTGGGCAAGACTATGACGCTGAAAACGGATCGAAATGGAAACGCTACCATGACGTGGCCGGGCGATGAAGATGTTTACGACTTTGTGAAGTGAGCAAGATCGACACAAATTCTGAGGGCATATGATATCCAACGGTCTTATCAGAGGGAGACCCAAATATGGACGAAAAGCAGTACCATATGATTAACTTGCCCCATCTTGTGTCCCAGGTTCAAGACGGGGTCAAGTTTCCTGATGGCCAGATCTGCATCCTGCCCGACATGCTATCTCGTTCCGATGTGAACCTAACAGTGAATGCCACCCTGGAAGTTGCGATCCACAACATTTGACAATATCTCAAAAAGAAATCCGATCTGGAAAACGTGATTAGAGAGTGGATCAAGATACGAGACGAACAATAAAGATCTATTGCATTTACCTTAATGGTTTCCTCCCCCAGGAACATAGCGGCATTGAGCTAACTATCGGCTCTTAACGGATTACTCAAATCGCAGTGCCTCGATGGGATGGAGGGCGGCCGCCCGGGTCGCCGGATAGATGCCAAAGAACAGGCCCACGGCAGCCGAGAAACCCACAGCCAGGACGATGGAGTCAACCGTGATGGATGTGTCCAGTTCCGGCACGAAGAGGCGGATGAGCGAAGCCCCAAGGGCGCCTAGAGCTATTCCAAGCAATCCACCCAATAGGGCCAGAACAACTGCTTCTGTCAGAAACTGGCCCAGGATATCCCTCCGCTTGGCGCCGACAGCTTTTCGCAGCCCGATCTCCCGGGTCCGTTCGGTCACCGATACCAGCATGATGTTCATGATCCCGATGCCGCCGACCAACAGAGAGATGCTGGCGATGGCCCCCAGGAAGAGAGTGAGGACTGAGGTCACCTGGCCGAAGGCGTTCAGGAAATCCTGCTGAGTCAAAACGAGAAAATCATCCTCATCGCGAAAGGCGACTTCATGCGTCTGGCGCAGGGCATTGGCCGAGTCGATGACCACGTCAGTTACGGCCGCGTTGCTCACGGCCTGGATCAGAATCATATCCACCAGAAATTGACCTGACCTTTGGCTGCGGGCGTTGAATAGCCGTTCCTGAGCCGTGGTTAAGGGTACGATAACCAGGTCGTCGCGGCTGCCAAAGGCGGTGCCACCCTGTTCTTCCAGAACGCCTATCACCCGGAAGGTAATTCCTCGCAGCTTGATATCGACCCCAATGGGATCTACATCTTCTGAAAAAAGCATCTCGACCGTATCCGGTCCGAGGACGGCTACCCTGGACCGGCCATTGTAATCGGAGTCATCGAAAAATCTACCCCTGGCGATTTCGTAGCCCCTGATAGAGGCGTAATCCGGAGTCGAAGCGACCATGGAACTGCTGTGTAATGTGCCACCGTATTGAAGGTCCGCGCTCCGGAAATAGACCGGCGCGACACCTACTGCATCGGGAACAACCGCTAGATCGGCAAGGGTTTCCGAGTCCAGCATGGTCAAGGTGGCCTCGGTTTGTCCGGGTTCCAGGTTTGGCATGACGAAAACCAGGTTGGTGCCCAGGCCAATGAACTCGTTGGCGATAAATCGGTTTACGCCATCCCCGATAGAGAGCAGGGTGATCACAGCCGCCACGCCGATCATGATCCCAAGCATGGTCAAAGCCGCGCGCAGCTTATTGGCAGACAAGCCCCGGAGGGCGATGCGGATATTTTCGCTGATGTGCATGCGTCTCTATATATCTCTCATGAGATGAAGGTCTCTTATTCGTACCTCAGGGCATCGATCGGATTCAGCCGGGCCGCTCGAGAAGCAGGATAGATGCCAAAGAACAGTCCCACGGCGGCCGAGAAGGCAATGGCCAGGGCAACGGAATCCCAGGCCACCGTCGGCTGTAAGCTATCCGATAACCGTGAAATAAAGAGGGAAGCAGCCACCCCGATAGCCAAACCGATGAGCCCGCCCATGATGGCCAGCACAATGGCTTCTACCAGGAACTGCCACAAGATATCCTTTTGCTTTGCCCCAACCGCCTTTCGTAATCCAATCTCCCGCGTTCGTTCCCGCACCGAAACCAGCATGATATTCATAATCCCAATGCCGCCGACCAGCAAGGAAATTCCGGCGATCAAGCCCAAGAAGGCGGTCAATATCCTCGTTATCTGGCTGAAGGCGCCGACCAACTCGGTTTGGCTCAGAACCGTGAAATCATCCTCATCCTGGAAGTCGATATTGTGCTTCTCTCGCAATATCGATTCGATCTCGGCGATGGCCGAGTCCTGCCGTTCGTCGTTTATGGCCTGGGCGAAGATGAAGTCAACCCGGAATTTGCCATCCGGCCTTCGGGAGGGAAAGAGCCGGCGCTGGGCGGTGTTTAAGGGGATCAGCACCAGGTTATCCTGGTCATTGAAACCTGAACCGCCTTTCTCTTCCATGAGACCGATGACTTTGAAGTTGGTGTTGTTGATCTTGATCGTCTGGCCAATCGGCAATTCGCCGTCCGGGAAAAGGTCCTCATAGACGGTCTGCCCCAACACGGCTACCCGGGCATTGGTGCTCATATCTTGATCGTTGAAGAAATCACCAGCGATGGGATAAAAATTGCGGACGGCCGGGTAATTTGGCGAGGTACCAGCGATGGTTGTTCGGGCTTCGTATCGGCCGCGGGTCACCGATGCCAGGCGATCGTATTCGGGTACAACGGCAACCACGTCCGGAGCCCTTAGCGAATCGGCAAGGGCGGCCACGTCGTCGTTCGTCAGGCCGCTGCCGCCAGGCCGCAGTGGGCCTTGGCCCGGTTCAAGTTGGCCAGGGAAAACGAAGAGCAGATTATTGCCCAGGTCTTCGAACTCACCTACAACAAAAGCCTCCACACCCTTGCCAACCGATAGGAGGGTGATCACGGCTGCAACGCCGATGATTATTCCCAACATGGTCAACAGAGCCCGAAGCTTGTTGGCCGTTAGGGCGCGGATCGACAGGCGGATGTTCTCTGCCAGGTTCATGCCGTATGAACCAGGACTTCTTCCGATGGCCGTTCGGTCTCTCCGGCAATCAGGGGTTCTTCAATAATCTCGTCGCCGACGATAAGCCCATCCGCCAGCCGGATGACCCTGCCGCTGTGCCGGGCGATCCAGGGATCGTGGGTCACACAAATGATGGTGATTCCCTTCTCCTGGTTAAGACGCTGCAAGACCTGCATGATCTCCACCCCTGACTTGCTGTCCAGGTTTCCCGTCGGCTCGTCGGCAAGTATGATTGAAGGCACATTGACCAGAGCTCGGGCGATAGCCACCCGCTGCATTTGCCCGCCAGACAGTTCGCTAGGCTTGTGGTGCATGCGATCTCCAAGGCCAACAAGCTCGAGGGCTTCGCTGGCAAGCTCCCGCCGTTGTCCTTTACCGGCGTAGATTAACGGAAGCTCCACCTGCTGCAGTGCTGATGTCCGGGGCAGCAGGTTGAAATTTTGAAATACGAAACCTATTTGCTGGTTGCGGACATCGGCCAATTCGTTATCGCTCAGTTTACTCGCGTCGGTTCCATCCAAGATATACGTACCGCTGGTAGGTGTATCCAACGCCCCTAGCATATTCATCATCGTCGACTTGCCTGAGCCGGACGGCCCCATTATGGCCACGAATTCCCGCTCATAGATCTTCAGAGATACGCCGTCCAGTGCGCGTACCTCGTATTCGCCAAGATGGTATACCTTGGTCATGTTTTCTACGATGATGATGGGTTGTCTTTGTTCGTCTTGTTGATTCATATCATGTTTCAGCAGAAGATGAGGTCCTTAAATTGGGAATTTCCCTTCAGGCTGGCTGGACCTGCGGAATCATGGCTTTTGGATAGCTCTTCCGCTGCGCACTAGTAGAGAGTCCAATCCGCCGGCTAGTTTCCGAATATATTGAATCCCTCGCGTTCATTGGTCACGACTATCACATCACCCACCGAGAGGCCGCTGAGGACCTGGCTGAACTGATCATTACGCAGTCCGGTCTCGACGGTTACTTCTTCAACCGAGCCGTCTGATCTGAGCCGGAATACGAAAGCTCGACCCGTCTCCCTGTCCAGCCGGACAGCCCAGTTGGGTATCTTGAGGACATCGTCGATCTCTTCAACAACGATTGAGGCATTGGCGGTCATACCTGGTCTGAGGGTTACGTCTTCCGGTTCGATATTGATGGTTACTAAATAGGTAACAACGCCAACTCCAGAAGTCGCCGCAGTCGGGGCGATTTCGGCTATCGTACCGGTGACGATTGTGTCTGGAAGCGCGTCTAAGGTGATATCTACCTCCTGCCCAACGGAGATCTGGTCAATGTCGATCTCGTCCACGCTCACCTCGATGTGGAAGGCCTCTTCATTCACCATGTTTAAGGCAGGCGCTCCAGGTGCGGACTGCTCGCCACTATTGATGAGCACGTTTGCCACGCGGCCGTCCATAGGGGCGACGATCATTGCTTGATCCAGTCTGAGTTGGGCGATTTGCCGGTTGGTCTTCGCGCTGGTCACCTGAGCTTCGAGGATGGCGATATCGTCTTCGGTCGGACCCTCAAGAAAGCGATCGTAGGCGGCGCGAGCACGAGCCACGTTGGCCTCGGCCACCAAGACGCTGCCGGCTGCGCTGTCCACCTGGGCATTAGCAGCCGCGATGGCCGCGTCGGCCGCTTGAATGTCTGCTGGCCTTGCGCTGGCTCGTAAATCCGCAAGCTGGGCCTCTGCCGCCGAAAGAGCCGCATTGGTGTTCTCAAGATTCGCCCTGGCTTGTTCCTCGGGTGGCCCAAGACCGGGACAGGTCTCTCTGTCGCTACCATCTGGAAGGGAAATGGTGAAGCATTCCAGGGTCCTGTTGTGGGCTTCCTCGGCGATCCTCTGTTGAGATCTGGCCGATGTCAATTGGGAATTCGCGGCTGCCAGTTGTCCGGCTGTCGGACCAGCCGAGAGTTGGGCTTTTTGGGCTTCGACCTGTGTCACTGCTGCTTCCGCTGCGGCCAGGCTGGCCTTGGCGATAGCCAGGTTTCCTTCGGAGGCGTCGATGTCCGCTTGGGCCGTGGCTAAAGTTGCCGCGCTGGGCTCGCTGTTTAGCGCCTGCTGCAGCAGAAGCTCCTGGATGCGCAGGGCATCCTGGGCCTGTTGTACCACCAAGCCGAGTTCACCGGTCTCCAGGTTAGCCAGAATTTCTCCAGCTGAAGCTATCTGGCCTCGTACCGCGTTGACATCATGCACGGTGCCAGCGACGCCAAAACTCAAGGTCACCAAAGCCTCGGGCTCTATTGAACCAGTGGCATTAACAGTTGCGGATAATGAACCTTGTTCTACCGTCGCCTGGCGCAGAATCTCAACCTCTCCTTCCTGTTTTGCATTGCGCTGCCTGATCAGGAGAAAGGCGGCTGCGCCAAGAATGACTACTATGCCCACTATTATGATCGTTCTACGCATGAGATTTATCCACTGTTCGTTCCATTTCGATTCTATTATCGGAAGCAGATTCCTTCGCTCCAGAGCACGCTATTATAGGTTAGTCAGTAACTTTTTACAGGTGATATATCGTTGTTTTAATACGATTCTTGTACGGCCTCTCCGAGGTTATCATAATGACTTTTGAGGAGGCCGCGGTTATTGCTGGGCATATACCCCTGTGCTAGAATTGTGAAAACTCGCACGATGCATATTACCGGAGCGATTGCCAGACCCTGTCGATAACAATAGGTGTTCTGTAGGAGGAATCTAAGTGGCTAATGATATTCCTGATATCGTGATTGGTCGCTTGCCGATCTATTTACGTGCCCTTACGCACCTGGCGGCTGAGGGGGAGAGCACGACGACTTCTTCCTATGACTTGGGCCGTAAGTTGGGCATCAGCTCCGCCCAGATCCGCAAGGATCTGTCCCACTTTGGGGAGTTTGGCAAACAGGGAACCGGCTACAACATCAAATATCTAATTGAACAGCTCCGTCAGATTCTGCACTTGGACCGGGAGTGGGCCATCGTTCTAGTAGGGGCTGGCTATATCGGGCATGCCCTGTCTCACTATCAAGGTTTCCAGCACCGTGGATTCCAGATATTGTGGGTTTTCGACAATGATCCGGGCAAGATAGGTCGGGACATGAATGGAATGCGGATCCGCAATATGTCTGAACTTGGAGCGTTAGTACGAAGCGAAGGCGTTAAGGTAGCCATCCTGGCTGTGCCGGCTTCATCCGCCCAAGAAACAACCGATCTCCTGGTCGAATCAGGCATAAAGTCGATCCTGAGCTATGCACCCATCAATTTAACGGTCCCTTCCGATGTTAATGTGCGGTATACAGACCCTGTCGTACAACTTCAGCGAATGACTTACTATCTGGACAGTTGATTTACCTGACCGCTCGCGTAAACGCTTTATAGAACCTTAGATTTCGGCGCGATAAAACTTAGAAATCTTGGGAACGGTTTGGGAATTTGAGCCCTCGCTTACCCAGCGGGGTTTTTTTCTATCCAATGGATTTTCATCTTAGTGTTGGTCCGAATTAGAGGTCGGGGATGCTGCGCTGGAGGATTGGAAGTTCGGCCAACGCCTTTCCGGCGCCGAGCGCCGTGCAGGCGATTGGGTTGTCAGCCACGTAAGCCGGCACACCGGCTTCCTGGGTTAGAAGAACATCTATTTCCCTGAGCATAGCTCCACCGCCCGTCAATGCCATCCCCCGATCGATGATATCCGAGGCCAGCTCCGGTGGTGTCCTGGCCAAAACGGCGCGAACAACGTTAACGATCGCCGCCATCGGTTCGGTAATCGCCTCGACCACTTCGCTGGTACGAAACACGATCGTTTTGGGCAGACCTGCGATCTGGTCCCGGCCCTGAACGTTCATTTCCAGCTCTTCGTCCAACTCCCTGGCTGCACCGATTTTGATCTTGATCTCCTCGGCCGTGGGTTCCCCGATCACCAGGTTGTACTTCTTGCGAACATAGCTAACGATGGCTTCGTCTAAATGTACGCCACCAACCCGAACCGACTCGGCGCAGACGATGCCGTTCATGGAGACGACCGCCGCTTCTGTCGAACCACCACCCATGTCGACAACCATGTTGCCAGTGGGTGTGCCGACAGGTAAACCGGCACCAATAGCCGCCGCCAATGGTTCGGGAATCAAGTGAACTTCACGAGCGCCTGCTGCTAAAGTGGCTTCCTTCACTGCCCGTCGCTCAACGCTGGTCACACCATAGGGCACGCTGATCATAACCACCGGTCGACGGAGGTGAAAGCGGCCTGAGACTTTTTCTATGAAATAGCGAAGCATCGCTTCGGTCACGAAGTAGTCGGCGATCACACCATCGCGCAAGGGGCGCATAACCTCAATACTCTCTGGCGTCCGGCCGTACATTTCCCTGGCCGCCCGGCCAACTTCTACGATGGTAGTACGGTTGTCGTCTTCGCGAATGGCGACGACCGACGGCTCTTGAAGGACAACCCCCCTTCCCTGGTCGTGTACCAGGACATTAATGGTGCCCAAGTCGATGGCAATGTAAGGAGTAATTAGGGCCAAGGCCTATTTTTCCTCTTCGCTGCCCAAGTCCGGGACGCCAATCTGTGCACGTCTCCTGCGAGTTGACCGGCGTTTTCCGACATCAATCCGGATCTGAGCTCGTTTCAGAGCGGCTTTGATCTGGGCGTACCTGGCGGCATCCTCGGGCACCCCTTCACTCATGGCCTGCTCGGCTTTGCGGCGCGCTGCTTCCGCCCTTTCTAGATCGATTTCTCCTGCTTGTTCGGCCGAATCAGCAAGAACTATCACCCGGTCAGGCTGTACCTCGGCGTAACCACCGCCGATGGCGAAGAATTGTTCATCACCCTTGCTGCGGACCATCACCTCACCAAAGGCCAGCGCCGTTAGCATCGGGGCGTGGTTCGGCAGAATACCCATCACCCCTTCCGATCCCGGAAGGCTGACGTACTCTACTTCATCGCTATAAACTGATCGTTCCTGGGTGACAATATCACACTGGATAGGCATTTATTCTACCTGTTCAACTGCTCAGTCAAATCGCATCATCTGATGGATAAATGTATCGTTGTCCGAATCTACTCTTCTGTCCGAAGTCGCTCAGCTTTCTCAACCGCATGGTCGATGGTGCCAACCATGAAGAACGCTTGCTCCGGCAGGTCATCATGCTTGCCGTCGAGGATTTCCCGGAATCCCCGGACCGTTTCCCGGGTCGGCACATACTGCCCAGCGAGACCGTGGAATTTTTCGGCAACGTACATGGGCTGGCCTAAGAATCGTTCGATCTTCCTGGCCCGGGATACGAGGATCTTCTGGTCTTCGCTCAACTCGTCGATGCCCAGGATGGCGATGATGTCCTGCAGGTCATTGTAGGTCTGCAAAACTTGCTTCACCTCGCGGGCTGTTCGATAGTGCTCTTCGCCCACGATGTCGGGCTGGAGGGCGCGGCTGGAGGAAGAGAGTGGATCGACTGCTGGAAATAGCCCTTTAGCGAATATCGCTCGATCTAGGGTGATGATGGCGTCCAAATGGGCGAAGGTGGCAACCGGGGCGGGGTCAGAATAGTCGTCCGCCGGCACGTAAATCGCCTGCATCGAGGTGATGGAACCCGTTTTTGTTGAGGTGATACGCTCCTGAAGAGCGCCCATCTCGGCTGCTAATGTGGGCTGGTAGCCCACGGCGCTTGGCATCCGGCCGAGGAGGGCTGACATCTCTGAGCCGGCCAGCACGTAGCGGAAGATGTTGTCGACGAACAGCAGGACGTCTCGCCCCTCGTCGCGGAAATATTCACACATGGCCAAACCGGTTAGGGCGACTCTCAGGCGCACGCCCGGTGGTTCATTCATCTGGCCGAAAACCATGGCCACTGAATCTTGCACCCCATATTCTTGCATTTCGTAATAGAGCTGGGTGCCTTCACGGGTACGTTCGCCTACACCGGCAAATACAGAAACACCCGCGTGCTCAGCGGCTACGGACCGGATAAGCTCCGAGATCATCACCGTCTTGCCAACCCCAGCACCGCCATAAACTCCCGTTTTACCGCCCCTGATCAAAGGGGAAATGAGATCGAGCACCTTCATTCCTGTCTCGAACGTCTCAATATCGGTGGACTGTTCCTGGAATTCGGGCGCCGGTCGATGGATGGGGTAATAGGTCTCCGACGTTGGCGTGGGTTTTCCATCGATGGCTTCTCCGATGATGTTAAAAACACGGCCGAGGGTTACTGGACCTACAGGCACTCTGATAGGTCCCCCAGTGGCTACAACCTCGATGCCTCTGGATAAACCATCGGTTGAATCCATGGCCACAGTGCGGACGAGTCCTTTACCAAGGTGCTGCTGGACCTCGAGCACAAGGCGACCATCTGGACGCGAGATCTCCAGACTCTCATAAATCTCCGGTAATTCGCCTTCCGGAAAATGAACGTCGATCACTACACCCCGAATGGCTTTTACTATGCCAACAGCCATCTAAACCTCCAAATCTTATTCATATAATTGGCTTTCGTACGAGTATCAGCTGCCTGACCTTTCGAATTTTCAACTCGTCCCTGCCAACGCTTCGGCCCCGCCGACGATATCCAGAATCTCGCTGGTGATGCTCGTCTGGCGGGCTTTATTTCGTTCAAGAACTAGGTAATCAATCAAATCGGCGGCGTTGTCGGTGGCATTATTCATGGCCACCATTCGAGCGCTATGCTCGCTGGCCTTTGCTTCCAAGATGGACTGGTACACTTGCAGTTCGATAAATCGAGGAACTATGGATTCGAGCAGGACCGCCGGTGAAGGTTCGTAATCATAAATCCGCTCGGCCACGCCGGCCAAGTTGATGTGCTGTACAAATTCGGATACGGCCATATCCTCTAGGTCAAGGGGCTTGAGCGGCAGCAGCTGCTTTACCCTCGGGATCCGATTGACCAGGCTGAGGAAATCGGTATAGGCGATGAAGACATCGTCTACTATCCCCCCAAGGAAATCGTCTACAGCTACCCTGGCTACCGCTGATGCGTCAAAGATGCTCGGCTCATCAGGAATCGCCTCAAATGAGGCCATAACGTTGTAGCCCCGGCGGATCATCAAATCGCGGCCCTTGCGACCCACGGCGATGACCGAGACAGGCGTCGTAATGGCCTGGATAAATTGTTCCGCCCTGGAAACCATGCTGGCGTTGTAAGCGCCCGCCAGTCCTCGATCTCCTGTGATAAGGATCAAGGCTGAATTCCGAATTTCCGACCGGCTGACTAACATCGGGTGGGAATTGTTTTCATCAACCCCAGGTTGCGAAGCCACATTGATCAATATCTCGTAGGCCTTGCCGGCGTAATCCCGCGTCGCCATGACCTGCTGCTGGGCCTTTGCAGCCTTGGCTGCTGATACGGCCGCCAACGCGCTCGTAACCTGGGAGATGTTACGAATGCTGCGAATTCGTTTATTTAGTTCACGTTCCGTAGCCAAACCTGACTCCTCGCGAATTTACCGGTGCTATCAGTTCAGAAACAGTGCTATCAGTTCAGAATGCGAGACATCCCTCAACACTTTGCTTAGCGTTGTCTAAACCGACCAATTGGCGTTGAAATCCTTGAGTGCCTGTACCACCTGCGCCTCAGTTTCATCCGTGAAGTTGAGAGTTTCGCTGATCGTCCGGCCGACATCCGGGTGAGCGGTGTCCATATATCTCAGGAAATCTTTTATCCAGCGCTCGACGTTATCTACTGGAATCTCGTCCAGATATCCGCGTGTGCCGGCGAAGATCAGCATTGTTTGATGATTCAGGGCATACGGCGAATATTGCGGCTGCTTGAGCACTTCCATCAACCGAGCGCCTCTCTCAAGCTGGCGCTGGGTTGTCCTGTCAAGGTCTGATCCAAATTGAGCGAAGGCTGCCAGCTCCCGATACTGGGCCAGATCGGCCCTTAAACCGCCGGCAACTCGTTTCATCGCTTTGCGCTGGGCATCGCTTCCGACACGAGAAACCGAAATCCCGGTATTTATCGCCGGTCGCTGTCCAGCATTGAACAAGTCCGTCTCTAGAAACAGCTGACCATCAGTGATGGAAATGACGTTGGTTGGGATATATGCGGAGACGTCACCCAGAAGCGTTTCGATAATCGGAAGAGCGGTTAACGAGCCGCCCGTTCCAGGGACTTTCTTGATCTCGTACTTATCCTTGTCGGCCATCGCCTCAAGCGCTTCGCCTGCATGGGTCCAGTCATGATTACCGTAGTAAATCTTGCCGTCAACACCCTCGGTGTCTCTGGTTATCTCGGAATCCTTGGGAACGATGATGAGCTCGTCACGTAGTCGTACAGCTCGTTCTAGGAGTCTGCTGTGCAGGGAGAAGATGTCACCGGGATAGGCTTCTCTACCGGGAGGACGCCTGAGGATGAGGGACATTTCACGATATGCCCAAGCGTGTTTCGAAAGATCGTCGTAGATGACGAGGGCGTCTCTGCCCTGGTCCATGAATTCCTCGCCGATAGCACAGCCGGCGTATGGAGCGAAGTACTGAAGGGGGGCTGGGTCTGATGCCCCGGCGACGACGACAATTGTGTAATCCATCGCCCCGAGTTTTTCCAAGGTAGCCACTACCTGGGCTAGCTGTCCAACACGCTGGCCGATGGCCACATAGATGCAGATCAGATCGCCGCCTTTCTGGCTGACGATGGTATCAAGACAAATGGCCGTCTTGCCCGTCTGGCGGTCGCCGATGATCAGCTCACGCTGTCCACGGCCAATCGGGAACATAGAATCGATGGAAACGATGCCTGTCTGCACCGGGGTATCCACGTCTTTACGCTCAATCACTCCCGGGGCGATGCGCTCGATGGGGCGGGTAGCAGTGATGCTTATCGGTCCTTTTCCATCCAGCGGCTGGCCCAGGGGATTTATCACCCGGCCGATAAGTCCTTCTCCAACTGGCACGGAGGCGATGCGTCCCGTCGCCCTAACTTCATCACCGGCTTGAATGCCCGTGTAGTCGCCCATGACGACGATGCCGACATTGTCCGGTTCAAGGTTGAGGGTGACGCCTGCCACACCGCTGGAGAACTCCACGATTTCGCTAGCTTTCACGTCCGCTAGCCCGTCAGCCAGGGCGATACCATCACCGACAGAGATGACCGTGCCGACGCTCCTGGCCTCGACACTTGGCTCAAACTCTTCTATCTGCTTGAGCAGAGATCCGGTGATATCTTCAAAACCTGGGGCGAGTGTTGTCATTCACTAACCTCCTAACAAATTGCATTTCATTCTCAACGCTGGATCATCAATGACCAGGAATGAAATTATCTTCCACAAGTCGGGATGGTTCAACGTACCACCACCCTACGATATCCGTCGGCGGCAAGATCGTCTGTCGTGTGGTTCTTGCCCAACTGCGGACCGGATTCTACCACGCAAGACATTGTCGCCGCACTCAGTCTTATTCTGTAAATCCCTCAACGGTGTATTTATCCAGCCTGGAAACCACCGCCGTGATCAGCTTTACGGCATTCTCATAATCATCGCGATGGATGATGGAGCCGTGGCTGTGTATATGTCTCGAAGCTACTCCAATAACCACCGTGGGAACGCCGGTGCCGTGAAGATGGATCGCCGCTCCATCGGTCGAGCCTCCGACCGTGTAGCCGGAACGCTGCAGCGGGATATCCAACTCGGCGGCCGTATCGATGAATAGATCCCTCAACTTCAGGTTTGGAATCATACCCCGGTCGTAGAGAATTATCGTCGGTCCTTTGCCCAACGTTGCCTTAGATTGCTCTGGTCTAATACCTGGCACATCCCCTGCGATATCAACCTCGAGTATGATGGCCACATCAGGATCGATTGCATGGGCGCTGGTTCTGGCTCCACGCAGGCCAACCTCTTCCATGACCGTTGCCACGCCATAGAGGTCGTTTGGATGATCGTTCGTGCTAAAGTGTCTGAGTGCGTCGATAGTTACAGCGCAGCCAACGCGATCGTCGAACGCCTTAGCTAATAGACTCTTACCGTTGGCCATCACCGCAAAATCAGCCTGCGGAACGACAGGATCACCCGAACGAATGCCGGCTTCCTCGACCTCTTCCATGGAAGTGGCTCCGATATCGATATACATTTCTTCTTTTTTAACGACCTTCTTGCGCTCTTCAGGGTCGACGATATGAGGCGGTTTGGCCCCAATTACTCCGACGATATCACCCTTGTGGCTCTTGATAACCACCCTATGTCCAAGGAGGACCTGGTCCCACCAACCACCCAGCTGAACAAATTTCAGGAATCCTTCCTTGGTGACGTGGGTGATCATGAATCCAACTTCATCCATGTGCCCAGCAAGCATTACCTTTGGTCCATCACCAGGTTGGTTGCAGATAAGACTACCTAGTTTATCCTGGGTAACCGTACCTAATGGCTCCATGAAATCACGTATTACCGCTCGAATCTCCACTTCATAACCGGGCACACCATCGGCTTCGGTTAAGGTCTTCAAGAACTGTATAGTTGCGTCCACGCTTAATTCACCTTATTGATCATATGCGAATGGGGCTAGAAAATGTGGTATTTTCAGAAACCAGGAAATGTTAAGAA
>DASRZI010000229.1:0-6140 GCA_035686605.1 Candidatus Zixiibacteriota bacterium
ATGCTCATCAGTTGGGGAATCAGGTGGTGGGACTGAATTTAATCAAGAATTGAGTATCGAGGTATTATCTTCGGCAACACCAACAAAGACATCTGAACCCGAGAGTATTGATACTCTTCCGGCTAAGTCGCCTACACCGGAATCGCCAACACAAATACACCAACTTCCGCCGTCAACTCCAACACCAGTGCAGACTTCAACCCGGATTCCTACTCCCACCAGTACAGCAACAGCGACGATCAAACCATCACCTACGATGGCAGGACTTTGTCGAGAGAGAGTACCAGCGGATGATTTGCTTACACTGGTGACGAGTATGTTCGGTATCTCGCCCGAATATGCGCCTGGTGATCTAGTTAACTTGGCTGACTACCTTCCCCTGCGGGTGACGCTCGGCTACGACAATCAACTGAGGAGAGCTGCCGCAGCGTCCTTGCTGCATCTTATCGCTGATATGCAAAGAGACGGATTATCCCCTCAGATTATCTCAGGCTATCGTAGCTACGCAGCTCAGGCAACAGCATGGCAGAAGTGGTTGGAGCGAGAACCCGAAAGGGCGTCGATAATAAGCGTACCGCCCGGGTACAGCGAGCACCAATTAGGAACAACCGTGGATTTCGGCTCGCCTGAATTAGCCTTGCTCCTGGGCGATGATGATGTGGAATTCCATACTTATTTCTACAAAACCAGCGAAAGTATTTGGCTGGAGAATCATGCACATGAGTACGGTTTCTCTTTGAGCTATCCGCTGGAGGCTTATGAAGTCACTGGATTTTATTATGAGCCTTGGCACTATCGCTACATTGGCCCTGAGCTTGCCAGCCAGCTTCGGGAGGAGGGCATATCGTTAACCCAATACTTACTAGAGACATTTCCTCCCCCGTGTGAACCATGAATCATAAGGCGCCATATTCAAATGCCAGCTGGTTAATATGGGTAACCGGCTGCCTACTACTGCTTGTCACGATGGGCGGGTGCGACTTTGAACAGGCAAGGTCTGAAGAATCCCTCAATCAGCCGGTTGAAGATGAACAAGATTTGGTGCCTGGGTCAACCGCTTCACCAACTCCGAATAAGGTCTCATCTGTGGCTGCTTATCCCACAGAGTTTTCGCCTAGCTCTTTTCCAACAGCAGTTCCAACCGAGTCAGCACCTACGCCACTCCCAACCCTGGTTCCCTCCCCAACACCGATTCGTGAAGCAGCCATCTATGTACCAGATATTCTGAGAGAAGAAACCATCGCCGCTATCAATTTGCCCAACTTTATCGATGGCAATTGGGACTGGAAATTCACCGATGAACTTGGCGAAGCCAATATCGTAATAGTGGAAGGCTCTGGCCAAATAAACGCCGGTGAACAATCCATTGCTCTAATCGTTCCGTTCACAAGTCCAATGGAGGGGCTACCGCTTGTCAAAGCGGAGGAATATCTTTTGAATCCCTCTGGCGAGATCACTCTGTCCCATTGGGACGAGATTCCTGCTGGTTTCAAGGCACTCCGAATTGACGGTTATCTACCATACATGATTGAGTATCCTCTTAAGCAGTATTGGTCGGTGAATTCAAGCGCCGAGTACGAGATTCCAGCACATGCCATCGGTATGGCCCTACGTCAAGAGCTATCAAACGCGAGAACTATACACATTGCAGCGGTAGGAGACATCATGCTAGACAGATCGCTGGGACATGTTATCGAATCGGGTGATCTATCTTATCCGTTTGCCGAAGTGAGGGAGGCATTAGATACGGCAGACATCACGGTCGGTAACCTGGAGTCGTCGCTCGGGGATATTGGCGAGCCTGTCGCTAAAAGCTACAATTTCCAAGCCCCTCCTAAAGCTGCTGAGAGCCTTGCTCTCGCCGGTTTCGATGTCATGTCATTGGCAAATAACCATGCGATGGATTTTGGATCTGAAGCTCTGATCCAGGCAATCGACCTCCTCTCACGAAGTGGGATGGCTGCCGTAGGAGCAGGCAGCGATTATTCGGATGCTCGGAAGCCAGTGATCCTTGAAGAAGCAGGTATTCGGATCGCTTTTCTGGCCTATGTGGATGTTCCCGTTGAAGTTACAGGATTTGACACCCGGACCTGGGAAGCTGGGGCAAAATCCCCTGGTCTTGCCTGGGCTTATCCCAATCTCATATCCCAAGATGTACGAACTGCACAAGCGAACTCTGATGTAGTCGTGGTACTCCTGCACAGCGGCTACGAATTCCTCCAGGATCCGAGTCCACCTCAGATCGCCTCCGCCCGAGCGGCAATTGATGCCGGGGCTAGCCTAGTGATCAGCCACCATTCGCACCTGCTTCAAGGGGTCGAATTTTACAAAGATGGGGTTATCGCATATGGCTTGAGTAATTTCGCATTTGATATGGACGGTAGTCCCGATAGCGCCATCTTAAACGTATGGCTTGACGGTGAAGGCGTTCATCATATCGAATTCGTCCCCGTATCAATTGGCCCGTGGGGCCAACCGGCTCTAGCTATGCCCATTGATTCACAGCGGATACGAGATGAGATATATCGCCTAACTCGACTCCTCAATCAGCCCTGACTCCGCAGACTTTAGCTTCTTTGCCCATTGCAAAGCTAAAAAAAACATGAGGCCAAGAAGGCCGGCACACGCAACGTAGATAGCGCCTAGGCCGACGACTGGAATGAGAAAATAGGCTATTGGGGGGCCGATGGCACTTGCCAGGTCACCTAACAGTGAAAAAGGCGCCTAAACGCCTACCGTGGCGAATCCGGGGAGTCAGATCTCCAATGAGCGCTGTTGATAAACTTTGATTGCTGCCGCTTGAAATCGAAGCTAGGGGTAGGCCTGCGATCATGGATAGAGGGGTGCCTAATGAAAGTAGGCTGAAACCGAGAATACCACTCGTGAGACCACCGCTTGCAACACGCCACCGGGATTTATATTTGTCCGATAGCCGTCCTGCAGTTGGAGCCGCAAGCATTCCGATAAGCGTGCTGGCGCCCAGGGCAATTCCAGTTATGGTCGCTACCCCTAGGGTTAGCTGGCCGATATCAAGAGAATCGCCCAGCTTTTCTGCCAGATAGCCTCCGAAGGTGGCGATCAAAACCCCAGCTATAACTAACCGGTTTACTGCTAGCAACGCTGTAGCTGAAATCAGTTGGGGAACATCAGGTTTGTGCTCTAGCTCGTCTCCTGGCCTGGGATTCGAAACCTTGGCTTGTCGCCACCGGCTGGTCTCAGGAAGAAAGAAAAAGGCGACGACCGCTCCGAATAGCGTTATAGCCGAGGCGATGGCCATGGCCTTGTGGTAGCTAAAAAGATCCGTCAGCAACCCTCCCATGACGGCTCCACCCGCGGCACCTAAAAAGAAAGCGATCTGGTATCGACCTATGAATGTCCCCGGTTGTTTTCGTTGGAGATATCGAGAACTATGGCGTTTCCGCTCACCCATATGCCTGCCCATGCCAACCCCCAAATTAAGCGTCCGGCTAACAAGGGCCAGAAGCTTCCGAATAGGGCGTACACAGCTGTGGAAATACCACCAAGAAAGACGGCTGGAACAAATACCCATCTTCTAGGCCATCGGTCGGTAAGGATTCCAACAGGTCCGTTCAGGAAGACGCGAATGAAACAATTGACCGATAGCAGAATACCGACGCTGGCTAGAGTGATTCCCACGGTGCTGTATTGAGACGGCAAGACTGTATACATCGCTGTATCGCCGAGCAGCGACAAGCTGGTTGCCAAACCTAGGATGAAAAGAGCTCGCTTGTGATTACTCTTCGCCATATACGAAGAGACCGTCGATGGATTCCCTGCTGTAGTTTCTTCGAATCGCTTCGCCAAAGAGATTGGCGACGGTGAGGACCGTCAATTTTGATGTCTTGCGTTCTTCAGGAATGGACACCGTATCACTGGTCACGATTTCGGCAATGACGTTTTCTGCTGATATTCGACTAAGAGCATCTCCCACAAATACACCATGGGTACAGACCACCGCTATTTCCTCGATGCCATTCTTAACTAGCAAGTGACTCATCTCAATGACCGACGCGCCGGTTGCGATTTCGTCGTCTGTAATAATGGCCTTCTTAAAACCACGAACCTGTCTACCGACCAATCCAGTTATCTTGACCGATGTGTCTGAGATTCGCTCTTTGTTGCCAGCAGCCACAGGTAATTCCAGGTTTCGTGCAAAACGTCCGGCAGATTTGGCGTGACTCATATCTGGTGCGACGACAATAGTGTCGGACAGGTCTCGCTCGCTGAAGTAATTCTCGAAAACTGGTCGAGCCGTTAAAGGATCCGCTGGGATGCTAAAGAATCCATGAACTTGGGGCGAATGCAGCATCATCGTCATGAAATGTGTCGCTCCCGCCGTTTCAAGCAGGGTGGCTACCAACTTCGCGGTGATCGAAATTCTAGGGGCATCTTTTTTATCCGACCGGGCGAATGAGAAGTAAGGGACGATGACATGAATCTCTTTGGCTGCCGCGGATCGGGCTATATCAATCATCATCAATAGCTCAACCAGATGGTCGTTCACTGGGGGAAATAGCGACTGAATCAAATATACCCGCCTGCCGCGAACACTTGCCCCAAGCTGAACATAGAGATTGTCATTGCTAAAACGGCGGATGAGAGTGTCTTCCAGGGGAACGTCGAGATAGTTAGTGACATCTGCGGCAAATTTCGGGTGAGAGCTTCCGCTAAAGAAACGAATTTCTGTCGGTTCCATAAGTATCTCGGTCAAGTCGATCACCTCCGGTGGTTCAACCAAAAAACAACAAATATAGAAACATTATGTAAATATAGTTATTTTGATCGAGCTCGAATTGTATTCCCTACAAACGCTGAAAACGGTGTACTTGGGCAACCAAGCAACCAGTTGAGCGCTCGTGGATTTCCTACTAAACCAAATCTATCGTAATAGTCGAACATCTGTAAGAGTGTCTCAACCTGGTAATTCCCTAATCCACGCTCCCTCGCAAGGCGTTCCCATTCGAGATGATCAACACTCTGGACAGCTATCTTATCACCCAATTGGTCACTCATAATTTTAGCCATCTCTTTCTGGCTCAGGGCGCCTGGTCCGCATAGTTCGTAGATTGCACCCGTATGTCCTGGTTTAGTTAATACCGCAGCCGCAACCTGGGCCACATCCTCGAGATCGACCAAAGACAATCGCGTATCCGGCCCATATGGTATAGAGTAAATCCCTCGTCTAGCGATTTCATCCCAATTGACCAGGATATTCTGCATATATGGTGCTGGCTGCAGTATGGTGAAAGGCAGCCCAGATTCGAAGATTGCTTCTTCGACACGCATTTTGAGCCAATGGTGAGGCATCGACTCTACCTGGGGGTGAAGGACTGAATGATACACGAAGTGGCTGATATTGTTTTTCTGGGCAGCCTCTAGGGCTAGCTGTCCGATGGTCAATTCCTGTGGGCTGACATTGGGACTGATATGATAGACCTTGCGAATACCGCTCATGGCTTCGGAGACCACTGCCTGATCTTGGATGTTTCCGACGAACACTTCAGTAGCGCCTGCTGCTAGAACGAGCTCGGCTTGTTTTTCACGATGGACTAGAGCACGGATATGGCTAGTCTCGTCACCCAAAGCGGCAATGATTGCCAGACCTGTCTTGCCAGCAGCTCCGGTAACTAGAATCATATCTTCTTTCCTTGGGCGCCTACCATGGGCCGCGACCGGATCTTCAATACCCAGTCACACGTAGAAAATGGACCGAGAAATCCATCGCTAACTATCTCACCTCCGCGATAATTCGTTGGTTTAACAACTTCGAAACCGCCAGAAAACCGGCTAATGCATCTGAACCTGAAGTATGCCCAACCGTGCCTATGCGCCTGGTTATGGCGGCGATCTCATCCGCATTCTCAGATTGGATGGATCTCAAAAACCAATGCCATATGATGCCTGCCTCAGCCAAACCTGCAGCATATATCCAGGCGGCTGAAAGACTGGTAGTACGGGGAGTCGATTCTTGCACTATTACTTGAATGGTCTTTTCGGCGTTCTTCTGACCTATGATCCGCAGCGCATAGATAATGCCTAGTAGGAAATCATCGCCTGCCGGCGTCAATCCCTCTCCCAGACCTGCGAGCTTTCGAGTACCGCTGGCAATTAACATCGGG
>DASRZI010000230.1:0-5863 GCA_035686605.1 Candidatus Zixiibacteriota bacterium
AGTTAAGGGCTTTGTGGATGGGAAGAAATCAGCAAAGTCGAGCAGTGAGCTTTTAAAATCGTTCCTAGAGTTTATGACGACATCGCCGGGATTAACAGCGGAAGGAGCATTGTGGATGCTCGATAATCTGGAGGCGGAGCAAGCGTGAGACGCTGGCTGAGGGGGGGCGAACGACCAACACGCAGGAGGCCGCTCCTTTATCTTGTCGGAATCGGGATCCTGTTTGTAAGCGGGGCTATTGCAGCGTCAGGGGTTCAAGGCTTGATCGCGCTGGGACCGGATCAATGGATCCGGGTCGCACCGAATTTTGCGCTGGGCTTCTTCGGTCTGCTGGTGACCATTCTTCTCATCTATGCGGCCAGGCGTGAAGACCAGATCATGTATCTGTTTGATTGGCTTACGGAGCTCGACAATATACTCTCCGGTTTGACGCCACCGCTGAAAGTAGAGAGCCTCTATCCAGTCTGTGAGAAGTTATCGAGCATCTTCCCTCAGAACAGCGGTTGGATCGTCCTGGTGAGGGCGCCAGGTTTGCTTATTCGCGGTGAAGTAAAAAGGCGAAGGTACTTACCCGTGGTGTCTGAAGAGGTAGCCGGCAGCTGGAACGTCAGCTGGACAGAGAACTACATGAAAGATTTGATGGAGGGGGAGAGCGGCCGCAGGCAGTTGGTTGCAAGCGTACGGGACGAGGAGGGGCAGGAGCAGCCGCTGACCTGCTGGATCTCGCAAAACCGTGCCGGGAACATCACCACTGGAATGGCTGTTGCCCAGGGAAAAGGAAAATGGAAGAGTGACGCGGTCACGCTGCAGGCTATGTCCACCGGAATGGATATGTTCGTGCAGCGGATCGGCAGCATTCTTATGGAGGTGATCGAGCGGCGAGAGGGTATGGGAATTGAAAACCTGGGCCTGGTGATGCGCATCCTGGCTCACGAGATCAATAATGACCTGCAGGGCTCCTTGAACGCAATGGGGGCGGTCAGTGAGCGAGGCGGAAAAATGACGGAGGATGATGTCCTGCACCTGCGATCCTTGCTGAGCCGTTCTGCGCATTGGAGCCATTTAATGCGCGAGGCACCATTCCTGGTCGATAAAGTGCTGCCGTACGAGAGAAAAGTCGTTTCCTTGACGGACAACTTACGAGAAACACTGGAAGAGGTGAGGCAAGCCTGGCCGGATGTTATGTTCATCGTAGATCGGCCAGAAGGCGACGAAGAGATCCTCATTACGGGGGATCAGCATATTCGTTCAATAATACGAAACCTGCTGCACAATGCGGCTTCCTATACCCCCGAAGATGGATCGGTAAAGCTAACGATTACGGAAGACCAGGAAAACATTCGCCTCCTTGTGAAGGATGAGGGACCCGGTGTTGACCCAGCCGACGTCGATATGATTTTCGCGCCCCTGGAGAGCATGAAAGAGGGGAGAAGGACAGGTGAGCGGGTTGACTATGGCATGGGCGTAGGACTGACGATTTCCAGGGCGATTGCGAGAGCATACGGGGGAGAGCTGTTGTGTCACAGCAATAAGGAGACGCAGGGCGGCGTCTTCGAGGTCATACTATTGAAAGAGGAGGAAGATAGCAGAGAAGTAGGGAAGGAGGCGGGGGAACGTGCCGAATCGTGATTATGACCGCGTGGTGATCGCTGAAGATGAGTTAGATCGCGCACAGGAGATGATGCGGATTCTTGAAACCATCGGCGGTTACCAGGTGTGGACAACGAAATGGAAAGCGGAAGTGGTGAGTCTGCTTGCAGAAACAAATGCAGGCTGGCTGATCCTGGACCTGAATCTGGAAGATGGGAATTCTGCAGAAATTGTGCCGATCCTGAGGAAGACATATGGGTCCGAAGTATTCATTCTCATCCTTTCAGGATACTTCGAAGATTATCCAGAATATGATCTTCTGGCAGGTGGTGCGGATTTGTATCTGCGGAAGCCTTATCGCCCAAAGGCGCTGCTGCAGCAGATGGAATCGATGCGAGCCCGTATGGAAGGGCGTGAGATGCGCCAGGACGAGGGTATCAAGCTGAAATTCAGTGATGGAATCCTGGACGTCGATCGGGGTATTTATAAAAAAGGAAACCAGGAGATCGCTATTCCAGCAGGCCAATCCAAGCTGATTAAATTACTGGCATCGGCCAGGGACGATGACGGATGGGTGTATGTCGATCGACCTGATGTGATCATGTATATGTGGGGGGAGGATTTTGAAGTAGATCCCGTGACAACGACAGAGCGACTGAGAAAGGTGCGCGCCAGATTGCGGGCGACGTTGGGGCAGAAAATCATCGATATTAAGAGTGAGGGAACTGGAAGGCTGCCAAGCTACAAGCTGTCGTCGGATATTGAGTTGGTAGAAGAAGAGGAAGAATAGGGGTAGAGTATGCCTGGTACACCAAGGGGGTTTCACTTACCGCCATTTGTGATGGCACCGGATGACTTAGAAGAGGTTGCACTCAAGGTCGAACGAAGCCTGCAGGAAGGCCGGGAAGAGTCATTCTGGCCGATTCCCACTGGTTTCAACACGCTGGACGATTTAACAGGAGGTGGATTATTCGGCGGCGATCTAACGATTGTGGGGGGCGTGCAGAATATCGGTAAGACAGCGCTGATCCTTCAATGGGCAAACAGCATAGCTGGCAATGGAGACCTGGCGATCGTTGTGTGCTACGAGCACAGTACAAAGACGCTCTGGGAGCGCTTGATTTGCCAGAACTCATTCGCAGGGGGCGATGAAGAGCACATCACAATGGATCTCCTGCGCGATGCCTACATCGGCTCAATTCGAGAGAGAGATGGCCGGGGAGGGAACGGCGCGGAAGATAAACTGCACATGATGGACGAGGTCCTGTCCAGGCTTCCAAATGGTGTTCGAGCATGGGCCAGGTTGAGTGAGAAGATGCGCAACATCTGGTTGGCATCGGGGGATGGTTTGAACACGGACCTGGAGGCTTTGAGCAAATATATTGAATTGGCCATCAATCATTACAAGAAAAACAGGATCGTTTTGTTTGTAGACTATATTCAACGAGTGCCGGTGATCGATACCTCCAGGGCTGTACAGGCGGAAGAGCGGATCGAGCGGGTCCTGGCAGGTCTGAAGGGCTTGGCCATGCGCACAACCGCAGAAGACGCGGTACTCTCGGTGGTTGCTGTGGGGGCAGCTGACGGCGAAGGGCTGAGGATGGGCCGTGTCCATCTTGAGAACCTGTGGGGAAATGCCATAATGCAGTATGAGCCGGATATTGCCGTGATTGGAAACCGGGATGGGTGGGATGACAGCGGCATTCCGATCGTGCGCTGGGGGGTTGAGAAGAATCGGCGGGGGAAGAGTAATCTGGAATTCCGTCATCGTTATCACGGCGCTGCGTATTGGTTTGAACCCAGAGGCGTTCCTGTAGTTTTGGATAAGAGCTGGCAACTGGAGAGAGATGAACTGCGGGTGGTGAAGCAAAGGGAGCAGGCCTGAATTAATGGGGAGATGATGGAGGTTGTTGGGGCGTGATTTTCAATATCATTATCGCCGCACTGGGATCAGCCTTGCTTGTTTGGGCGGCGATTGTAGATAGTAGAACAAGAAAGATCCCTGTTGCGGCGGGATTTGGTATGCTCGGTTTAGGGCTTGCTGTCCTCGTCAAGGAAGGCTGGTACATCTGGGCGGCATACTACATTCTCGCAATATGGTGCACACGGGGTGGAGTATGGCAGGCGGTACTCGTTGTGGCTTCGATTGGTATATTGTGGGCTTTCGAGTGGGAAGCAGCGCCGCTGGTCCTGGGGATTACGTTCGTATCCTTACTCTTCTGGCGGAACTGGTTTGGGGGAGGGGATTCCCAATTGGCATTCGGCCTGGTTGGGATTGGACACGATTGGCTTGTTCTGGCTCTTCTCTTTGGACTGACGATTGTTTTTGGCGTGGGGTTGACCATAATTCACCGTGGAGGGATTCGGCAAGGGGTACAGCGGCTGGCGTCTGTCGCCAGGAGATTGGGAGAAAGTCCGGATAGTGAGGCTATCCGAACACCGTGGGGAATTGTGGCGGCAGTTGCAGGGGTGAGCTACTTATGGCTGTGGGCATTGGTTTTGTGAGGAACAAAATGAAGAAAGCATTGGTGATATCTATACTGCTGGTAATGGCAGGAATTCTGGCTGCATGCGGGCAGTCAGATGAGCCGACACTCGCCCCAGGTACGACACCAGATCAGCAGCAAACTGATGAGCCCGTCGTATCTGGAAACGGAAGTGTGATCACCGGTGAAGAGGCACTGGAACTCTATGGAATCGATGTGGACAACCCGCCAACACCGGGGGCGGCGGGTGCAACCCCGCAGATATGGTTCCCGGCAAAAGCATGGATTGAGCCATCTATACTGCCGTACGACCCCAATGAGACGATCAATTTCCTACCGATGTATTCCAGGCCTGAGTTAGAGGATGAGGGTATCTGGCTGGGAGATCTGGAAGCGGGTCTCGAGGTCATTCTTCACGGGATTTCACAGGATAGTACAGTCTGTCTTGTGGAGGGTCCGGTTATGCAAGGTTGGGATGCAAAAGGGTGGGTGGCTTGCAATCGGTTAAGTTTCACTGAACCCGATTGACTGCTCGCACGGCCTTGGTCATGGAAGTGGTAAGAAAGGCCACTATCCAGCTCTTTCGGTTCCTCGGAATTCACGCTTGGTAAATGATTTCGACGCTTTTTATAAAGCGAAAGGCGGGAAATTAACCCATTTTATAATGCGCATAGCCATTTATACATTAATGGAAATATCATAATTTATTTACCGAAAACAACTATGGCTATGCGAAACAAGATTTTGCACGTTTTCAAGATTACAGAATTCGCTTTCGACGATAGTTGCAAGAATTATTTCAACATCGAAGCAACTGATTGATCTCGAAGCTTTGATAGGGCATTAGCCTCGAGGACTTGCGCCTGGCCTTTGGTTATGCCAAGCGATGCACCAGCTGCACGCAGGGAGAACCCCTTTTTACCTTTTAAACCGTAACGCCGCGTTAGAAAGTGCTGCTCTTGCGGTGTTAGGGACTCCAGGGCTTGCCTTAGCTCTCTATCGGCAAGGATATGTTCTACCTGATCTTCAACGGACAGAGCGTCTGGATCCTGGGAAATTGATGACAGGGAGGTGGTTCCTCCGCTATCCGTCTCGTTGAGGGCGTCAAGGGATCTTGGTGGGTAGAGATGAACCAGCAAATCCTCAATTTGCTGCTCGGGCAATCCGGTGTCATCGGCTATCTCTGCAGGGATTGGCTCACGACAAAGCTCACGATATAGGGATTGCTGACTTCGGACGATCTTCGAAAGTTTTTGATGGATGTGGACCGGAACCCGGATCAAGCGGCTGTCGTTAGCGATAGAGCGGGTGATGGATTGACGGATCCACCAGACTGCGTATGTTGAGAAGCGTGTCCCCCGTCGCCAATCGTACTTGTCTGCAGCTTGCATCAACCCGAAGTTGCCCTCCTGGATCAGGTCCGGGAAAGGAAGGGCGCTGCTCCGATACCATGTGGCAACCCTTACAACGAGCCTGAGATTGGAGGTAATGAGTTTCTGCCTGGCTTTATCGCCTCGCCGGACCAGTTGTTGTAAGGTCTGTATTTGTCGGGATGAAGGATTCTCAGAAGCTAACTCTGACGCAGCATTTCTACCCGTCTCCATCCTCTGGGAGAGATCTATCTCCTGCGTATGGGTTAGGAGATTGGGAGATCCACAACGGATAGCGTCTTCAAAGTAGAGCTCGACGACGTCGGCATCAAGAGACGGCGGGACTGAATTATCCCGAGCGCTATTTGGCTCGGGATCGACCTGCGGAGATTCGTACGCTGAGCAACGCTCGAGAAG
>DASRZI010000231.1:0-7071 GCA_035686605.1 Candidatus Zixiibacteriota bacterium
TTTCAACCGGGAAATATGTGATCTAGATGAGGATCACCACATTCCTGATCCTGATTTACTCCGGTATATTCATGTCATCGTCCCCATTGCCGAATTGGAACCCAGCCTTAATCATCCCGAAACTGGTGAATCCTTTTTAGAAATTGCCCACCGGTTAACTGAGGATGCCAGGTCCAAAGGAAGCGATCCTCTGACAAGGAGATACGACATCGACATCTCACCGGGCAAATAGCTCCAAACGAACCCTTGTCAGGGATCAGACGGTCAAAGGTTACAATACTTTTGAGATCCGGATGATCACTCTTGAGTTTCAGTGTTCTGGTAAGTCAGACGCCATCCCCCAGCTAACCCCCCTAATTCCGTTCCGCAGTTTTCGATCTGTAATCCACCTACTCGAATGCTTCCAGCTGCTAATTCAACGCTGTAAACGGTTTCAGGATCCATTGTAAAATCGCCGTAACCCTCACCGCTGCCGGGATGGTAGCCAGTGAAGAAGTGATCGGACCTCTCATCCCATTTCACGATTACTTCCATGCCCTGAATGGGATCAAGGAAAGCATCGTAAACCGCGACCTCAATCAAGGGAATCGGAGTGTTGCGCCGGCATATTCTCTCCTGTTTCAATAACCTGTATACCGGTACCGGTGTAGGCGAGGGTTCATTAGTAGGAGAAGGTGGAGCATCGGCCGACCTGGTAGCCCTGCTGGTGCTCGTCGCGGTTGGAAGTAGGGTCAATGTCGGTGAAACGTTTACCTCGCTTGGCGTCAAAATAGTAGGATCTACCTCTGCAGGGACAAATAGAGAAACTACAGGGCTTCTCGCACCCAGTTTTCCAGCGATCGTCGCCAGCGAATTCAAATTGTCTGCGGGCTCACCGTTTCGGAGATACTGCTCGAGCTGGGATGAAACTGTATCGACGATATCAGGATCATCAAGAAGATCGAGGCGTTCTTTTGCCCGTTCCCAATCGCCATCTACGGCATAACTTTGACTCACCATGAGGATGTACTCCCCCTGGTTCTCATCACTTAAACGTGCTGGTCCTGCAGCAACATAGGTAACTGGCTCGACCATCCATGCATAATACAAACTGGCTACCAAGCCAATGATTAAACCGAGCAGTAGAAGACTGGCAGCCCCCAATCTAGGATCAAGCGGCCTTGGTTGGCGTTCAGACGACGTACCAGTGACGAACCTGCGGCTTCTCATGAGGGCCGCGCCGATTCAATCTGCGCGAGATATGGGTCCATAATTGGCGAATACTGTCCCATATCAATAGCCAGGATTACCAGTTTCAAGATATCGGCTTCTGACTCCCCATTGAGAATATAATCCACCGCCATCCCCAGTACCCAACGTCCTGCGTCGTCTTTGGCCAGCCTGCTCAACCGGCTGCCCGCCTCCGATAAGTCCATGTCATCTGAGTAGGCGGCGGCGATCATCAGTGTGTAGTCAACCTGAAAACGCTCGTCCATGTCCGCTGGATCGGTTTCGGAGAATTCGAGAGGCCAGGCTACCCACCCAAGGAAGAGGCCAATTCCTGCGCCAATGAGAAATCCTAGAACGAGCCAGGTCACCGTTCGACGGATACTTCTTCTATCCACCTTATATCTCAAAAGCTCTACAATGTACTAACATCGGCATATTATTGCTCAACCGCTGGAGATAATGAAAAAGGGCCACTCACCTTCAATGAGTAACCCTTCACTTGTCCTGCATTGTGGCGGGGCATATAATCCTTGCCAGCCTTTAGAAGAATCATGCCGAAGGTGGGAATCGAACCCACACTCCCGAAGGAACACGATTTTGAATCGTGCGCGTCTGCCTGTTCCGCCACTTCGGCTAGCCGGAAAAGTATAAGCCAAGCAACTGCTTCTGTCAATTTGAAGTCACGCATAAAATGGACGAGCAAGGGCTGATTAAACAGGCCAAGAATGGGGATGTCGGAGCTTACAATACGCTTGTTCTACACCACCAAAATGCGGTCTATAACGTAGCCTACCGGATCCTTGGTGATCCGGCATCTGCGGCCGATGCAAGCCAGGAAGCCTTCATCTCCGCCTATAAAGCTCTGGGCCGTTTTCGCGGCGGAAACTTCAAATCTTGGCTGATGAGAATTGTCACAAATGCCTGCTACGACGAACTGCGCCGGGTCAAACGGAGACGGCAATCTTCCCTTGAGGAGATTACGGACGAGAATGAATCGTCAGCGCTTCTGATTAGCGATAAAGGCCCCCAGCCCGAGGAGCATCAAGGACGCACCGAATTGGTCCATGCCATTGAAGGCTGCTTGGAAGGATTGCCAGATGATCAACGGGTTGCGGCGGTTCTTTGTGATGTCGAAGGATATGACTATAGCGAAATCGCCGGCATCATGTCCGTGTCCTTAGGCACAGTAAAATCTCGCATTAGTAGAGCTCGGGCAAAATTGAGAGATTGCTTGCAGGAATTTCGGGAACTATTGCCTCTTCAATATCGTCATCAATCATAGAGAATCATGTTGGAACTACTGCGCAATCTGACGAAATCTGACAAGGAGCGCCGCCAGGAATTACTGGCGGCGTATCTCGACGACAGCCTATCGTCCAGGGACAGAATACGTTTCGAGCAGATGTTGCATGAGGACGAGGAACTTCGTGATGATCTCCAGAGGCAGTTGGTCATCAAGGATGCTGTCAGCAATCTGCCCCGAATCCGGGCGCCCCGGAGCTTTGTCCTTGATCCAACGAAATATGGTCGTCCGGCTTCTCAAATCAGCTTTCAGTTATACCCTGCCCTGCGAGTTGCCACGGTTTTCGCCATGTTTATTTTCATCGCCCTGGTATCGATTGATGTCTTCGTTTCGGAGTCCGATCGATCTTCCGGTGTTGTAAGTACAGATATGGTGGCCCTGGCTCCTGAGATGGCGGCTGAAGAGGCTGAGGTTTCTGAAGGAGACCTCGCTCAAGACGTGGGTCATGCAGCTCGAGCGGTCACAAGTGAGGAACTTCCAGCAGAAGCTCCGGTGATGGAGGAGGCTGTTGAGGAAGTGGTCGAACTCGAAGCCGCCGAAGTCGCGCCATATGTCGCGCCAGAATCCGAAGCGGCTGCCCCACTCCTTCAACCATCTCCTACCATATTGGCACGAGAAGTTGCGGCGGCTGCTGAAGAGCCGGCATCAGGGGCTGATGGCGATTCTGAATTCGTCGCTCCTGCGGAGGAAGAATCTGGCGCATTTGCTGGTACAGTAGCTGGTGCAGTCGCTGATGCAGCGGCTGATTCAATCAAGGCGACTCTAGCATCTGCGCTGCAAGCCGCCCAGGCTCTCGCAGCAACTAAGGAAACGGATGATCTGGCTGCGGGTGCTAGTCTTGGAGCTGCCGAAGAAGCGGCTCTCGCGGACGAGGCAGCACCGCCTTCGATAATCGCAGACCTGACCGCACAAGCGATGGCTGAGGCAGCGCAGATAATCGAAGAGGCCTTTCCAGACTCGGAATTAGCCCAGATCGTTCCGCACGACGAATCTTTGGCGGAGAAAGCCGATGCCGAAGATGCGCCTCTTGAAGCCCGAGAACAATACGTCGATGGGCCATTTCTTGGCCTTGGATACCTCAATCTTGCGGAGATCTTTTTAGGTTTGTCCGTTCTTGCTCTAATTTTAATCACCCTGGTTTTCAGGAGCAGAGTGCGGAGGAGCTAGTGATAAGTCTTCCTCGCAGATAGGGCGTATAATAGGAATAACGTTCGTAAATCTGCTGGTCATGAAAGACAGTTTCAAAGGAGCAAAATATAATCCTCGAAAGTGCGCCTGAGCGCATTGTCTATTGCCCAATTTGCGCCACTTCGCTGGAAACAAGGCCTGTTGGAGATAAACCTCGTCGAGTCTGTCCTAGCTGCAATTATATCCACTTCACCGATCCGAAAGTTGGAGTTGGCGTTTTGTTGTTCCGCGATGGTCGTCTCCTCTTGGTGAAGCGAGCCATGATGCCCGAGGCTGGCAAATGGGGTATCCCAGCTGGTTATTTAGATTACGGCGAAGATCCTGTGTTGACCGCCACTCGAGAAGTCCTCGAAGAAACCGGCCTTCAAATTGAGATTTCTGACATTTCTGGCGTCTATCATAATCCTAACGCGATCGAGCAGGGAGGCGCTTCGGTGTTCATCCTTTACAACGCGGTTCTCGTTGGAGGGAATCTAAAAGCCGGCGATGATGCAGACGAGGCAGGCTTTTTTCTTCCAGAAGAACTTCCAGAGCTGGCATTTGAAAGCACCCATGACATCGTCAACCGCTGGCGATCAGGTGAATTTCGATCGCCAATTTGATGGTTTATAGTTGATAAAGCCATTGATTCATTAGCTCGTAACGATTTATCTATGCAGATATATAACTTAACCGAGTCACCCATCAACGACGTACCTGTCGTCGTAATCGATACGGAAACGACAGGGCTTTTCCCCGGTGTTGGCCATCGTATCGTGGAGCTCGCGGCCATACGAATGGAAGCAAGCACAACCAAAGATTGGCTGATTACTGACGAATTTAGTCAATTGCTTAATCCCGGTCGATCGATGGATCCGGATGCTGCGAGGATCAATGGCATTACCGACGATGACTTGGTAGGAAAGCCTTCATTCGAAGACATATCATCAGAGTTATTTGCCTTGTTGGAGGGCGCATTGCTGGTGGCCCATAACGCCCAGTTTGATGCCTCTTTCCTAAGTATGGAACTCTATATCATGAGTATCTACAATCCCGGAGTCGACAACTACGCGATCGATAATCCGTGGCTCTGCACGATGATGCTGGCACGGAACAATTTCCATTATGGTAGAAACAGCCTGGGGCATATTGCCCGGATGTTAGGAGTTCGTACGGGTCGCGCTCACCGTGCGCTGGGTGATGTTTACACGACGGCGGAGATTCTAAAGCGGATGGTTCGTGTGTTGGCCGCGCGTAGAACCAACCTGGTTGGAGATCTACTTCATGCTCAGGGAGGAGCGATCTATACACCGGAGATACCTGAAATTGACCTGCCCCAGCCTCTAAATGAGGCGGTGACCGGAAAAGGACAGCTTCGTATTGTCTATGATGGGCCCGGTGGTAAGCTGGTTCACAAGGTCAATCCCCAGTATGCAACCGAATTTCGGGGGAGGCAGTACCTGATTACCTACTGCGATTCGAGCAGGGATCAGCGCACGTTCAGAGTAGATAAGATTCTCAGGGCGGAGCTCATTTAGAATGGCGAGTCGCTACCTGGCGGCAACGATGTAGACGACGGCGAAACTCAAGAAAAGCGCTGCAATAATCAATGCGATGACGACAATCTCGGGCCAAGGCGTCGAAGATTTTGCTTGATCGGCACTTCCCGATGAGTCGTCCATTTCCAGATCCAAAGCAAGGGAATCACCAATGGTAACATCGTGAGCTTCGGCGCGCTCACTGGTGACGACCGTCTCATTTTGACTGGTATCGATCGGACCGCTCCCATTCTTCTCAGCCTCAATCAGGTTAGCCATTTCGTGATCGATCACCTCTTCTGGTTCCTCGATTGGTTTCTCGATCTCTGAAGTTTCTAGATGGATCTCATCGTCGATGATGATACTCTCGCTAAGTTCTGGTTCATCTTCTTTAAAGACTTCTTTCAGAACCATCTCGGGATCGGCAGGTGTGCCAAGGTGTGCGATAACCTCTGGAGTCAGTTCAATCTCTTCCGTACTGTCCATAGCCATGGAGAGGAAATTGATGAGTTCGTCTGACATATTCAGGTAAACATCACCATCTTGCACCAGTGGCGTCGCTGGTCTGCCGGAAATCTTATCGTCCTCCTCAACTCCAGTCTCCAGAATCTCCTCGGAATCGAAAGGACCGGTAATGCCCAACTCGGCCATTAACTCAGGCGGGGCAAGCTGCTTCACCCAGACAGGTAACTCAGCCGGCACCAGGCCAGTCTCTTCGGAACGACGATTTATGTCAGCCATAATAATCGAACCGGAGACAGGTTCCTGTTCGGATTCGGTTAATATCTCGATATCGCGAGACAAGAGGTAGTAGTCGGCTCTCTGAGGATCAAATGCAAGATGACCTCCCACACGAATCTTGTCACCATCGCCGAAGTCCCACCCCATCGAAGCTCGCTTTGAGAGCAGGCACCGGACACGGTAGCCTTCTTCTTCCAGGAAGAAATAACCGAAATCCTCCGAATCCTCTTTTTGGTCCATCCCGTCAACAATGCCCACGACAAATACCATTCCGAGCGGGAACTCGGCCGGCAACTGCAGGGCCATACGTTGATTCAGACGACTGACTGGTATATCCATAGAGCTAGACATAATTATACTGCAAAAATGTTCGCGGGCCTAGATTCATTATGACCAATTTTTATGATTTCTCCGATTTGACTAATGACGTCTCACGATGCTATACTTTTCGGTCTGTGTATAGAGGTCGTCGCGCGCGTTGACTATAGAGAACCCTCTTTGATATAATCGCTGGGTTAGCGCCGACGTAGCTCAATTGGCAGAGCAATGCTCTTGTAAAGCATAGGTTATGGGTTCAAGTCCCATCGTCGGCTTGGGCGATTTAACCCGATGGCAATATCTAGGGTCAGTGTCCCGAGTGGCAAAGGGGGCGGACTGTAAATCCGCTGGCGGTAGCCTTCGTAGGTTCGAGTCCTACCTGGCCCACTGAAAGCTGCGACAACGTAGCTGCGGTCTAAATTGCCCACGTAGCTCAGCCGGCAGAGCACATTCTTGGTAAGAATGAGGTCATGGGTTCGAGTCCCATCGTGGGCTCTTTGCCCCGTCCGCCCTAGGAACACAGCTAGCGGGTGACGGGGTATTATTGTGAAAGGTAATGTTTGGTTTTGATATAAAGAGGCTTGGTTTTGCTTCCGGCGTAGGGACTTTAGTCTCTGCCCGTTAAGCATTAGCTTAGAATAGGATTGAGGGATCATGGGCAAGGAGATATTTGTAAGAGATAAGCCACACTGCAACATTGGCACCATTGGTCACATTGACCACGGCAAGACAACTTTGACCGCGGCCATAACAAAGGTGCTGGCCATGAAGGGCTTTGCAGACTTCAGGGCTTTC
>DASRZI010000232.1:0-2717 GCA_035686605.1 Candidatus Zixiibacteriota bacterium
ATGGCAGCAGGAATCGCTATGGAACAGGCTATGGAGTCCGAGGTGATGGGTCCACAGGGCCTCCTGACGGTGTCTGAGGCTGATGGGTGACACGTCTATTGATAACAGGTGGGAGCAGCTATCTAGGCCAACACCTCGTTCCAAAGGCACTCGAGCGGTACAGCTGCCGGTATACTTTCTTTAACCGCGATCCTCTTGAGCTGCCCGAAGGCGTCTGGCTCGATGCGCGAAACAAGGGAGCCGTCAAGGAATTGATCCACGAATGGCGTCCGCAAGTGATTTTCCACACCGCAGGCTCGAACCGGTCAGATGATATGGAGAATGTCATCTGCAGCGGAGCCAAGAATATTACAGACGCGGCCAAGGGGGTAGGGGCTCGGCTTATCCATATTTCCAGCGACGTGATCTTTGATGGGACCCAGGCTCCTTATCGTGAGTCAGATTCACCAAGTCCCATTCATGCTTACGGAAGAGCTAAATCCGAAGCTGAACGAATTGTCCAAGATTATGAAAACCATGTCATCATCCGAACTTCTTTAATATACGGATTAACTACCATGGACTTGTCAACGGAATGGATAATCTCGACTCTCAGAAGCGGAGAACGAATTACTCTTTTCAGAGATCAGATACGGAACCCGGTCTGGGTAGAAACGCTGAGCAGCGCCTGCCTAGAGCTATGCGAATCAGAGTATACCGGGATCCTGAACGTCGCAGGGCGACAGGCCATGAGTAGGGCCGATCTAGGACTGAAGATGCTCAATTGGTGGGGGATTGAAGAGAGAGACAACCTACAAATTGGCCTCTCTGATAGCAGATGGCCCGCCGACTGCCGTCTGGACCTATCATTCTCGGCAAGGTTGCTCAGTACACCCCTGCTGGGGGTGGATGAGGTCCTTGACGAAGCCCGGGGTTAAGAGCACTGGCAACCCGCTGTAAGAAGAAGAGCCTACCACTATATGGCAGGCTCTTTTAGACCTCAATTCTTCTGTCGTTAATGTCGATTCTAACCAACTAGGGCATGTTGCTCTAGTATTTTACGACCCTAGGCAGTTCCTTGGCTTCGGCAATCCACGCTTCAATATCATGCAGGCTCGGAGAATGCCGCACAAAGTGCTTCTCCTCATTTATCTCCACGACTTTCTCGTGAAGGTTGGTGGAATTGCGCCTTGCCAGCTCTGGCACGGTGTCAACGCCCGCCTCCTCTAAGAGATCGGCGTATTGGCTGCCAATGCCCTTGATACGCATCAAGTCGGTCTGGTTGACCCATGTTAAGATCAATTTCGAACTGATTCCGGTCTTCTCAGCTAGATCTTTGCGACCCTTCGGTGTTGCCCCAGATTCAAGCAATGCTAAGGGCGTCTCGATTCCCTGCTCTTTTAAAGCGGCTCCGTATTTTGGACCGATGCCTTCGATGAAGCCAATCTCGTGGTGGAATTTTGCCTCTTCTCCAGGCGTATCGTGAAAGACAGGTTCATCAGCCGCTGGTTCCTCAAGCTCCGGCGCTTCCACCTCTTCTGTTTCGGCCGCAACTACCTCTTCGACAACTGCCGCTTGAACAGCGGGAGGTGGTTCAGCGTCCACCTCTGGTTCATCAATAACAGCTGCTTGTTCAGCGCGCCTGTAGCGGGCAGCATAGACAATGGCGACTATACCACCAATTATGGCGAAGATGCCCAATACCCAGGGCACTACTCGGGCTGTGGCCCAAGCATTAGCCAACAGCCAGATACCGATGATGGTTGTAATCGCGCCTAGGAAACCAACGCCCCAACCACCACCTTGGAAGGCTTGCACCAGCTCGACTATGCCGATGACGATGCCTTGAATACCCAGAACGATGATAAATGCCTGGGCTGCTACAGCAGTTCCACCTATCGGATGCTTGATCAGTATGTACCCGGCCATGATGCCGACGATACCAATGAACAGCTTCCAACCCCAGGCTGAGTGATCAACGAAAATGCTCACTAAGGAAACAATTCCCTTGACTAACCAGTAGATGGCCAAGACCTGGACAAGCATGACCGACATCTTGTAGGGATTCATCAAAAGAAGAATACCGACGATGATGGCTACGACCCCCTCGACGAGAAGGAACCACCAGGGCATCCTTGATTCTCCAAATGCCTGGTCAATAGTGCTGTCTGACATGAGCCGTCCTCCTTGTGAAATGCTTGACAAAAATCGATTGGTTACAGCGATACAATATTATAACATAATACCCGAGTAATTGGAGAGGTAATAAACTTCAATAATGGCGTTCAATATATGAGGTAGAAGAGCGATGAATCTATCTGCGTCAAGCCGCTCGAGTGAATAGGTCGAATGAGGGATGCATACCGGGAAGAATGCATTGGTCTGCGAGTTCGAGCGATCGCTCTGGTGAAGTTTGCAGTATGTTATAATACTACGTCCCATCAAGAAATTCATTAATGATCAAGGTTACCATCTACGATACTGGAGAGACATTCTGAGACGGATATTACTGTTGAGCAATTTGCGACATGCCGACTACCTGGTTGTCGCAGTTTGCTCGAACGAAGAAGTATTTGTACTGTGACCGGCCAATGTAGACGAACCGATTACCAAAGGAGTTTATACGATGAGTGGATCTCAGCCTGAGAGCAGCCCTGACCAAGAAATCGATCAGATCATAGAATCCGCCAGAGCTCTTGGCGTGGAAATGGATGAGGAGGAGGCCATCCAATGGTTGA
>DASRZI010000233.1:0-4584 GCA_035686605.1 Candidatus Zixiibacteriota bacterium
CACATCCAACTACCTATCGACAGCTGCGAGCGGACCTTGAGTCTGTTCACCAGTACGTTGAGACCGGCTTCGGGTTCATTATGAACGGCGAGATCGGTCGGTATGAGGGTGTGCGCTTCACTGAGCAAACGCATGTAGCCAAGGGCGGCGCTGTTGATTCTACGACATATACCTTTCGGGTAGCTGACGCATGGAACAACGCCAAGTCCAGTTGGATGTTTGTGTTGGGTGAGGACACGGTAGCCGAAGCGTTGGCAATCCCCGAGGAAATCCGCGGCAAGATTCCAACAGACTACGGTCGGTCAAGAGGTGTGGCCTGGTACTACCTCGGCGGCTTTGGTCTAATACATACGGCCGGCGCCCAGTCTCGCGTTGTTAAATGGGAGAGTGCGGTCTGAGTAAAATCAGTCGCTTACGGAAATCTGGATAAATCGGACATGCAGAAAGCAACTTTAAGGTACAATACATTCTCAGTAATTTGGAGGATGTTATGTACTCTGAGAGTTTTTTGCGGCGATTTTGGAAGAAGGTTGAAAAGAAACGTGATGACGAGTGCTGGAGCTGGACTGCTTCTACCATGGGGGATGGCTACGGCCAAATCAAACCTGATGGCGGCATTGGTCCTAATCTATACGCTCACCGAGTTTCTTATGAGATCCATTTTGGCCCAATTCCAGACTTTATTGAAGACGGTGACCGCAAGGTCAGGGTGGAAATTTGTCATAAATGCGATAACACACGCTGCGCTAATCCTCATCACCTATTCCTCGGAACTAGGGCGAAGAACGCTGAAGACATGGCAAGGAAGATGCGTAGTACGTGGGGTGGCAGGAGTGGCACCGCCAAGCTATCTGAAAATGATGTTAGAGAAATTAGAAAGCAACTGTCAAATGGCTGGTCTACACACCAGTTGGCAGCCAGATTCGACATTTCTCAATCGCAGATTGTTCGAATTAAGCACCGTAAGCAATGGGCAAAATTAGATTGATCTCCAAGGAGGAGAATTAAAATGAGCAATTACGACAATCCGCTAACAATCACCTACAGCTTCGGTCTTTTTGACTTCGGCGGTGCTGGTGACGTCACGGCGATCCCCGTTCCCTACGGTAAATCACGCTGCAAGATTGAAGAGATTTATGTCCTCGCGGCAGAAGTCTTCACGACTGGCGGCAAGGTTGAAGTTGGAACGGCGGCTGATCCTAACCGCTACGCTGAGCTGCTGATCTCGACGCTGGCTGATACGAACGGCTTGGGTATTACGAACCCGACGACACAGACGTTCGACGTTGGTCACGGTGGCAAGGGTGTTGTTGACATCACAACCGAGGCTATTACGCAGCTCGAAGTAGTGTTGACAATCACTGGCGGTACGCCGACCGGGCAGGGCTTTGCTGGCATTGTAGTTAGCTGGTGGTAGTCTGATCTTTTAACCGATAGCACTCAACGGAGGGTGTGAAATGGAACGTGATGCAAAGCAAAAGGCCGGGGTTGAATCCGGTACTTCTCACAAAGAGAAGATCGGTGAGGTCGGTGGCATGGGAAGCGTGGGCAAGAATGAGAAGCCTGCGCCAAATCCCAGCACATCGGCATCCCGCGGCCACACGATCAAATAACTGATCGCGTGATCCAATAACGCAGCCCCGGTTTCCGGGGCTGCTTTTGGAGTACCTGAAATGGACAAACGGAAAGCACTTGGGGATGGCAGCGGCCAGCGGCAAGACTCTGACGATATGATGTACTTCGGGCTTGGCACCTACGGCCATTCGGAGACTCGGCCTATCGCAGATATGAAGGCTCAGGTAGGATCAGGCTGTATCAAGAAGGGCGTCGCATTTTGCGAGCCTATGGATCAGTCGAGGCACTACGACCTTGATTAGTTAGGAGAGCCACCGTGGCAAGAACACTCGATAGAAGCAAGAAGTTTGGAATGATCTTCGGCGTTGATGAGCATGGCGCTGTTTTTTGGCAAGACAATCACAAATTTGACAACGCAGGCGCGGAGGTTGGCGAGGGCATCAGCCCGGTTATTGCCGATCCTATACGGCCGGGCGCTGCTGGACCTGCTGCGGTGGCGCCCATTGCTGCTACGCCAACCGTACCAGAAGCGCCAAAAGACACGAAAGCAGCACTAGAAGAACTGCATCCTTCACAGCTGAAGAAGTTGGTTGAAGATGCTGGGCTGGTCGCGTTTGGTGGGGCTGGCAGTAAGGCGGCCAACATCAAGCTATTGCTGGATAACGAGTAAGGCGGTGGCATGGCGACCTATCTGCAACTGGTACAACAGCTAGTTTCCGAGCTGGGAATCGGTGGTGTCAATCAGGGCGGCACCGTTCCTCCAACTGTTGTTGGACAAAAGGGCCAGCTTTACAACGCGATAAACTGGGTTCGCCAGGCTGAAAACAACGTCAATGTAATGTGGGCGAACTGGGATTATCTGGCAACAGACTACTCTGAAGCGCTGACCATAGGCTCGACGGCGGTGCCCACACATAGCGGTACGGAGACCGTCAACAAGTGGGACCGGGATAGCTTTTGGCTGAATGTAACGGCGACGAGTTCCGGGCAGCTGGAATTTATGGACTGGACCGACTTTCGGAAGTTAATTCTGCCAGGCTCAGGTTCTGCCTCAAACGGCAAGCCGGTCAGAATCACAGAAAAACGCAATGGCACCCTGCTGCTTGATGCGCCAAGCAATCTGGCCTATACGCTCACGGCTGAGTTTTGGAAGGAGCCGGTATTGCTGGCCGCTGACAGCGATCTGCCAGCCATGCCGGCACAGTTTCATCGCATCATCATCTGTGAGGCAGCCATCAAGTATGGCAACAAGGAAGCGGCCAGCGAGATCATTCAGGGCATGGAGGCTGAATATCTTTACCTGCTGGACAAGCTCGAAGGCGACCAGCTGGAAGGGCGTGATTACGAGCGTATGTCAACGCAGGACATACCGATAACGATTGGCATACCGGGGTTTGGCGACGAAGACAATTTGAGGGGCCGATAATGGACCTCGCTAGCGCGCGACGCTGGACCCGTAAATTGCGGGCGGTGCCGCGCAACTTCTCTGACTACTTTGGTTTCAGTGGTGGCCTGAACCAGCTGGACACTCCGCTGAACGTCAAGCCTGGCCAGTGCAACAACGCACTCAATTACGAAATGGGCATTGCCGGCGGCTACAAGCGCATAGGTGGCTATCAGGTGTTTGATGGTAGGCCAGCCCCGGCCGGAGATTATGAGCTATTGGCCTATGGCGCAGCCACCGACCCGGCGCTTGCGCTTGGCAGTACAATCAACGGCGGTTCCTCTGGGGCTTCTGGCGTGTTGTTGGCGGTCACTGATGATGGTGGTTTCGGCATCAATCAGGTACTTCACAATGAAGACCTGACAGACGCTTATTGGGCTAAGATAAATACAAACGTAACAGACGATGATGAGGTTTGGTCTGATGGGAAAACACCGTTTCTATCGAAACTAGAAAACTCCGGGGCAGGCGCCCCTCGCATCGCCCATTCGTCCGGTTTTGGTGTTGCGCTGGGGGAGAAAGTATATATCTCTGGATATGCGAGATATAGCGCGGCTGGTGCAGTTGAGGTTATGGCAGCATCGCTTAGTAATTTTACTGGTAGTTTTGGTGCAGGTAGTGCTACTGCATCATTTAACCTTAAAAACGGAACCGCATCGTCATCGCAAGCAGAAGATTATGGTGTCGAGCTAGTTAGTGATGGGGTGTATCGTTGGTGGGTGTTAAGTCCAGCCTGTACGTCGCTTGATACCGATTTTGGAGTCAACATAAGTTACGGCGGGTTTGCGACGCCAACCGGCGATTATATTCATGTAAGCGGCATTATGATTGTGATTGGAGCAAACCCTGTTCCTTCTGGCGGCTTCGGCTATGTCAAGACGACATCTGCTACGAAGAACGTCAATAGTGGCAATCTTGTTCTTGGTCCAGTATCTAGTGGTCCTTTCACAGACGATGAAGATTTGGATGTGTTGGCGAGCGTCTTTGGTCAGGCGATAGGAACTAACTGGCCGAACAGTGAAACCGACCCCGCTCTTGATGCTGATTACTCCGAGCTTGCGAGGTCCATTATCGCCGTTGCGCCTGCCGGCTCTGGTGCGATCCGCGGCGTATGGGAATACGAGGGCGTAGCCTATTGCTTCCGCGATAACGCGGGTGCAACAGCTTGCGTGATGTTCAAGGAAACGAGCGGCGGCTGGGTCGCCGTTACGTTTAACGATGTCGTGAACTTCGATGCCGGGAATGGCACTGAGCCGAATGAGGGCGATACCGTGACCGTCACGGCGGGCACGAAGAGCGCGACAATCCTGCGTAAAGTGTTGACCTCTGGTACGTGGGGCTTGGATGCGGTGGGCTATTTTGTCCTCGACACAATCACCAATGGGCCGATTGCTGACAATGATGTATTGCTGGTGAGCGCGGTACGGATAGCCGACGCCGCTGGCGCAAGCGCTGTACCGACGCTGCTACCCGGTGGTCGCTATGAGTTCCGGAATAACAACTTCTACGGTTCCACCGATACCTACCGCATGTACGGTGTAGACGGTAAAAACAAGGGCTTTGAG
>DASRZI010000234.1:0-7429 GCA_035686605.1 Candidatus Zixiibacteriota bacterium
GTTCTAACTGTCCTTCCAGCGGCGGAAGCAGCAATTATCGAATCCGTCATCACGGGCGTGGAGAAGATGGAGTGGATCGTCGTGGCGCGATTCCCATTAACCGTTATTAGAGTCGCCGGGTCTGTCTTCTTGTTGTCCAAGGGATGGGGAATTGAGGTACTCTTTTACCTCCTGGCTGGCTATTATGTAGTGCTCTCCATCGCCTATTTATGCCTTATACGTCGTAATTTGCCACACTTCCGATTTTCGCTCGACACTACCCTGATAAAATCGCTTGCGATCCAGGCTTTGCCATTTGTGGTTATTGTGGCTAGTAGTCAAGTCTTTCTCCAACTAGACCGCGTATTTCTCTCCAAGCTCTGGGATACCGATGCTGTAGGAATCTACGCAGCCGGAATAATGACCGTTCAGCTCATGTATATGCTCGCGCCGGCTATCATGCAGTCCCTATACCCGGGTCTCTCCAGAGCTTACCTAAAATCACGCACTCGATTTTCCAACTTGGTATCCCAGATATTTAAGCTGCTTTTCATCGGCGTATATCCAGTGATGATGACCATAATCGCCTTCGCCGAAGTCGTGATAATCTTGGTATTTGGGCGTGAATACGAATCATCAGTTATTGTGCTGCGCATCGTCGCTCTGGGAATACTGCCATCATTCCTCTCCCGCATACTCTATCGTTCGATACTGGCTAGTGATAACGAACGACTAGGCATCTTTGTCTCAATCTTCAGCAGCCTCTTTAGTCTAGTCGCCGTTGTGTTGCTCGTGCCGTCATATGGCGTTGTCGGGGCTAGTATAGCCGCCGCCAGTACCATGTTTTTCAATATGATCATCAACTATTATTTTGCTAGGCGAGTCGTTCGTTTCGAGGTTCAGCAAGCTATATTGCGTCCAAGCGCCTGTGCATTAGTCAGCATGGTGGCCTTTGGAATCCTCATGCAGTGGAGCTATATTGGGGCTTGGGTAGTTTCCATGATTATCTTCGTTTTAATGCTGCTTGGGACGCGGACATTGCGACTATCGGAGCTACGTGAATTGACGGCGACGAAGGCAGGACATGAGACCTTCCGGCAATAGAGGAGATCAGTGGTGAGGATACTATTCGTCTGTCGCTTTTTGCCTCACCAGTCGGCAAAGGATAGTGGCAGGCAAGATACGTATCACTACTTGTCGTCTTTAAGCCAGCGGCATGAAGTGTCGGTGATAGCTTTTGTTCCCGAACAGGACTTCACTGCAATTCGAGAGCTTGAGGTAATCTGCCGGCGGGTCGTTGCCGTCACCTATAAACATGATGAGCTACCATCGCGCTTGTGGCGGGCATTAGGGCGAGTCGTGATGCCAAGAGTTTACGGACGAAACCTCTCCATCACTTATCGCAGAAGTCTCAAGAAGCTCATATCAGAAGAGGATTTCAATGTTTTTGTCGTAGACGGGTCAATGGCCCCATACATCAGGCTCTTATCGGGTGGTATACGATTGCTTGACGAAGTCGATATTTACGCCGAAGTTGCGTACGAGGAGCATCTTCAGGAGAAGCGCCTCTTTAGAAGATGGCTGGCAAACCTCGATTGGCGTAGAACACTAAGGAGGGAGCTAATTTATGCCGCAATGGCGGATGGCGTACTGGTCCGCTCCCAGAAGGATAAGAGGTACCTGAAAGAGCGTCTGCCTGATCAAGAAATATCAATCCTTTCCCCATGGTTCGAGGGTTTGGACGAACTTCGTCAGATCGGCACTCAGCGACCGGATGGAAACATCGTGCTTTTTGTTGGTGCGTTGGCAATACCTGCCAACCAGGAGGCGGCTATCTATTTCGCTCGTGACGTGCTGCCTCTTCTCAAGTCAAAAGTTAAGGATGTGGAATTCATGATAGTTGGAAGCCAACCCGATAGCCGGGTTAGAGCCTTAGACGGCCTTCCAGGCGTGACCGTAGTAGGAGAAGTAGAGGAACTTACGCCATATTATCAAATGGCGTCAGTTAACGTCGTTCCGTTATTTACCGGTGGTGGCATTATAGTGAAAACTCTGAATGGGCTGGCTAGCGGACGTCCAACTGTCGCTTCTCATGCCGGCAATTCAGGGACAGGTGCTCGTAACGGCGAACATCTTGTTCTGGTGAATGGGGGGGCGGAGGAATTTTCCAAAAGTGTGGAGCGAGTTCTTACGGATGACGATCTATGGCATAGGCTGGCTAGAGACGGTCGGGCCTATGTTGAGCATTCCTTCAACTGGAGCACGATTATTCAGGAATTTGAGTTATTTATGGAACACATAACCCAAATATGAGAATAATAACCCCATAATAACCCATATGGATTATTGTATTTGCAGCCCCTTCGTCTAGAATTAACGATGAACGTAATGTAAATGATTTCAGTTTACTCACTTATATCGACAAGGAGGAATCAAGTGAAACGTAGATTAAGCCTTATCGCAATAGCAGTGCTACTGGTAACGCTGTTGGTTGTTGCATCCACTTTTGCCCAGGGTGGTTTCCCGGATCCGGGAACATCTGAAACCAATGCTGTGGTACAGAATAAAGCAACCGGCGCAGGTGAATTAGCGACATTGGCCGTAGACTACTACGACCAAGCTGGATCCTTGGTTTACACCAACTCTTCGGTGACGATTGATCCGAAAGCAGTGGCGGAAATCAAGACTCAGAATGAACCCCTTCCCTCGGGATTCCAGGGTTCGGCGGTTATATCTTCGGATCGCCCACTAGCATCGATCGTGAGTATTAAGAACACGAACGTGCCGGGCGCGCCTGATGGCCTTACCCAGGGCGCCTACAATGGCACTTCTGCTGCTGCCACCGAATTGTACTTCCCCACAGTCTGGGGTTTCAGCGGTATCGCGTCACGAGTGACGGTCATGAATGCCGAAGGTTCGGCGGCGTCGGTTGACTTCGATTTCTATGATCGAACTGGAGCCTATCTTGGCCAGACAACCCAAACCCTGGCTGGATTCGCAGCCACAACCATTTACATGGGTGGCCCGGGCGACCTGCCCTCTGGTTGGCCGGCCGGTTTCCAGGATGGCTCGATTACGGCCTCATCATCGAACTTATTGGCTGGCGCCTCGACGGCGACGTGGACGAATCGTTCCGGCGCTTACCAATCGTTGACGGCAAATAATCAGGGTACGGTCCTCTTCGCGCCCTCCCATTTCCGCTTCGCCAATCCTGGCACTCCTGCCGGAGAATTCGACCTGTTCTCGGCTGTTAACATCCAGAACACGAGTGATTCGACCACGGCAAACGTGACGGTAGAATATTACACTCGTGGTGATGTCTCCGGAGTTCCGGCGCTGACTGTCCCCACGACGATTGCGCCGCTATCCGCTAGAGGTCTTAATACAAAGAATGGCGGAGACCTTCCAGCATCGACCTTCGATCCTCTGGGAACCGATTGGGATGGCTCTGTGAAGATCATCTCCAACAATGCTGTCGAGTTGGTCGGAACTGGCATCACTCATTGGGGCACGACAGGCAAATCTGGCATCTATGCCCTAGTAAGCGCAAATGATGGATCGAACATCATCTACGTACCTGCCCAATATCGCCTGATGAGCAGCCAGTGGAATCAATGGTCTGCCATTAACCTGCAGAATATTGGTGGTTCCACGATCGCCGCTGCCGATCTCTCCATTGAGTATATCGACACCGCTGGCAATACCGTAGCCACATTCTCGGGCACTGATTTGCCCGGTAACCTGGCTTCAGGTGCTGCCCTAGGTCTGAACACCCGTAACGGTGGTGACCTGTCTGCCTCTGATTTCGACAGCTTCGGAAACAGCTTTATCGGCGGCATCTACGTGACCGCACCGGCAGGATCAGAGCTTGTTGGTGTAGCCAACATCATCTACGCTAACCGCGCGAGCGTCTACAACGGCGATCCCGGATAAACATACGGATCGGTTTTTAAGTGAGTGAAGTGAGAGGGTAGGCATTGCCTACCCTCTTTTTTTCCGTTTTTTTGGGGGAAGTTAAGCCCGACTGGTCATAGCTAAGCGAATACCGTCCCGCAAACCAGCTAGGTAGGCCCGGATGCTAAGAAATTGCCCGCTGAAAGTTAGGGAAGCCAGCATCTTGACCGCACTGCCAAAACGAAATACAAGGATAGATAAGGGCATTCCTAATCTTGCGTGCTTGGCGAAGAAAACGACGCTGCTCCGGGCCAGGTAGTAGAGGTTGAGCGGGTTATCCTTCCCCCCAGTACTTGCCGACACGCGATGATTTACTCGCGCCTCACCGACGACCCGCAACCGGAAACCGTCTTGGCGAAAGCGGAGAGACCAATCAAGATCCTCGTAATAAAAGAAAAAGCGCTCGTCAAACAAGCCAGTTTTACTCGCAGCTTTGATGTTGACTAACAAGAACGTGCCAAGGAGATAGTCAACATCGCGAGTGGAAGACCATTTAGCTCCATCGATCTTGCCTAATCCACGGTCGCGCATCTCCAACAATTGCGGATGCTGCCGACCACCACCATACCAAATAAGGGAAGGATTGGATTCATAAAGTATCTTGGGTGAGATCAAAGCGGTGTCAGCCGATGATTCAGCTAGCAGTTTCACCAAGGTATCTTCCTCGCTGAAAGCATCGTTGTTAACCAACAAGGCGAAGTCGTAGGATTCGTTGATCGCCTTTCGCAGACCCATGTTGGTGGCAGCCGCGAATCCTCGGTTATCTGGCAGGGCCAGTACAGCAGCCCAAGGTATCTTCTTCTCAAAAACCTCTGTCGAACCGTCGCCAGAACCATTATCAATCAACAAGTAATCTAGCGTGGGTCCTTCCATAGAGCGGAGCGTTTCGAGGCACTCGACGGTAAGAACGGCCTGGCGCCAATTAAGAATTATCACCAGAATTCGTGGTGAGTTCATCCTGGCGCCTCGGCTCTGCTTGCCCCCCAACACCAGGCGATTTTCGTCAGGTAGATGCCCGGAATCGTCAAAGGGAACCGGAACAGAATGACCGGTTTCCGGATAAGAATACGCAAGCTCGCCCAGGCAGCGATCAAGGGAGACAGGAGGAGTACCAGCCGTCGATGGTGAAGGATTCCCGGAGCTTGAAGCCATCCGGAATGCCTAAGACGAAGTCGTCTCATGTGGAAGCCTGAATAAGCACAATCTTGCCACACCTCGGGCAAGCCATGGCGATTGTGATCATGATATACAGAGGCCCTTGGCCAGAAGAAAGGTTGAATCCCCGCTATTCGCATGCGGGTTGTCCAGTCTACATCTTCGACTCGATTTACCTCCCCATCCATGAGGCCGACGCTTTCGATGACAGAGCGATGGACCGAGAGGTTAAAGGTGGCGAGGAAGTCTCGCGGCCCTGGGGGTAGGACGCTCAAAACCTCGTGGAAGAGAGTCAGGTTATAGACCAGGTGCCAGTAACCATCACCAGCAGGGAGGATGCCGCCGCTTACAACGCGATGTCCTGCATCCTGAGCAGCCATATGCTCCCTCAGCCAATGTGGTTCAGGAATGCAATCACTATCCAGAAATATAAAAACCCCGGCTTCGGATGAGGCAATTCCGCGGTTTCGAGCGACAGCCGCCAATACCGGTTCCCCGGTATCGACAAAGGAGATCTGTTCATCTTCCGGCACCAAGCCGGCTTCATCCCTGCCTACGACGATGATATCGCACTCTTCCTGCTCTCGAACTTGCTTGAGAACCACGGCAAGAACCTGTTGAATGATAGGAGAATTTAGGCTTGGGATAATGATTGATGTCGATTCGCTCATCTGAATATGGTGCTATTCACGGGTTCGTGGGCTGGCAAGATCCTCGAGCTTGTCGATGAGAGGTTGCCAACCAAATCGATCAGAATCGGCTTTGATATTCTCTACCATTTCCGGACCAAGATTGTGCTCGAAAAATCGGATAATGGCTTGAGCAAGAGATTCAGAATCCTCAGGTGGAACGACCAAACCGGTTATGCCATCGTCTACCGACTCTGATAGTCCACCCACATCGGTGGTAATCACTGGCGTATTGAGTCCGAATGCAATCTGAACAATACCGCTTTGGGTAGCGCTTCGATAGGGTAAAACGACGACTGCGGCGCGGTCAAGGCAAGTTGCCAGCATTTCATTTGGTATGTACTGGTCAATGACGGTCACATTATCGGATAGGTTTAGTTCCCGAATTTGCCCTTGGTATACATCGCTCCTCTGCCAAAATTCGCCGGCGATGAGGAGATGAACTTGCTTCCGTTCTAACACCATGGGCAGCGCATTCAGTAATATGTCCAGACCTTTGTAAGGCCGTACAAAGCCACAGAAAAGAAGCAGCGGTCTGTCTGAAGGAAGCTGTACAGGCAGCGGGGATCGTTCTACGTTAACCAACCCGGCATAAGAAGGATGAGGGGTCACCTTAACCCTTGCGTCAGGGAAGAGGTCGTACAGCTTTTGGGCATCTGATGCTGCATGAACGATGTACCCATCGCCGGGAGATAGGGCTGCTTTTGCTGCCACCCTGTCCAACCGTCCTCGTTCGTGGGGAAAGACGTTATGGCAGATAAACAGCAGCACAGGGGAATCAGGAAGCTTTTGAATCCGCCTGCCAAGAATGGACCACGCCGGCGCCCAATACGGAACCCACCAGGGGATAACGACGACATCTGCTTGAAAATTCGAGACTCGCTTTAGCGTCCGTCTCCAACTTAAGGGATTAATAGGATCAAGCAGGTATTCTGCGTCAAAGGTTAGCGGTTCATGGCTCGGATCGCGATCACTGTTACCTGGGAAGAGCCATCCAGGATATTGGCGAGTGAACGATATGAAGAGCAGATCTCTATCGACAGCCAGATGCTGGGCCAATAAGGTCATATAATGAGAAATGCCGCCCCGAAAAGGGTGGGTGGGTCCGATTATGCAGTAGCGACGCATGGCGCTCATTATAACCTGCCAGGATGACCACGGACAGATCAGCCCGGCAGTCGATTCAACGTCATATTTCGCAGCAGCATTTACAGCCGTGGGCTAAGCCAATAGAATTGGAATCGTGATACTAATAACCGGTGCAACAGGATTCGTCGGCCGCTCACTTACAGAGAAACTAGATCTAGATCAACGGACCTACAAGATTTACGGTGGACGTCTAGAGGATTCCCTCAAGTTGAGGGCCGATCTTGTTGATGTTGACACGGTTATCCATCTGGCGAGCGCTGAGTCTAGAAACCGGCTTCGACTGCTGCACCGAGTTGACGTCGATGGCACGCAGAATCTGCTTACAGAGTGCCGGACAGCCGGCGTAAAGCGCGTTGTCGCTGCCAGCCGGCTAAATGCCAATCCAAATTCTCACTACGCCTTGCTCAGAGCCAAGGGTCAGGCAGAACGTCTGATCAGAGAGAGCGGTCTTGAATATTCGATCTTGAGATCGGCTACTCTCTTTGGTCGCGACGACGCCTTTC
>DASRZI010000235.1:0-5070 GCA_035686605.1 Candidatus Zixiibacteriota bacterium
AGCTGCCTGGCCGGTGTTTGACGCGCTTAACCGAGAGTAATGGCATGCCAAGGTCACGTACTTTCCTTAGCAAGCCATACAACGAGGCCTGATCGATCACCAGGCCGGTCAATAGCGTATTGCCATTGTCTTCCAGAGTGATGGTCAGCCCCCCAAACCAGTCTGTCCATTGACAACCCAGATGGCCCTTGATCCTGATTTCATAGACTGCTGGTTGATATGGATCAGTTTTTGGGTTGGGTTTGTTTGCCATTACTCTGTACCCGCTGTGCTCTGTCAGAACACTCTTTGCCACCTGTAATAGAAGCATAAGTGCAGACCGGTATCAGTGTCGTACCACAAACGTGTTATTCGGGTGTTATTTGCAGGTCTGGAAGAAGGATAAAAAAACGGGCTGTCATATTCCAGCCCGTGAGGATATTTGTCTCTGTGCGCCGGTCTTGTCGATTTCAGACGGCTTGGGGACTAGATGGAGGGCAGAATACCCAATGCTCTACCGATTGCAGCTGCTTGCATTCGGTTGTGGACACCGAGCTTGCCATTTATATTGCGGGTATGAACCTTGACCGTATTCAGCGAGAGAAAAAGTCTGGAAGCGATTTCTTGATTGGTTAACCCTTCGGCTATGAGTTGGAGCACTTCAATTTCTCGATCACTCAGAGGCTCAATCAAATCAGTTTCTGGGGTTTGGGATTTCGATTGAGCAGTTTGTTCGCTCTCAACGGCGGGGAAAGCCGCTAAAAGTTGTCGGGCGTAATCTGACGCAATCCCACGAGAGAGAGTTTCGTAGAGTAGATACGCCATTGGCGGGCCTTCATCCACAAAGGTCCGGATGAAGCCACCCGGCTCTGCCAGCGCCAGCGTGTCACCCAGCAGCTGCACAGCCTCTTCTTTTTCGCCATTCGCATATAGAGCGACCGCCTGCAGAACCATTACCTTGAGCCGTTCATCCTCCAAGCCTTTTGCCTCCACCCGCCGGCGCAATGGCCCCAGCACCGCCAATGCTGTGCCCGCATCTCCCTGGGCCAGGTGTACCCGGGTCTGGCTGATGGGAAGTTCGTGCTCTTCAGCCAAATGAGCGGCCGCTGCCAGATTGCCCTGATGAAGCAAGCATAGCACTTGCACAGCAGCAACTTTAGGCATCCGATCCACGAAATTACGCTGGCGCATGAACTGTTCAGCCGTCAGTAACATGGCAGCCGCGCCTACGATATCTCCCTGGGTAATTTTGATGCGGGCGAGAAACGCCCCGCTTATGGCATATGTGTCAATGATTGTAAGCTGCCGCGCCAGTTGGAGGCTCTGTTGTCCGAGCCGTTGGGCGGCATCTAGGTCATTCCATTCGTAGTGTATCCGGGCCAGGCCAAGAGACGTTTCGCAAGCAACAGGCTGCGGCTGATCTCCAAACAATTGCAGGCCTCGCTGGTAGCTCTCGGCCGCCAGAAAGAGCTGGTTCCATGATTCCCGTATGTTTCCCAGGCCGGTTGCAGCGGCCAAGGTGGAGATGATATCCCCAGACCCCTGGCTGATAGAAATGACCTCTGAATAGGCCCGGCTGGCTGCTTCACGATCTCCCTGGAGTTGGTAGGCATACCCTAACGTCCAGGTCACGATCGTGCGCACCGTCACGTTGTTGGGGTCTAGATGCGCCAGGGCGCGTTGTGACTGGGCAAAGATAGTTTCTACCTGGTTCACAGTGACAGCCATCATTGCCCGAATGGCGGCGATGTGACCTATTAGGTCTCGTGTCTTGTCGCCTGGTTCAGCGCCTTTCAGGGCTGCTTCTGCGGCTTGTAATTTGCGTTCGGCGTTGGCCGGCTGACCGGACAGATTTAACGAAGAGGCATATGTCACCCACAACGAGGGCCAAGCATCTAAAACTGTCGTTGGCAGCGACGCCAGCCAGTTCCGGACAGGGGCTGCTGCGCCGCGGTATTGCACGGGCACCCCCTCTCCTTCAATCAAGCGCGCAGCACGTTCAATATCGTTGGCGGCTGCAGCATGGCGAAAAGCTTGAATCTCCAGGCCATTGTCCTCATACCATATGCTGGCTCGGCTGTGTAATTCGTCCACGCTCACCCCCTCGGACTCCATAGACGAGGCGCTGTGCTGGTCTAGCCGTTGCCGCAGCAATTCAGCAAAGAGATGGTGATATCGGTACCAGCGTCGCTCATTGTCCAGGGGTACGAGGAACAAATTAGCTCGTTCTAGCGTTTCCAGTGTCACCTGGCCGTGGCTCTGGCCAGTAAGGGCATCGCACAAGGTGCCGCTCAACCGGTCGAGGATAGAGGTGCGCAGCAAGAAAGTCTGAACGCTTTCGGATTGTTGTTGCAGGACTTCTTCAACCAGGTAGTCCATCACGAAATGGTGGCTGCCGGTGAAAGATTTGATGAAACTGGTGACATCTTTCTGTCCCCGCATTGAAATGGCGGCTAGCTGTAGGCCGGCAATCCAGCCTTCGGTGCGAGTTTTCAGCGCGGTGACGTCTTCATCCGATAGGTTTAGTCTCATCACCTGGTTGAGAAATTCGGCCGTTTCTTTGGAGGTGAAATGCAGGTCTGTGACGCGCAGTTCGGTCAATTGGCCCTGAACGCGCATGCGGGCCAGGGGCAGCTGTGGATCCTCGCGAGTGGCTATGATCAGATGCATCTGTGGTGGCATGTGCTCGAGCAAAAAGGCGATGGCCCCGTCGACTCGCGTCGACGCGTTGATATCCGTCGACGAGTTGACCGGCCGAGCATCAATGGCGTGGAAGTCGTCGAGGACGAGGACGAAATTGTCCGGGATGGTGGTGATTTCATTGAGCAAGGCCGTCAGAATCGATTCGATTGGAGGTGGCTGAGCAGATTGCAGAACAGCCAAAAGCCCTTCTCCAATTCCAGCCGCAACCGTCTGTAAAGCAGCGACGAGGTAAGACAGAAAACGTGTGGGGTCGATATCTCCTTCGTCCAGTGACAGCCAGGCGGCCGGTCGCTCGCAACCGGCGACCCATTCGCTGACTAGAGTGGTTTTACCAAATCCGGCCGGGGCAGAGATGAGGGTCAGTTTGCGGTCCCGTCCTTCGTTCAGCCGCTCGATCAGCCGCGGCCTGGGGGCAAGATTCGGCCGTGGCTGTGGAATGAAAAGCTTCGTCTTTAGCAGAGTTTCTGGCACGCATACATTATAGGCGATATCTATCGGTTTTGTTGCTTTCGGCAAGAGATGATTTCACTCGTTGGAGAATAGCCCGTGTGAGTAAAGGAAGATGTAAAGGCGGTTCGCGTTTACTTGGCTTCATTTTCTATAGAAATGATTGACGTTAAAGACTTTTTCCTAGGATTCAACAGAAAAAAGCCGCCTTAGAGCAAATCTCATCTCGCAGGCGGCCTTCTGTATTCGGGAAACGTTCCGGTGTCTTTACCATCTAAAGGCTATGCTTTGGAGAAACTGGTCATTCAGCATCTCGTCCTCCACACCGCCGAAGTGTGTGATAGAGATCGAGAACAACATATTCCCATGCAGGAAGAAGAAATCATCTCTGGGCTGATCTGCTCCACCGCTTCCGGGGTGCCCAAGCCGGATCGCTGGCTCTCCAGCAATGATGAGTTCTTCGACCTGCCCTTCGACTTCTTTACCTATTGACTCAAGGTAATCGTGGTGACCCTCAACTAAGGATTGCATGAAGTCGGTGGCTTCCGCGGGGTCGATGTCATAGTGATCGACCATGAATTGAAATTGGGGTCTGCCGTCTATCTCCGGACCAATAAAGGCCACCCTTTGGCTGGGATCTAGAGCCAGGACCTCGGCAGCTCCCGGAATCATCAACCAGTAACCTGCTTGCTCGTTGCTGTAGGTTTGCCATCCGCTGTAGTCGTATTCGCCCGTACCATTGTCGCTTCCTCCTCCTACCTCGATTATGGCCATGCTGCTCAAGATTAAGTCGGCTTCGTCTTGCACGGTCTGGGAAAGCTCAATCTCTTCATAAGCGACCTGGGCGAAGTCGTCCATCCTCGGGGCGAACTCCAAACCCCCAGCGGAAAGAGGTGGAGGTCCAGGTTGGCCGTACATTACGACCTTATCCTTGCTTTCGAAGACAATCACATAGCGGTCCACATCCTGACCGAGCATGTGGATAGTACCTCGGACATCAAACTCGCCGCCCGGGGCGCCACTGCCCCCCATAGCAACCTCATCGCCAGCCCTACGGTAACCGATAACCAGCATAACCGTTCCCTGGCTAAGCTGCACGGAACGGGAATCTGGACCCACAAAGTCCTCATTATTGACCTCTGCCGCCGACCATGTTGAGGGGTAGTGAAGGGTGAATCCATGCTCAGGATTCGTATAAGAAAGCATATCGCCGAAGGGTCCACCTTGGTTTGATCCGACCGCGAAAGATGCCAGAATCATCTCCGCTTCAGCCTGGATTTCATCGGTAAGGGTCAGAGTTTGGTAGTCGGTATCGGGATCCTCAAGGATGATTGTGAACTCCATGTCGCCAGACCGCACTTTGGTTCCGGGTGGTCCGCCGTAGATGACTACAATCAACGCATCGTCAAAGTACCACACGCCATGCTTTGCCAACAACTGGCCAAGGAATGGAACCGTCCCTTCCATGACGACGACATCAGTACCGCCCATTCCAGTCCGATCCCCATGATCGGTCGTATCACCAGGCATCCTGTACCCAACCCTCAACTGGACTGTGCCATTATGAAAGACAAAGGCATTGGCTTCTTCTTCCATGGCCCACCTGGTTGGGAAGCTGAAGGAGATGCCTGTTTCTTCGCTGCTATAGCCAACGAGCTCCACTGACTCATCCGCGGTTTCGGCTTCAACTTCGATAGCCTTTGGCTCTGAGGTCGCAGCAGCCACCTCTTCCAAGGCAGCCGTCGGCTCTGCGCTGTCAGTGGCTGTGGCTGCTGGCTCAATTCGTGGCGCCGCCGATTCGGACTCTATCTCTAGGGTGCCACAGGCGGTGACGAGGAAAACTGATAATACTACGATTGCGAATGTTACCCGATTCATCACTCTGGCGTTCATTTCGGTCTCCCCATTTTAAAACACTCTAGCAAAAACCAATATCTACTG
>DASRZI010000236.1:0-12272 GCA_035686605.1 Candidatus Zixiibacteriota bacterium
ATCAATGCGCCAGTGAAACCGGCTACTTGCAAACCCTTCAGGAACCGATCGCTTACCATCAGCACAATGGCCGAGATGATGAGATGAACGATACCACCGATTAGACCAGAGCCGATCTCGATGCCGATTAGACTGAGCAGCCAGTTGATAAGGAATCCTACTAAGGCGATGACGATGGCGGCCATAAAGGCACTGCCGAAACCATCTACTTTCAGCCCTAGACCCAGCTTACTCACGACCCATATGACGAAGCCGGCTAACAAGCCACCAATCACTAAGCCTATCAACAATCCCACTAAAGTACTCATTAAAACCCTCCTTCAGATTACTAGGAAAAGAATCAATCAATGTAAGCTATCTAATACTTCGAACTCTCGTCTTGTAATCCCAATGCCGTCCTGATTTCCGCTAAAGCCATCTGCTCTTTATCAGTCACCCGCACACCGCCGATGCCGAAGCGGCTCCCTTCTTTGTCGGCTTCAGCCACCGCCTGGGCGATGTCGAGAAGCCACTGCTTGAAGCCGGTTGCTTCTTCCAGCGAGCACCTGGCATCGACAAGGTCATCTGCCTTTTGCAGCCCTTGCCGGATAACCTCCCGGGCTCCATCCTCCTCCTTCATTTCCGGGGCTTCCACCGATTCCTTATTCTTGCTCTTTTCTTTAAGGTCATAAACCAGCGCGCTGACGAGTTCCTGGGCCGCTGGCGGGGCCGATAGTTCCTCGACTGCCTAGCCCATGGCCTTCATCTCTTTGAAAGCACCGACAACCGACATGTCGACCGTCATGACATAGGTAGCAGCGTTGGCCGTCGCCTGCAATAAGAGCGTCCATTCTTCAGTTGTGTAATCGTCTTTTGTTGTCATGCATCCATCTCCTTGATTATTGATTCTCGCGTTTTGATCTCGCCACCTGTCTGCCTACTGGCCCTCGCCCTCTAAGTACCACCGGCGATAGGCCAGGAGAATGAGCAGCAACACAAACTGATACAGGGTCCCACCCAAAGCTGAGAGCTGGTTCAGGTAGAAGAGCAGCGGCTGACTGATCACGAGCGACAGTATCAGGGCAAAGGTGGCTACTTTTTGCCCTCGCTCTTCGTTATGCCTTAGCCAGGCAATTGTGGCCAGCAAGACAAGAAGACCGATCCCTAGCTGCAGCAGCAAAGTGAAATAAAGCCAGAAAGTGCTGTCAACGACAGAAAGCTCCGAACTTGAAAGTGTTGCTCGAAACGCCTCATCCTCAAGATCTACAACTCCAAATGCAATTAAGGGTAACAGGGCACTGGTAAGCGCGGCCGCGATTAACCACAGGATCAACATTATCGAGATCAGCCAGCGGTGTGTTCGGCGACCAATGCGGCGGCCAACTTTGTCGACTTGTTTGGCAGTCTTTTTCCAAAAACTGGGCTTCGCTTCCGCAAGATGCTCTCTTTCTTGCTGCAGGTATGGACCAAGGGCGCTGGCCAAGGAACTGATCGACAGGTTTTGAGACCTGCTTGCTATTCCCAGCTGATCTTCAATTCGAGCAGCCTCATCCTGGTCAAGGTCCCCGTCCAGGATATCTTTCAATCCATCCAGGGCATGGTACATGGCTTTACGTGAATCTTCTTGGCTTGACCGGCGAAAGTAGAGATAGAGAAAAACGGTCATGAGAAAAAAGCCATAAATGAGGGGCAGAGCCGGCGGGAAGAAATAGTCGTTTTTCTGGGTGATGAACTTGCCCACCTCATCGATGAATAGGCCGATTCCAAACCCGCTCAATAGGGCACTGGTCTGAATCGTCCAGCGGTTGGCAAGAATTAAAGGCAGCAAGACCGCAATAAACAGCAATAAGGCTCCCCACAGAGCATGGGCTATGTGGAGCACACTGGTGCCAATTTGCGGATAGCCGCTTAGATCCAGAAAAAGGCGCACCCCAACTACTGTTACCCCAAATGCAACCAGGGAAGTTAGCAGGTAATTTTCAGCATATTCACGCTTGACAGCCTTACGGTTCGCTTTTCCTTTAGAGTTCATATCTTTAGACCCTATTCTCGGCGCTAATTGATTAATGGTGCCCAGTTCTCCGTTGAAAATATGCATATATTAACTCAAAACCGCCAGCATTCCCCGCTCGAAATGTCATCTTCCGTGTCCTAGAAATGTATATCATCTAACCGATCTTAAAGTAGTGTGGTTGAATCGGAAATTAAACAAAAGCAGAGCTGCTGGGCAATTTATATACCCAGCGACTCTACAGTTGGTTGCTTACTCTAATTGAGGTTAACGGCCGAACGCCTGCTGCACATTGGGACGGAACAAGTACCAGAGCAGTACAGCTGTGATAACCAAGTTTACAATGGCCGCCGCGACACTTCCTCCCGAAAAGATCAAAAAGAAATCCCCGATGACTCGTATGGCAAGCACGAACGCAGCCAGCGCCCAAGCCCACTTTTGGAGCGACCAGAGCCCAATACCGACGATAAGCTGGGCAGCAGCGACTATCAACGTACCGATTCCAGCGCCAACCAATGCAGAGTTTGAATCAGCCTCCAAGAAGGCAGCTAATCCGCTCACAATGCCAAGTACGCCGCCTATAATAACGAGCAAAGCAAGTATCGCTACACCCGTTGGTCTTTCTTTTATTTTTGAACCTACTAAATTCGTAAATATATTTTAATATGTAGAATTATGTAACCCACCCAATAAAAATTTGAACTTCTACCAATTCTCTTTCTCAATTACTAGATGACACATAGGTCGTCTGCTTGGGGATCTTGGGAATCAGCCACGAAAGGAAGGAATCCTGGCTGCGGCTCTGCAGCGTGAGATCGCCAGGCCCAGTCAGCTCGATCACCAGCCCTTCGCCGCTGAAAAGAGTGCTTTTCCAGCCGGCGACCTTCTTTACATCGAATTTTAATTGCTCTTCAAAAGTGACCAGGTGCCCGGTGTCGACAAGGTACTTTTGATCCGCCGCCAGCGTCATCGGGTGAATGGCGCCATAGCTTGAAACGATAAGTGTGCCGGTGCCGCTGACCTTGAGCATAATGAACCCTTCGCTGCCGAAAAAGGTCTTGGCACCGCTCCATTTAGTGTCGACTTCAACCCCTGCCGACGAGGCCAAGTAAGCGCCGGATTGGACCATCAAGGTTTCGCCGTTCATTTCAATAACCGAGATATCACTGGGCAGGGGTGGAGCCAGGGCCACTGAATCCCCATCGGTAACGCCGGTGAAGGTATTCAGAAAGAAACTTTCGCCGCCAAACATCTTTCGGCTGAGGGACTTGAGCAAACCACCTGAAACCCCTGTTTCCATCTCCATATCGGCCGACATACCAACCATCGCCCCACCCTCAACTTGAATTTTCTCCTCCGCGTCAAGGGTAACCAGGGCTAAGGCGTATGCCGGTTTGTAACGCACATCTACTTTCATTTGTTTATCTCCTTAAAAGACGACCTGATCTTCGGTCGCTACATTCCATGTTATGCATTACTGGATAGTGTTCAGTATTACTTGACCAGCGTTAGTCGATATGCTAACCTTTTGGTCAGCTACACGGCCACCCTTTTATCTTGACAAATGCCAATTGACCAGTTGTGCATGCAATGAGATGTATTGACCCGGCGCCTATCAGTGCATTGTTCGTTTCAAAAACCCGATCCTTTCTTTAGCTCGTGTGATAACCCTATCATGTTGCGAACCCATTTCTCGCTTGGTAGGATATCGTCTTAATGTCAGTGATCCGTCTAGTTGGAAGCAGCTAATGAACCGTCATTGACTATTCAGATATTCAAACTTTATCGATCAATTTGAGACAAGGAGGAGATCTCAATCATGAACCGTAAATGGTCTTTGCTAATTCTCGTTTTGTTATTTTCCTTGGTCTTGGCAGCCTGTTCTGCAGATGAGGCGGAACCGGAAGCTGATGCTGATGCCGATACCGGTGTCGTAGAAGAACCTGCCGTCGCAGTAGAGCAGGATTTCATTTCCTGGTATCAATATGACCAGAACAATGAAGACCCGGCCAGCGACGAGCGCGTGGGGAACGAATACCTTCGCAGCACCATTCCACAATTCAATGAAGCATTTGATGGCAAGTGGAATTGGATAAACCAGCCAAAAGCCTTTGACAAGATGACCACCGAATTAGTCGCGGCGGTACAGGCTGGCGGCGACGTGCCCGATGTCTACGAACTCAGCAACAGTCAGGATATCATCCCTCTTCACAAGAACGGCGCTCTCCAGGACCTGACAAGCTGGGCCCAGGCCCAATCATGGTTCAGCGATCTTGACTCAAGCGGGGTGGAAGGTTGTAAGGGACCGGATGGCAAGCTTTATTGCATACCGCTATCCCAGCGTCCTCAGCTCGTTTACGTGTGGGCAGATCGCTTCCCTGATGGCTATCCAACAACGCCCGAAGGATTTCTTGAAGAAGCGGCGCGCTTGAAAGAAGAAGGCCTGTATGCCATCACCTTTTTCGGTTCGACTGATAAAGGTGGGGAAGGTTTTTCGCGGGCTATCTGGACGACGATGGCCTCTTTTGGCGGCACTATCGACGATGGCCAGGAAAACATGCTGCTAAATACTCCTGAAAACATCGCCGCCATCGAATTCCTTCGCGAAATCGTAGCCAATGAATATGTACCTGAGATCGCCTTCGCCGGCGGCTTCCAGGAAGAAGAAGCCTTCAAGGATTCGTCAGCTGGATCATTCCCAACTGGACTGTTCGGCTATCGATATGTGAACCCTCTAACAGCTCCCGATGGCACCGCCTACGACAAGGGCAGCGCTGAGGATATGCTCGACGCCATTGCCGCTGGCGATGTTTTCCTGTCGCCCTTCGTATCCCCCGACGGTCAGGATCCCAGCTGTGGCGTTGATGTCGCCGGTCTGGTCATTCCAACCGGAGCAAAGAACGTCGAGGGCGCATATGAGTACATCAACTGGATCATGGACCCCGAACAAAACGCAGAGTGGGTAGCCGGTCCAGGTGGTGGATTCCCGGTGCTCAAAGCCACCCAGTCCCATGAACTCTTCCAGCAACCCTTCTATGTGGAAGCAGCCAAGGCGGTTGGCGCCTCATCGTGCCGTCCTTGGCACGGCTCCTTGCAGCGACCCAACGAGGCCCAGGAGCTGGTGATGCAGGCCGTATACAAGCTGATGAAAGAAGATCCGACGGCAGATATCGCCGAAGTGCTGACAGCTACTGAAGAGGAATACAACTCAGCCAACTGAGTAACTGTTCGAGTATTAGTCCCAGCCTTCTATTGTTGATACAAAGTGACAAGGTGATTTTCATCTTGTCACTTTCTTCCTTTCCCTTTGTCGCAACATAGGCAGATTCCAGCCATGCTGAAGACATCGTTATTTCGACGAAAAGGTAAGGGTGGCCCGCGCAATACCCTTCCCTTCTGGCTGATACTGCCAACCATCGTTATTCTGCTTGCGATCCAGGTCTACCCTGCGCTCTACACTGTGTGGCTGAGCATGCAAGAGCGAGAGCCAACAGGCTGGACCTTTGTTGGTGCCCAAAACTTCCGGCGTCTGTTTAACATGGGCGTCTTCGGCGAAAGCATTGGTCACACAGCTGTTTTTCTCATTGGCTATACGAGTCTGACCTTATTCCTGGGCTTCATCATCGCCCTCTTGCTAAATCGAAACGTTCGCTTTTCGGGGCTCTATATTACCTTGCTCTTTATCCCCTGGATCGTTGCCGACATCATCGCCGGGATGATCTTTCGTCTGTTGGTTTTCCCTGATTACGGGGTTCTTTCCGGTGTCCTTCAGAATCCATCCATTATTCCTCCCGATGGCGTATCGGTTTTAACAGCTTCACGACCACAGCCGTGGATTGGCAATTTCCCTTTTCCGCCGTCCCCGGCGATGGTCTTCCTCATTCTAGCCTCTGTTTGGCGAGCGTTGCCGTTCGTAACCTTACTGCTGCTGGCGGCGATGCAAACGGTTCCGTTCGAGCTTATAGAAAGCAGCCGTATTGATGGAGCCCGATGGTGGCAAACAGTTCGCTACATCATGGTTCCACTGATGCTGCCGACCATGGTCGTGGCCCTGTTTAGCCTTACACTGAGCGGCATGAATGGCGTCGGAATGGTCTTCAGTCTCACCGGAGGTGGCCCAGGTACGTCTACTCAGGTTCTGAGCTATCTCCTATTTAAGCTTGGCTGGGACCGTCTTCAATTTGGTCGCGCGGCGTCGTTGGCTCTGATGATTGCCGCAGTCAATCTTATCCTGATAACAGGCACGCTGCGCCTCACACGTGTCAACGAAAAGAACAGGTGAGTACGATGCGGAGCAGGTTTACCCGCCGTTTCTGGGAAGGATCGCTGACAAATCTCGCGCTAATCCTGATCGTCATTTTTGCCATGCTGCCTATCGTAACGACGCTGACAGTCTCCTTTAAGAAACAGCAGGATATAACCCGGAAACCCCCTGTCTTCTTTCCGTGCGATACTCCTACCAGCGCCTTCGATCTCAGCGAATGTAGATGGTCCGTTGAGGGCTATGATAGGGTCATTGCGCCCGAGCCATCTGAGAGTTCGATATTCGGTTTCTCCCTTACGGGCAACTTGCTCCGGACCTACCTACCAAACACTCTGATGTACGCAACAGCGACATCGTTGCTGGTGGTAGTATTTGCCGCTTTTGCGGGTTATGCCTTTTCTCGCTACCGTTTTCGTGGTCACAGCTTCCTGCTGGCAGCCATTCTGGCCATCACGGGTGTTCCCCTGCTCACGAATCTGCTTGGCCTTTACCAGATGGGTGTTGCTCTGAGGAAGGCTAATCTTCCATTTTACGATGACCGGTTCTTCATCGTGCTCGTATACATGGGTTTCTTTCTACCTCTTAGCGTGTGGATCGCCAAGGGCTTTTTCGATGCCATCCCGCGCGAGTTGGAAGAAGCAGCGCTGATCGATGGTTGTACGCCAATGGGCGTGCTCACCCGGATCACTATGCCTTTAGCCTTGCCTGGTCTGCTAGCGGTCTTTCTACTGACCTTTGTCAGTGTCTGGAATGAATTCATCGCCGGCTACCTGCTCATCAGCAATAATGACCACAAGCCTGCTATGTTTGGTCTCTACGAATTCTTGGGCCAAAACATCATTAACCTGCAGGTAATTGCCGCAGCTTGTATCTTGATTGCCTTGCCTATCATTGTTCTTTTCTTATTCACAAGGCGCAGCTTCTTTAAGGCCATGGTTGAAGGGGCCGTTAAGGGATAGTAGGGTCTGGCATAACGATTTAACTTCGAGCCACTTGCTCTGTAGCCTCCTGGGCAACGGAGGCTGGGAGACTGGCAGCGAAGATCTCTAGCCTGGGTATCAAATAGTTGTCTTATTCCGGAGTTGCCACTCCTGCGGTTAAATGGGCCAAGCTCAATTTCGCCGGCATCTGCGCTTTTCTTTCTGCTGTTTTGCATTACTTGAATGTGTTCAGTATTACTTGACGCGACCTCATGGATATGCTAACTTTCAAGACTACTTCGCATCACTTTCCCACCCTGAGAACCAAGGAGAATGAGTAACATGGCTGGGTTCATATCAAGGCCAACTTACCAATTGCTTATTAATGGAACTTGGGCTCCGGCCGCCAGTGGCCAGACTTTTAGCAGTCATAACCCATCGAATGGTCAAAAACTTGGGGAACTGGCTTTCGCCGCCAAAGACGACGTCGACAGGGCCGCAGCCGCTGCCAGAAGCGCTTTAGACGGTCCTTGGCACTTGCTCTCTCCCTCCGAACGAGAAGCTCAGCTTCGAAAGTTGGGCGACCTAATCGCCGAAAACGCCGAGGAGCTGGCCGAGTTAGAAAGCCTTGACAACGGCAAACCAATCTGGCACACGAGGGCTATTGATGCCCCAGTCGCCGCCCAGCTGACCTATGCGTTCGCAGGCTGGCCCTCGAAAATCACTGGCTACACCCCTTCGGTTTCCGTTCCTAACAAACTGGTATATACCCGCCGCGAGCCTGTCGGTGTCGTAGCCATCGTCATTCCCTGGAACTATCCCCTTATCCATACGATGCAAAAACTATCACCCGCCCTGGCCTGCGGCAATACGGTTATCCTCAAACCCGCAGAACAGGCTTCGCTGGCTGTATTACGTCTGGGTGAAATCATAGGTGAAGCGGGATTCCCACCGGGAGTTGTCAATGTTCTCACTGGCGACGGCCCAATCACAGGGGCGGCGTTGGCCGAACATCCGGGCATAGACAAGGTGGCCTTCACCGGATCGGTTAGCGCGGGACAAAGCGTCATGCGGGCTGCTGCTGGCACAGTCAAGCGGGTGACGTTGGAATTAGGTAACAAGGCAGCCAATATCATCTTTCCCGACGCTGATTTGGATGCGGCGGTGCCCAGCGCGTTTTCAGCAGCTTTCGGCAATACCGGTCAGAGTTGTGTCGCCGGAGCACGTCTGTACGTTCACAAAGACATTTACACTTCCGTGGTCGAGCAGTTGGTCGAAATGGCGTCAAAAGCCAAAATCGGCCCGGCTATGGATCCAGATACCGAACTAGGCCCGATAATCGATAAGGTCCAAATGGATAGCGTCCTGAATTACATCCAGCGTGGCATTGACGAGGGCGCGGTACTCCGCTGTGGGGGCGAGCGACTCACATACGGGAGTCTCGGTGCCGGTTATTTCGTATCCCCTGTGATATTCACCGAGGTTGGAGACGAACAGTCGATAGCTTGCGATGAGATTTTTGGGCCGGTGTTGCCTGTTTTCAGCTTTGAGACAGAGGAAGAGGTGATTTCCCGAGCCAACAACACCCCCTATGGCCTTGCGGCAGGTGTATGGACTCGAGATGTGGCCAGGGCGCATCGAGTGGCTGCGGAGTTGAAGAGCGGGGTTGTTTGGATCAATACCTACGATATGTTCGATGCGGCGGCTCCCTTCGGCGGCTATAAAAACAGTGGTTTTGGCCGAGATAACGGCCGCGAAGTAATTGATGCTTACACAGAAGTAAAGGCAGTCTGGGTTAATACCGAATGATGCATTCGTTTAACTTCCACCTACCCACAAAGATCGTCTTCGGCCAACTAGCCCAGGAGATCTTGCCGGATGAGCTTTCCGCGATGAAGGCCCGGAGCGTGCTGATCGTCAGCGATCAAGGATTGGCTGAGCTTGGACTGGTTTCCCAGTTTGAGAGCTTTCTACAAAGCAGGGACATCCGCGTAGTTCCCTTTACTTCCGTTACCAGCAATCCAACCAGCGATGAAGTTGAAGCTGGAACGGCAATCGCCCACCAAGCCAAAGTTGAGGCCATCGTTGCCTTAGGAGGGGGCAGCCCGATCGACGTCGCCAAGGGCATCGCCTTGTTATTGGCAAACGGCGGCCCATACACAGATTACCTTTGGGCGGGCAAAGCGATTAGCCAACGCAGCTGGCCACTGATCGCCATACCCACAACTGCCGGAACCGGAAGCGAGGTAAGCAAAGTGGCGGTCGTCTCGGACAAAGATATCCCCTTCAAGAAAGGTGTTTTGAGTCCCTTGATGTATCCCCACGTTGCTATCGTGGATCCCACTTTGACGATAGGGCTGCCTCCGGATCTGACCGCCGCGACAGGAATCGATACCTTTGTTCACGCTTTTGAAGCATACGTCGGCAGACGGACCAATCCCTTCTCCGATCAATTGGCTTTGGCGGGACTGCGTTCGGTCTGGAAGTACCTGCTTCGCGCCACCAAAAATGGCGACGATATGGAGGCTCGCCAAGAAATGATGCTGGCAGCCTTATGGGGTGGCATCGCCATGGACCAGGCTGGATTAGGCCTGGTTCACGCCTTGTCGGGACCTCTATCCAGTCATTTCCGTTTACACCACGGTCTGGCTAATGTCATCATACTGCCCCATGTAGTCCGATTTAATCTACCTGCAGTTCCAATCGCCCGCCGGCGGAATCTGAACAAGGTGTTTGGCCTGAAGTCGACCGCTGGCGAAGAAGCGCTTGTGGAGGTGGTGATCGGTTTCCTATCTGATCTTGGCTTGCCATCGTCGCTCGACAATGTCGATGTGTCCATCGCAAGTGGAGAGTTGGATATCGTCGCCGAAGAGACGACGCGAATGGTATTAATCAGAAATAACCCCCGTCCGGCAACCCAGGTTGATTGCCGGATTCTCCTGGAAGAGATGGCATGATGTTTAAGGATCAGATCGTCCTGGTTACTGGCGCTTCTCGAGGAATCGGCCGGGCAACGGCAGTTGCTTTCTCCAACGCCGGCGCGAAGGTCGTGATTAACTACCGCGTCGATCAATCTGGCGCTGAAGAAACATGTGCTGAAATTGAAGCCAGCGGTGGGCAGGCGATTTCCTGGCAGGCCGACCTGAGTGACCCGGCTGATCTGAAGGCCATGGTAGCCGGCATCGAGACTTCCATTGGGCCTATCAGCGTGCTGGTTAACAACGCTGCCGCATTCAACAATGATCCCTTCTTGGATTTAGAATTGGAGGAATTTGACCGTCTCTGGGCAACAAATGCACGAGGCCTACTTGTTCTCAGCCAGCTGGTAGCCCGGAAAATGGTCGAGCGAAAGAGTGGAAACATCATCCATGTTAGTTCTATCCTGGCCCGCCAGGTTATCCGACGACGGTCAGCCTATATCGCCACGAAAGGAGCGGTAGAAAGCCTGACCCGAGCCATGTCCGTAGAGCTTGCTGAATACAACATCCGGGTCAACGCTGTCATACCCGGACTGGTGAATACGGCTGCCTTGAGGAGGGCGATCAATAACGTCGAGGTGACAGAGGAGCTCGAGCGGTATATTCCAATAGGGCGGCTCGGAGATCCCGACGAAATGGCCAGGGTGATCACTTTTCTGGCTTCACCAGATGCTTCATATATCACCGGCGCTCTGATTCCAGTGGATGGCGGTCTCAGCGCAGTGGAGGCGGGACCTCCGTAGTTATTTTTCTCCAGAAAACGATGGATCAAGTTACGACAAATCTATCTTCTGAACAGTTTGTCCTTGAGGTAAGCAGCCAAACGCACGCCATGGCGGGAGCGGTCATCGCCCTCACGGCCGCTCAAGCTGCCGCCTTGGGCCAGGCATGTATCAGGCTCAGCCGAGAGGAGTTGGCGGAGAACGATCAGGCCATCGAAGCCAAGATCGAACATTTATCTAATAACCTGGACGAACTGCTTCAATGGTGCAATCGCGACGCCACTGCCATCTCAGAGTATGTGGCTCTGCGCGAAGCAGGTGAGCAGCTCACCGGGCAGCGATTCTTATGCCAGGCTCCCGCTTCCATCGGCCAGTTAACGATAGAAGCCGCCAACGTCCTCCAGGATTTTCGACCTGGTGTCGTCGAACGTGTCCGGGACGACCTGGAAATGGCCATCAGCTTGCTGGCTGGTTCGGCCCGTGCAGCGCTGCTGCTCCTGGATAGCAACTTGCGCATCTGGCCGGAAAAAGCGCTGCTAAATCAATTTGAGCCTGTCCTTGAGGGGTTGGCGGACCAGATTGATTGCCTTAGTCCCCTAAGCAGGATCCGAGAACATAGTGATGAGTAAATATAAGGTCATATTCACCACCGAAAGGGGGCACAGGCACCAGCAAGCCGCGCTGGCTGGCGCTCCCGAGGTGCTCGACGTGGTGCTGCTGCGTAAACCGGAGAGGGAAGATCTTCAGACCCATTTGGCGACGGCTGACTATCTGATCTCCGAACGCTCTGGCATCGTCGATGAAAAAATGATCGCCTCCGCGCCCAATCTTAAAATGATCTTGCGGCTTGGGTCCATGACTTTTGATATCGACCTCGAGGCGGCCAGGGCTGCGGGCGTGATCGTCTGTTATTGGCCCGTGTCAACGGTCATCCGGGTGGCCGAACATGTGGTGATGCAGATGTTGGCTCTGAGTAAAAAAGTGCGAGAAACGGAAGCGATTGCCCTGGCAGCCGGCACCGGATGGGGCACGAGTAAGCGCACCGATGAGGATACCTTCGCCTACAATTGGTCAGACCGTCAAAGCGTGGAAGGCGTTTGGCAGCGTACCATTGGCATCCTTGGCTTTGGCGAGATCGGCACGGAGCTGGCCCGCCGGCTGGGTGGCTGGGGCTGCAACCTAATCTATAACAAGCGCCAACAGCTGCCAGCACGTGTGGAGACGGAATTGGGATTAACCTACGTAGATCAAGCTACCCTCTTCTCCGGAAGCGACTATGTCGCCAATCTACTGCCGTTTTATCCAAGTACCGATATGGTGATTAACGCCGCGATCTTGGCCACCATGAAAGATGGCGCCTGTATCGTGAGCTGCGGCAGCGGCAGCGTCATCGACGAG
>DASRZI010000237.1:0-11138 GCA_035686605.1 Candidatus Zixiibacteriota bacterium
TACTTCGGCAGCCAGCCGTGGCCCTTCCCCAATTCCCTCATGGTCGCCTTCATCTGTGACTACGCGGGAGGTGAAATCGTCCTTGAAGAGGAAGAGCTCGAAGATGCAGGCTGGTTCACTACCAGCGAACTCCCCCCAATTCCCCCAAAAATTAGCATCTCACGAAGCTTAATAGACTGGTTCGCCGCAGAACAGGGGCAACGGCGTTCTGCCGAAGACGACAAATTAACCTAGCACTCTCTCAGACTTCGTTTCCCCCAAGTTAGACAACCAGCACAGCCAAACATGTGGCGACCAGGAGAGTCATGCTTATATAGCCATTGATGTTAAAGAAGGCAACGTTAATTTTGATCAAGTCGTCGGGGGTAACCAGGCTATGCTCGAAGATGAGAAGAGCAGCTACTAGCACCAGGCCAATCCAGTAGGGCCAGCTTAGCCCACTAAATAGGCCTAAGGCGACTAGAACCAGTACGGTGAACAGATGACTGGCTTTGGAAACATAAAGCCCACGCCTTATCCCGAAATTTGCCGGTATCGAGTAAAGGCCGTTCTCCCTATCAAAATCGACATCCTGACATGCGTAAATGACGTCAAAGCCGCCAATCCACAGGGTCACGGCAGCCAGTAAAAACCAAGCCGGCAGATCGTCCACTGTGAACAAGGATCCTCTAACCGCTGCCCAGGCGCCCACCGGCGCCAACCCATCGGTGAAACCCAAGACATAGTGGCAGAGCCAGGTGAAGCGTTTGGTATAGGAATATCCAACTAGGAATAACAGCGCACCTGGGAATAATACGAAAGCCAGCGGATCCAGCATCCAGGCAGAAAAAGCCAAGACCGCTGACGCTGTAATCGCAGATAAGAGGACGCTTCGAGCATCTATGGCGCCGCTCTGGATTGGACGGTCGGCCGTTCGCGGATTCCCAACATCGAGCCTACGATCAATATACCGATTAAAGGCCATAGCAGCTGTCCTCGCTGCTGCCATTGCCACCGTTATCCAGATGAGGTCCCACCAATTCGCGCTATCCCAATCTCCCCACGCCAACACCATTCCCAAATATGCGAATGGCAAAGCGAAAATGGTATGCTCAAACCGGACCATGTCCAGAAAGGTAATTAGCTTCTTCATTGAACTAGTTTTATCCGATTCCTCGTATGATCCATAGTCATTGGCAGCCATTGCACTGGAAGCCATTGCACTGGAAGCCGGTGCACTGGTTGCCATTGGGACCGATGCGCTCCTGCTGCACTCGCAGGCCCTCGGGGAGAAAACTAATTGACACATGCAGCAGGCAACCATTGTTTGATGTTGAAAGCGTCGTCAGATTTAGTCCGGGTCGCAATACGACTAAAGGCCTTTTTCTGCTCGGAATAGTTGGGTCATATCATTCTGGACAACTTCCTGTGTAATTCTGAAACCAACGCGGTTCAGGATGCTGTGCCAATATGCAGGAGAAGTCAATCGTAACGCGCCAGGTCCCATGGTCAGCCAATTTGTCGGCGTTCTCACCCGTTCGACCATCAACAAATATCCTTCCAGGGTCATAATGCGATGAATTTCCTCCAGTAGCTGCATACGATCGCCCTCCTGCAAGAACTCTGAGGCCGTCATGATGAGAATCACCGCCGGTGCTGACTGATCTGACAAAGGCAGCAAATCAATGTCTCCGCTTTTCCAGATGGTTCTTGGATCTTCAATCGGTCGCTTAACTCGTTGGTTGGCCCTAGCCAACCAACGAGCTGGCGCCAGTTGGGGATTATAGACGTCAAGGATGATGATTCGACCGGTCGACAATCGTCGGGAAAAGGCAATACCGTTGGATCTCAAGCCAAGGTCGATATAAACCATAGTCTGGCTAGCTTGCAGCTCACCGATCTGAAAGATGGCGTCAATTATTTCCGATCCATCGAATATTTTGTGCGCTGCCCAAAGCGAGGCGATTAGGAAGTAGACCAGGATCAATAATCCGGCGATGGCAAGGTTCACAAAACCGTACCAGCCCTGAAAGATACTTGCCAACAGGATGACCATGAGCAAGACGGTTCCGCCGGCGTATCCAAAAAGATAGCTGGGCCAGTGGGATTGGAGATATTCAGCCGTCCCGCTGTACTGTGTGGTGATACGCATTACCTTTAACTATAATCAGCTTTCTTTACCCTAGCAAAAGTTCCCGGCGTGGCAGATAACCACCGGACTGAGTCTAAAAGGAATTCGGAATGGACATCGGTCGTTTCACTTGTGGCATTGGCGTACTAATATGGGATGCGATCTCAGATAAATATCTCGTTCTGAAGAGATCTGAGGAGAAAGATTTCGCGGCTGGTTTCTGGGAGTGCGTTACAGGCCGTGTGGATCAGGGTGAAGGGTTCGAAGACGCTGCCCATCGTGAAGTCCTCGAGGAGCTCAGCGTGTCAGTCCAATTGCTTCAGATCCTGGGCACCACGCATTTCTACCGAGGTGAGCAGCGTCCAGAATATGAACTGATCGGGGTTGTATACCTTGGAACGATCGCACCGCCAGGGAACATTGCCATTAGTGTCGAGCATTCGGAGTACAGGTGGGAATCGGCAGAAGAAGCGAAGAACCTAATTGAAAACAACGAAGGGACCGAAGGATGGTTGGCTCGAGTGATCGATCGGGCAGAAGTAATGAAATCCAGCCTTCCGTCTTCTTTACTCGAATTATTCCGGGATACGGGATTTGAGCTGGATCCTTGATCTGCCCTGCTAAATCTTTCATCGTGATATAATCCTGAACCCAAACGGAGGAGCTTATCTTCACCGGACAGGAGATAATCGGTTTATAGATGGTTTATACCGCCCGCCGGTGTGCGGTATCGTTTTGAAATATTAGGAGTTTTTCATGTCGAGCAAACAATGGAACAAGGCCCCGGCAATACAGATCGAGGCCGACCGCGTTTACCAGATCACCATGGATACAACAAAGGGAACAATCAAATTGGAGCTGTTCCCTGAATATGCCCCCAAAACGGTCAACAACTTCGTGTTCTTGGCCGGAGAAGGTTTCTATGATGGCGTCTCCTTCCACCGAGTTATCAGCAATTTTGTCATCCAGGGCGGCGATCCGACAGGAACCGGAAGGGGTGGACCTGGTTATCGCTTTGAAGATGAGCTGAAGGGCAATCCGCTGATTCACGAGACGGGATCGATGTCAATGGCGAACGCAGGGCCCAATACCAATGGCAGCCAATTTTTCATCACTCACTCGCCCCAACCACATCTGGATGGTAAACACACCGTTTTCGGGAAGGTTGTCGCCGGGCAAGACGTGGTCAATGCGATCCGCGAAGGCGACCTGATGAACAGCGTCTCAGTTGAAGAATAGGAAGGCAGGCCCAGCCGGGAGTAATGAGATTCATGGACGACAATACCTTCGGCTTACCGCGCTCCTTGGGAGACCGGTTGGTATTGAGATGGGCTACGCCGCAGGATTCGGATAGCCTGGTCGAATTCAATTTCCGAATTCATAACGACAATCCAAATGGACGGCAGGAACTATGGCTTAAGGATTGGACCCGGGCATTGATCGGCGGTGAACATCCAACGGTACAAGCCGGGGATATCACGGTCGTAGTCGATGAAGCTCAACAGGGACAAATAGTCTCCTCGGCCGTCTTAATCTCCCAGGTGTGGTCCTATGATGGGGTTCGCTTCGGCTGCGGACGGCCCGAACTAATCGCAACCGATGAGCCGTATCGCCGGCGAGGATTGGTCAGAGCCCAAATGGAAGCCTTACATGCCAAAAGTGAAGCTCGGGGCGAACTTGTCCAGGCTATCACCGGCATCCCCTGGTATTACCGCCAGTTTGGTTATGAAATGACAGTCGATCTTGGGGGCTCGAGGTTTCTGCCAGTTTCCAAAATAAAAAAGTTAAAAAACGATCAGGCGGAGAAATACCTGATCAGGCGAGTGAAGCTGGAGGATATGCCGATACTCGAGAAGCTGTACGACCGCCAGTGTGCTCCCAGCCTCCTACGCTGTGTCCGAGATGAAGCGATATGGCGGTACGAAATAACCAATGCCATAGATCGGGACGTCCCGATGCGTAATCGCCACATGATTGAGACTCTTGATGGTCAGGTTGCCGGTTATGTGGAGTATGTGGTCTTCCCAAAAGCCGACAGGATCCGAGATATCGCCGTATTGGATGGTCAGTCAATGCGGGAAGTCTGCTGGTTTGTAGCACGCCACCTAATTGAAGCAGCTGGTCCAACTGACCTTGAAACCGGCAAGAGAACTACCGGCCTTTCCTTCAATCTGGGTCGCAGCCACCCAGCATACGAGGCTCTGGACGCCGAACTTGATGAGCCACGGATGCCGTATGCCTGGTATATTCGGGTTCCTGACCTCCACGCATGGATAGACCACATCGATTCTCTGCTTGAAAAAAGAGTTCGAGAGAGCGTGATGGCGGGATACAGTGGCGAACTTCGGCTCAATTTCTACAAGAGCCAGCTGAAACTGTCCTTCACAAATGGTCTCATTTCGGATATTGGAACCTACGAACCTTCGACATTCTTCGATGGAGATGCATTCTTTCCGGGGATGACTTTCCTGCAGCTGCTATTCGGATCCCGTTCTTTTGACGAGCTAAAATTCGCCTATCCGGATTGTTTCACGGACAAGAACGAGCCTGCCGTCTTGCTGCCAATATTGTTTCCCAAGCATCCTTCCTTTATTACGATGTTGTCTTAACTCCTATCTGTTATCTTGGCAGCGAAACAAGATTTCAGTCGATTGATGATGAGCAGTCCCAATCCTTTTACTCCATTTCTGAATAGATCGTCTCCCATAATCCTGGATGGAGGTCTAGCCACCGAACTTGAAGCCCGTGGCTACAGCCTCTCAGATAGGCTCTGGTCCGCACGTCTTCTCGTGGATGCACCTGAGGCGATCCAGGAGGTCCACTATGATTACCTGGTCGCCGGCGCTGACTGCATCATAAGCGCGAGCTACCAGGGCACGATAGAGGGATTTATGAGCCGGGATCTAAGCAAAGATGAAGCGATAGATCTACTGGAGCTGTCCATAGACCTGGCTATCGAGGCCAGGGATCGTTTTTGGGCTGATCCTTCGAACCGGATCGATCGAGTAAAACCTATCGTTGCCGCCAGTGTGGGACCGTACGGGGCATTCCTTGCCGATGGTTCTGAGTTCACCGGCGATTATGATCTAGACGAAATTGGACTGCTTGAGTTTCACCGAGAGAGGTGGCAAATCTTATCTTCCACCGATGCTGACATCTTAGCCTGTGAGACGATCCCATCTTTGGTTGAGGCTCGCGCCCTTGGACAGCTAGCCGAACAAGACGCGGATCGACCACTCTGGATAAGTTTTAGCTGTAAGGATGGTTCCCGTATCAGCGATGGAACCCTGCTTGCCGACGTGCTCTGTATCCTTGAACCAATTGAGAACATCATCGCTGTAGGCATCAACTGCACAGCCCCTGGACATGTCCCGAGCCTGATTGCTGAAGCAAAGACGGCGACGCAAAAACTGATCGTTGTATACCCAAATTCTGGGGAAGAATACGATCCAGTTCATCGACAATGGACTGGCGATTCGGACGCGATCACCTACGCTGCTGCAAGCCGGGAGTGGCAAACCGCTGGAGCCTCTCTCATAGGCGGCTGCTGTAGGACCGGACCTGAGCATATCAACCTTCTCCGCCAGGAGCTGATATCTGAAGCATGAAACCGACCTGTTTTAAAACGAGGGTAAGTATTGACCCGATGATGATCGACTTGCCAGGATTCCAGACGGATCGAGGACACACCGGGTGATCTTGCTCGGCCAATTGGCTGCCCTGGGGACCGCCTTCTGCTGGTCGTTTACCGCCATATTCTTCAGCTACAGCGGCAAGCTGGTCGGTTCAAGCGTCGTTAACCGGAGCCGCCTTCTATTCGCTTTTTTCTTCGTTGCGGTGACCCACCTGGTTTTGCAGGGCACACTTTTTCCCTTCGGGACTGAGCCATATCGATGGGGTTGGCTTGCTTTATCGGCCATACTTGGCCTGGTGCTGGGAGACACCTTTCTGTTTCAGGCCTTTGTTCTCATTGGTCCTCGTCTGTCAACCTTGATGATGGCCTCAGTGCCCCTCATTTCGACGCTGTTGGCCTGGATCTTTTTGGGTGAGAGGATGAGCGGCTTAGAGTTGGCAGGGATCCTGTTAACTGTCGCAGGTATCGCCTGGGTGGTTACGGAACGACGGTCTAGTGAATCGGTGGTGCCTGAAAAAAAGTATGTCCTTGGTATAACATTCGCCCTTCTTGGGGCTATAGGCCAGGCTACTAATCTCATTGCGGCCAAATTTGCACTCGACGATGGTTACCCAGCTATCTCGGCTTCGGCCATTCGAATCCTGATTGCTCTTCTCATTCTATGGGGTGTGGCGATGTTTCAAGGCCAATTCCGGTACACCATACGCCAGTGGGGTAATCGAAATGCATTCAAAGCAATCATCGGGGGAACGATCGTTGGCCCGTTCCTAGGTATTTGGCTATCTCTGATAGCTGTTCAGCTGGCGCCCGTTGGTCTGGCGGCGACCCTCATGGCCCTGCCACCCATCATTCTAATTCCGATAGGGAGAGTTCTATATGGGGAGCGTGTCTCTAACCGCGGGATAGTGGGAACGATCCTCGCTCTCTGTGGTGTCGCGCTCATCTTTCTCCCGATCTGAAAAAGTCGGACCTGCTTGTGTGCCAGAGATTAACCGGTATGCCGGTTTAGTATCTTTGTCTATATAATAGAAGCAAACGGCATGTTAGCCGCGATCAAAATAGTCGGTATGGAGTAGAGAAGAGATGGATCTCTTAACGTCAGTCTTTCCAATAACCTGCGTCGTCGGCATCGGACTCTTAATTCTAATGGCGGCGTCGATTAAAATCGTTCAAGAATACGAACGAGGAGTTATCTTTCGCCTTGGTCGAGTGCAAGGACCGAAGGGACCAGGCCTTTTCTTCATCATCCCGATAATCGACAAGATGGTGAAAGTCGATTTACGGACAGTGACACTGGACGTTCCGACGCAGGAGGCGATTACTTCTGACAACGTCACGGTACGTGTCAACGCGGTGGCTTATTTTCGAGTCGTAGATCCCGTGGCGGCTATCATCAAGATTGAAGATTACACTCGAGCCACCTGGCAAATAGCCCAGACAACCCTGCGAAATGTGATCGGACAATCAGAGATGGATCAACTGCTGCAGGAACGCGAGCAGCTAAATGAGAGACTGCAGGCCATCATCGACGATGCAACTGAACCATGGGGCGTCAAGGTCGGAATTGTCGAGGTCAAGGACGTCGAACTCAGCCCCAATATGGTTCGGGCAATGGCTAAGCAAGCCGAAGCAGAGCGTGAACGCCGGGCAAAAGTCATCCATGCCGAAGGTGAGATGGAAGCTTCAGCTCAACTTTCCAGAGCTGCGAAAGTAATGGCCGAAGAGCCTGGAGCAATGACCTTGCGCTATCTTCAGACACTGCTTCAAATCGGCGTTGAGAACAATACGACGATAATATTCCCCGTACCAATCGATCTGTTTGAAGCCTTTAGGCAATCTGTTTCAGGCGAAGAATCGGAAAGCTAGCTCTGATCAACGCCTGGCAACCGGCCTTCAATTAGAAGATAGACAAAGATTGCTCGAACCCTTAATTCGCGCATAGACTCAGAACACAACTTAGCTCGAAGTTAAAGTGAAATTTTCAAAGATCATCCTTTTGTTCGGCATGCTCGCAGCTGCTATTCTTACCAGCTGCTCTCTCCTGGAACCTCCAGAAGAACCGGTCATTCCACCGCCTCCGACTTCTGCCCCATCTCTGAGCTTCAACGATATACAGCTTGTCACCAACCCGACGAGTTCGATTACGCCAGGCGCCGATCCCGATATTTCGGCTCTCATCAACGCCGTTTCGTCGCAGCAGCTGCTGGCCTATGTGCAGACCCTAGAGAATTTTGGAACCAGGAACACCTTCAGCACAACCCAGCGAGATGGTTATGGTATTGGTGGGGCATCAAGATGGATTTTCGAAGAGCTCGAGCGAGTAGGGGGTGATTCTCTCGAGGTGGTCTACGAAGATTTCCAGGCAAATATCAGCGGCCTTTCGACGAACCAGCGAAACATCATCGCCACCCTTCCGGGGTCAAGCGAACACGCCGGCAAGATCGTTCTGATGGCCCATTATGACTCCCGCAGCATTGATCCCAATGATGGCACCAGTCTCGCCCCTGGGGCTAATGACAATGGCTCCGGTGTGGCTTTGTTAATCGAGCTAGCTAGATTGCTTAGCTCGCGCCAGTGGAATCAGACCATTGTTTTCGCCAGTTTCGCCGCAGAAGAGCAGGGGACTTTCGGCAGCAGACACTTTGTCCAGAATTATATGCTTGGCGGCGAAGTTATTGACGCGGCAATCGACAACGACATCGTGGGAGGTCGTCTTGGCATACCGCAGTCGATTCGCGTGTTTTCTCCTGGTCCAGACATCCACAACTCCCGCCAACTAGCCCGCTATATGGATCTGGTGGGCGGTCTTTACCTTCCAACATTCAGGGTAGATTTGATCGATAGCCTGGATAGAGAAGGACGATGGGGAGATCACAGAGAATTTATAAACGCTGGCATACCCGCTGTAAGGCTCACCGAGTCGGAAGAGGATCGAGAAAACCAGCACAACGGCCATGATACCAGTGATCAAATTGACCTTGACTATTTACGCCAGGTAACCCAGCTAAATCTTGCCATCGTGGCAAACCTGGCAGGAGCTCCTCCGCCTCCAGAGGTGCCAACGATCGCCCCTATGGCCGATGCTGGTGCCTATATTCTCTCGTGGCTTCCAGATCCTCGCGCCGCTGGATATGTTATCTCTTTTCGCCCAATTAACTCATCTGAGTATGCTCCATTTCAATATCTTTCTGCAGCAGATGCGGGAAATGTCGCCTTGACTGACCTGGATCCCGAAATGACCTATGCCGTCAGCCTGGCAGCGATCGACGCTGGCGGGCGAATCAGCGGCTTTTCACCTGAAGTGCTCACCGCACCTATTCAGTAGATCATCTAGCTAATTGGGGGTCGCGCCAGATGCCGCCTATCTCTAATAGGGGGGACCATGGACAGCAGGCGACTCGGCAATTCTCAGCAATCCTTGGTTGACTATCATGAAGATGTCGCTGCCCAGGTAAATTATCGCGCCTGGCCAATGTCGCCGCGCTAGATTCCATCATACATCACAGGTCGCATCCGAATATTCGAAAAGTTTGGCGAGGATGGTCCGATTTATTACAAGGTGTAAGATTCGTCGACCTTCAGCACCACCGCGGCCGTGTCGGTTTCGGATTGCACCCTATGAGCCCAGACTGCAACATCCTGCTCGATTGGCGCCCATGTATTGTAATGATAGGGGATGACCGCCCTGGCGTTTAGGAATTTTACCGCTTGGAGAGCATCATCGGGGCCCATGGTGTAATTATCGCCTATGGGTATGATGGCCAGATCTAGCCCTGCCTGGCCTATCAGCTGCATATCTGAGAATAAGGCTGTGTCCCCGGCAATATAGATCTTCTTGTCCTCCAAGGTGAGAAGGAATCCTGCCGGCATGCCGCCGTAGGCTCCATCGGGTAGGCCGGACCCGTGAAAAGCTACGGTTAGCTTGACATGACCAAAGGGGTGCTGGTAGCCGCCACCAATATGCTGGGCATGAACTTTCTCGTGGCCATGGGAGGCGATCCAACTGCATATCTCGAAGTTTGATATCACCATTGAATCGCAGCGCTTGGCAATAGACAGGGCATCGCCGACATGATCGCCATGACCATGGGTGATCAGAATGTAATCCGCCGCAGTTTCGCCAGCTTCAATGTTGCAGATGGGATTGTCTGTAAAGAAAGGGTCAATCAAAACCTTGGTCCCGCTAACATCCAGCGAGAGGGTCGCATGCCCGTGCCAGGAAACGGTAACAGTCATGAAAATTCTCCTTGTACGCGATTTTGAAGTTACTAGCTTCTTTGGGGAAGGGTCTGATCCATCCACGACCCACACCTGGCACAGTATAGCCCGGGGATCTTGGCATGGTCAAACAGATGGAAGGCCATTGATGGAAGGCCATCTACGATCGGCCGCTCAGAGCGCCCACCTTGTTGGCGAGCGCTCCGAAACCGCGTGTAGAGGGGTAGAGGAAATAGAGGGATATTGTGGGGGGCTAGATACCTAGCCGGGTTGCTGCCTGGCGGCACAAGCTGGCTCCACCCGCTTGCAGCCACTGCTCCAGGGTAGGGCTTTTGTCCAAATTGGATTGAATATCGCCATATAGTCCAGTCGTCCAGATGTAATAGCGCTGCGTCTCATGAGCCCAGTTATCCCAGCTGCTTCCAGCGGCGACATGACCGCCATTGTATCCGGCATAAGAGAGGCCTATATCGCCACCAGTCTGCGCAAGCCGGTCCACGAAATAGCGGACACCCCGCCTGGCATTCGTATCGGGATCAAGGCTATCCTCACCATCGACGAAATGGAAAGGCATCACCTGGAACAATCCTTGGGCGCCGGCGACGGAAACCGCCTGGGGATCTCCGCACGATTCTACCTGCATGATGATGGCCACTAGGTTCGGATCGAGGTCATATTCAGCAGCCCAGGTCAGGATATCCTGCTCCCAGTACCGGACTTCATCTGTGAAGACTGGGGATATGCCGCCCTGGATCGGTGCTGCTGAAGTTTCGTCGCCAGGCGTATCTTCAAGACCTACCAGGACCTCCGAGGTTTGATTCTGTTCGTCCCCGGTAATGCCATCACCCACGCTTCCAGCTTCACTTTTTGGCTGAACGGCCATGAGCAGGAAGAGAACAGTAAACGCTGAAGCTAACATCAGGAGCATCCTAAAGTTGACGCTCACGATCACTTTTCTTTCAATCATGCTGACTCCTTTGGTCTGGAATTCACTGTTATTGACTCGGTTGGTCTCATAGCGCCCCTGGCGTTTAGAACTCGCAAAGTTAGCCATGAAGATCTCCTAACGCTGGGCGCCATGATTACGGCTGCGAGCTTGAACGCCATTCGCCGCCGGTTGGCGCGGATAAGTGGAAACTGGTTTTGACGATCTTCTGAATGTTCCCCTGTTCTTGC
>DASRZI010000238.1:0-3362 GCA_035686605.1 Candidatus Zixiibacteriota bacterium
ATACCGCGACGAGACTGGCGGTTGGTAGGAAAAACCTATCTGTGGATGTTCCCCATATACGGTCTCATTGCAGTTTTTTATGAACCCATTCATGATCTAAGTCGAGATGCACCCGTAATTGTGCGGGCCTTGATCTGGTCGCTGGGATTTACGACTGTCGAACTTATCACAGGATGGCTGATAGAACGGATTACCGGTCGCTGCCCCTGGGATTATTCTGGCAAACGATTTGCCATCAATGCCTATATTCGATGGGACTATTTCATTGTTTGGGCCCTGGTTGGTCTGGCCCTGGAACCCGTGACCGATTTTTTGATTGTATTGACGCCGGCTATTGAAGAGGCTCTGCGATCTATTTAGGTGAAAAGATGCTGCAACCACATGATTTCTTCGATCTAAGCGATTCCAGCGTGGCACAATTGTTTGAAGGTTGCGACTACGTCTGGCAGGCACTGACCAATCTGGAAACCAGCGTTAAAAGGCTGGTAAATGAATCGAGATCCGTGTTTGGAGAGGTGATGGAGGGAGCGTACCTGAGCGACCGTGCGATATACATTGATCGCGACGCCCGAATTGAGCCTGGTGCTTACATCCTTGGGCCGGCGTACATTGGGCAAGGCGCCGTCGTCCGACATGGGGCATTCATTCGCGAGAATGTGATTATGCTAGCTGGCAGCGTTCTGGGTCATGCCAGCGAGGCCAAACAGAGCATCATGCTGCCCGGCGCCCATGCGCCACATTTCAACTACCTGGGAGATAGTATTATAGGTGCTCATACGAACCTAGGCGCCGGAACCAAGCTAAGCAACTTAACGATGATGAGTGTGAAAGACCCAAGGACCGGAAAAAGGCCGACTATTCGAATTGTCGTTGGCGACCGCCAATATGATACGGGGCTGGCCAAAATGGGAGCGATCTTGGGTGATAGTGTTCAGACGGGCTGCAACGCTGTATTGAACCCAGGATGCCTGGTTGGCCCGCGTACCCTTATCTATGCCAATGTTAGCTTGCGGAAAGGATTTTACGGTCCTGACTGCATCCTAAAACTTCGCCAGGCTGTCGAGGGTTATAAAATCCGATAATGACGGCCTGAGCGGCGCCAGATAGGGGGCGCAGAGAGAGCGATCGAGGTCATGTTTGCCGTTTTTCCCACTCTTTGTCAAAATCCGACCGTGCTTCAATCGGATCCCTGACTATCCTCCCGCAAGTTGATCAGGAGCGCCCGCACATCATCAAGGAGAAATAAATTGTCCAAATATCAATATGACCAGGAAGCCTGGCTTCTGACCGACTTGTTCGCCGGCATAGATGACCCACAGATCCAAGAATCATTGGAAGGTATAGAGAGCCAAATTCAGGAATTTGAAGGATGGCGAGCCAGGCTTGACTCTGACCTGGACCCTGCCACCTTCCTGGAAATCGTTCAGGCTTACGAGCAGTTGGTCCTCGAACTTTACAGGCTCTTGGGATTCGCTGGGTTAAGCTACTCGGCTGATACCCAGAACCAGGCGGTACAAGCACTCCAGGCTCGTTTTCGCCAGATCTCAGCCGATGCTGACAACCGGACCCTGTTTTTCAAGCTCTGGTGGAAGCAGATTGACGATTCTGATGCGGGCAGGTATCTGGACGGCAGCGGCGGTTATCACTATTGGCTTGAAGCCCTTAGGCTTGAGCGGCCTTATACGCTCAGTGAGCCTGAAGAGAGGATCGTCAACCTCAAAGATGTCAATGGATCCCAGGCCTTGACAACCTTATACAGCACCATCACCAATCGCTATTCTTTTACCATGGAAGTAGATGGCGAAGCGCAAGAGCTGACCCGCGAGGAGCTGAACGTCTATTACCGGCACAATGATCCAGAAGTACGGGCAGCCGCTTACCAGGAGTTGTATAGGGTGTATGGTGAGGATCTACCAGTGTTGGGCCAGATCTACCAGGCCATTGCCCGCGACTGGCACAGTGAAAACGTCGACCTTCGCGGTTATGAGTCTCCTATCGCCGTTCGTAATTTATACAATGATGTGCCCGACGACGTGGTCGATCTTTTACTGGAGGTTTGCCAATCCAATGCCCATATCTTCCAGAGCTACTTCAAGTTGAAGGCTAAATGGTTGGGTGTGGAGAAAATGCGACGCTATGATCTCTATGCCCCGGTTGTGGCAACCGAGAGAAAATACGAGTTTAGGGATGCTGTTGACCTGGTTCTTACCAGCTATGAGCATTTCGACCCCCACATCGCCCAGCTTGCCGAGCGAGTATTCGCCGAACACCATTTGGACAGCGAAGTCAGGAAAGGCAAGAGGGGCGGCGCCTTCTGCTCGACCATATCGCCAGATCTGACCCCATGGCTGCTGCAGTCATATACCGGCCGGCCTGACGACGTAGCTACCCTGGCTCACGAACTGGGTCATGCCGTCCATTCCATGTTAGCCAACCACCACACGGCGTTAACTCAGGGAGCTTCCCTGCCTCTGGCCGAAACAGCCTCCACCTTTGGTGAGATGCTGGTCATCGACCGGCTGCTGGCCAAAGATCCCGATCCGGAGATGCGCCGCGACCTATTGTTCCGGCAGATGGATCAGAATTACGCCACCATCATGCGCCAGGCTTACTTCGCTCTGTTCGAACGCGATGCCCACAACAGGATCAAAGAAGGAGCGACCATCGATGAGCTTTCGGCCCTATACGCCGAAAACCTTGCCAGCCAGTTTGGCGACTCGATCGAGTTAAGCGATGATTTCAAACTCGAGTGGATGGTGGTCCCCCACATATACAGCGTTCCCTTCTATGTGTACGCCTATGCCTTCGGCCAATTGTTGGTCCTATCCCTCTACCAGCAGTATCTGGCGGACGGGGACAACTTTAAGAATCGCTATCGCGATTTATTATCGGCCGGTGGTTCTGACGCGCCAGTGCTAATCCTGGAGCGGGCGGGCATCGACATCCACTCGGCGGAATTCTGGCAAGGTGGGTTCGACGTGTTGAAAGCATCCCTGGCCCAGTTGGAGGCGTTGGAGCTTCCTGAGTAGCCGGCGTCGTTCAAGAATGCCCCACCAAGATCCGCACCCTCTAGGTTAACGTTACTCAGTTTCGCCATACTCAGGTTAGCACCCCTTAATATGGCTCTCGCCAAGTCCGCACCGCTCAGGTTCGTGCCAATCAAGGAAGCTCCACTTAGGTTAACTTCCTCAAGGCTGGCACCACTAAGCTTGGCTTCACCCCAAGTTTTCGGGAATCGTGATTCCAGCCTTATAGTCCAGTGAAACTGGTTCATGTGATCTGCGGCCCAGCCATATTCGAACCGGCAATTTGGCTTGTGATGGGTCCCATGCATTTCTTTATTTAATTTGTTGAAAGTTCAA
>DASRZI010000239.1:0-2352 GCA_035686605.1 Candidatus Zixiibacteriota bacterium
CTCTGCGGTCTGCACTCCGACCCGCTATGGCCTTGTAACCGGTCGATACTGCTGGCGGTCAAGCTTGAAAAGAGGGGTGCTCGACGGCTATAGTGAGCACCTGATCGAGCCGGATCGATTTACCATTGCAGATCTTTTTAAGACCAAAGGATATGCCACAGCCTGTTTCGGAAAATGGCATTTGGGCATGGACCTGCCGTTGCAGGACAAGATGAAGCTGGATCTTAAAGGAACGGTTGAAAACGGACCTATGGCCAATGGCTTCGACCGCTTTTACGGCATCACGGCCTCGCTCGACTTTCCTCCCTATGTTTTTATCAGCGACGACAAGATCGATGCAGAAGCCGTTGAACAGAAACCTGCCCGCAGGTTTCCGGATTATCTGCGTGCAGGCGAAACCGGCACTAACTTTAAACATGAAAAAGTGCAGGACCAACTGGTGGAAGTGGCAACCGGCTTCATTCGTGAGCAGGCCAAAGCCCAAAAGCCATTCTTTATCTATTTGGCGCTGCCGTCGCCGCACAAACCAGTGCTGCCGACGGCGCGCTTTCAGGGCAAGTCTGGCATCGGCCCCTACGGCGACTATGTGATGCAGACCGACTGGAGCGTTGGCGAAGTGATGAAGGCGGTCCGGGAGAGTGGTGTTGATGACAACACGATGATTATCTACACCAGCGACAACGGTTCCTTCATGTACCGGCTCGATGCGCCGGAATGTCCGCCTAAAATGCCCTCCGATTCGAACAATCCGGAAAACGGCTCCGATCACAAAAGCGACCCCACGATCCAGGGATTCAATTCGTCCAGCCACCGCCCCAACTTCATCTATCGTGGAACCAAGGCCGACATCTACGAAGGCGGTCACCACGTACCGTTCCTGGTGAGGATGCCGGGGAGGTTCAACGGCGGGCAGCTTATTTCAACCACCATCTCGCTGGTGGATATTTTGGCGACCTGCGCCGACATTCTCGGCGTGAACGTGCCGGAAGGCGCCGCGGAAGACAGCTTCAGCTTCTATCCCCTGCTCACGGGAGAAGGAGGTTACGTACGCGCGCCGGTGATCGCCCATTCCGTTAACGGCAGCTTTGCTCTCTATCACAAATCCTGGAAATTCATTGCCACCAAGGGCTCAGGCGGGCGCACCCTTCCTATGAGCAAACCGTTCGAAAAACCCTATCAGCTCTTTGATCGCTCGAACGATATCGAGGAGCGGAACAACCTGATCGATGTCCATCCGGAAATGGCACAAAGACTTGAAGCCGAACTCATGGCCATCATAGGAACGTCTCTAAAATAAGCAGCTTCCCAGCAGAAATATTTTGAAACAGCATATCCGACTACTCACAGCCTTGACCTTGGCTCTACCCGCAGCTCTTGCGGCCAAGTCCACCATGGAGCGTCCAAATGTAATTCTTATTTATGCAGACGATCTTGGTATCGGTTTACTGGGCAGCTATGGTCAAAAGGTCATAAATACGCCGCATATCGATCGTTTAGCAGAAGAAGGTATCCGTTTTACCAACTACTACGGCGGTGTCTTTTGCGCGCCAGCCCGGTGGTCTTTGGCCACGGGCATGCACGACGGGCGCATCGGCGGTTGGAAGTACACCAACGCAGGCCTCCCGATTTTGCGGGATGCAGGTGAAATCACTGAAGAAGAGTATCAGATAAGGTTTGAGGCCCTGAAAGCCAGTGCCCATCCGATCCCGGAAAATGAAGTATTTCTCGGGCAAATCGCTCAAGAAGCGGGCTACGTTACAGCACCATTCGGGAAATTGGATCGTGGTTTTCTAACTTGGCCCGAACGGGTCAAGCGTTTCGGCTGGGATTACCATGAAGGTTATTACGATCACCAGCGGGCACATGGTTTTTCCAGTACATCACCCGCTGTCCGTTCAGCCTGTCTCGGTTAATCAAGGTAACCGACACCGGCCAAGTCGTCTATAAGGCCGAGAAACAATCCTGTCGGGCCTTCCCCGACCACAACGGTGACGGGATCGCATCCGGGCCTAAGCGAAACTTCCAGGTGCTGGGACCTCTGGACTTTATAGCCGAGTTCACCCAGCACATTCCGCCCAAGGGCTCTCACCTAATAAGATACTACGGTTTCTATTCGAATAAGTCCCGGGGTATGCGCAAAAAGGCAGAGGCCAAACAACAAGCAGATCCAGGCCCAAGCGAAGCGTCAAGTGCACCGGCCAGCCGATGCAGCCAAACCTGGGCCATGCTCATCAAGCGGGTTTATGAAGTGGATCCCATGGTTTGTCCCCAATGTGGGCAAAGCATGACGGTTGTATCGTTTATTCAGCCACCCCAAGCCGAAGTCATCGAGAAGATTCAGGCCCAGGAACT
>DASRZI010000240.1:0-2301 GCA_035686605.1 Candidatus Zixiibacteriota bacterium
GCCCGTGGGCCTTATTGGCACATCTACCGGTTACGATTTTACTTCTGACATAGTGCCCAAAAGCAGCCGGCCCAGAGGTCTGACCGTAGAAGATATTGTCAGCAGGGGCTATTTCCCGATCCCAAAGTCAGAGCCTGAAACGGCTATTATTTCTGATAAGAAACAGACATCGGGCCTCGGCCTCGGTGATATCATCAGCCAGGTGAGGCAGCGTTACGAGATCTACGAAAGAAACATCTACCAGATCGAATTGGGCAAATGTTACACCATCAGTTCACAACTCGCCGTGGAGTCTTCGCGAGGAGGGGTATGCATGAACAGTAAGGAGGCCTACGGCCTGAACAAGAATCTGCAAGAACTCTATGAACAGCAACGTAATGTGAGGACGAAGCTTTGGCAGGATGTTTCGAGATTAAAACAGAGCCTACCCGAGCAGGCCCAGCAATACTTAGCGGCATACAGGAAGGTATCGATTCTTGAAGATGATGAAGGTGATAAACCTTGATGATCCGGGTCTATGAATTGTGCCGGAAATTGAAGCCTGTTTTAGGCAAATAGACAGACTATGGTCAGCGTACATGGCGGAATCAGATACCGCAGTCAAAGCCGATATAGAGCAGACACTGGAACTGTTAGCGGCAAAACACCTCGAGCATAATTACGAACCTGACCGTTCGCCTTTTCCGCCGCCACCGAGGAAGTTTTCTACATCCGGCGACATCGAGCTTGGCGCCATTTCTTATGCGGAAAAGAAGATGTATCCGTTTTTCATTAGAAGCCGGCTTCTTAAAGAGCATATCGTGGTAACGGGCAGGAGCTTATCTTGGTGGCGAGGGCGTTATAAGTCTGCTCGTTGCCGGTCTCGATCATCTGTATCGAGAGGCGGGTGTATTTGATAAGCAGCAGGCGCACTGGCCGACAATCCAGGATCTACTTATATGGTTAAGGACCGTCAAGCTCAAGGGCCGAGCCGCGATGTGGCAGGCCTCGGCAGAGAGGATCCTGCTGGCGATGACATACGGTGAATTCGGGGCTGTACTTAATACACAGGACAACAGTCACATAGCCGAATTGCTTGACTATAATGCGGTCCTTGAGATGGATGGTTTGTCGAGCTCTTCAGATAGAGTCATGTTCTCCGAGGCCCTGACCTTGTACCTCTACCGGTATCGTCTCGCCCAGGGCCCACAGGAAAAGCTTACGAATATGATTGTGCTGGAAGAAGCCCACAATCTGTTATTGAAGAAGGCGTCTGATTCGGCCGAGTCGGTACTGGAGACGTCTATAAGAATGGTCAGGCAGTACGGGCTTGGCTATGTCTTTGTAGATCAATCGGCATCACTATTAAGCAGGGTCGCCTTTGCCAACTCCTATGCAACGATTGCTCTGAGCCAGAAGCTCCACAGCGATGTGCAGACCATTGCCGGCGCCATGAACCTCACAGATGAGCAGAAATAGGCCTTGAACACCTTACCTATCGGCACTGCCGTTGTCAGGTTGGCAGATGAGTATCCCGAGCCTTTTGCCATTAAAATCCGCCTTTGTCCGATTAGAGAAGGCTGCGTATCGGATAAGACGATCAGAGCCAAATGGGGAACTTATTACGGTGATACCAGCTCAAATAGCTCTATACGAGCTTCTTTAGAAGCAGTTCCAGCTATTCTGCCCCCGGATAATAAAGAACAAAACAAACGGAATAACCTGAATACAAAAGATAATACCCACCCACCATCCCCCAGAGAATCACAAGATAGAGAGAATAAGTCTTTGCTATCTCATGATTCCAAACCAGAACCTCCCAATATAAAGTTGAATCGAGAGGAGATACGGTTCTTAGCGGATGTGGCAACCCGGCCGGTATCGACAACCGTATCCCGCTACCAGCGACTCAGCCTTTCCCGCCGTCGCGGCAACGCCATCCGCCAGCAGCTTGCTGCCGCCGGCATTATCAAAGCTGTCACCATCGCCACACGATCCGGCCAGGTCGTCTTGTATGAACTGACTGACCTTGGCCGATCGGTCTGCTCCTCAGCGCATATTGAAATCGGCCCCATGCCCAGCGAAAGCCTGGAGCATCGCTACTGGGTCAGGCAAACTTCAAAATACTTCGAGAAACAAGGTTACCAAATCACCTGTGAACATCCTATCAAGGGCAACGGCGCCATTGACATCCTGGCCCAGAGGCACGGTAAAAGGACCGCGGTCGAGGTGGAAACGGGCAAATCGAATATCACCGCAAATCTTGCCAAAACAGAAGGCGCAGGATTTGACAGAATAGTCTTTGTCGCCACATCTGCGACT
>DASRZI010000241.1:0-2970 GCA_035686605.1 Candidatus Zixiibacteriota bacterium
GGCTAATATCGGCTTTGTGGGGTTGGATTCAATTCGGAGAAGGCACACATGGTACGATCGTTTCAATTCAGTTTAGATCGTAAGATCGTCAATCTTATCTTGTCATGGATGTTAGAACGAGGCGTTTCGCCAAGAAATTATTTCCTCCTCACTGTTCCAGGTCGAATTACCGGAAAACCTCATACTGTTCCGGTAGCCGTAGTTACCCAAGGCAAAAATCGGTGGTTGGTCGCCCCATATGGAGTCGTTGATTGGGTAAAAAATGCAAGAGCCTCAGGTAAGGTGACACTATCTCGAGGAAAAAAGTGTGAAAAACTGATCTTACGAGAGCTCCCTTTTAATGAAGCAGCACCAGTATTGAAAAGTTATATTGAGAGCTATCCGATTGCCAAGTCATATATTAGTCCCGCGGTTGATTCGCCAGATCATGAATTTGTCCCAGAAGCAAAAATTCGACCAGTATTCGAATTAATCCCATCATTAGAGAAAGTTGATGCCTAATGTCGCACGGGAGCGAGCCCCGCGCGAGGTGTGAAAATGGGATCGGGTAGTTTTGTGGGCCGCTCAGCTCCAGGCTGTTAGGCTACCGCAACTCAATTCTACGCATGAGAAGACGCCATCATACTATGATTATCCGTAGCAAGAAGAAATCGAGTATCGAACAAGCAAAAGAGGTTGCCCTGAGAGTTTTGCGCCACAATGTCCATGGACCATTTCAAGGACTTCCCCGAACCGCCGGGTGGGGGTATCCTGAACCATACACACGTGATTTGATGATTGCTTCTTTAGGCATACTGTTAAGTGGTGATGAAGAGTTATTGGACTGCCAGCGTCGAGTACTTGAGACCTTAGCCAACAATCAATCAGTGCGAGGACATATTCCATCATTGGTTCACAGTGATCGAGACCGAGGTTCAAGTGACACGACTCCGCTTTTCCTAATTGGTGTCGCTCTCTTTCGACGGGTGACGGGAGAGAAGGATTTCTTGGAAGGTGCGGTTCAGAAAGCTCTTATGTGGATGAGCTATCAAAGTCCTGGCGATGCCATTATTGTGGCGCAACAGCCGACGAGCGATTGGCGGGACGAGCAGTGGGTCTATGGATATGGCTTGTATGTAAACACATTGGTCTACACATACATGCGGCTTTTCGGGATGGATGAGGAAGCCAAAAGGTTGAGAGACATTCTGAACCAGGAGCATTTTCAAAAGAAAGGAGAAACCGATCTTCAGGGTGGGGGGTTTTCGGTTCCAGGAAGGCCATATTATGCTCTTTGGGCATACAAAATTCACCAGAGTAGACGTTTTGACTTACTGGGGAACAGTCTGGCGATTCTCTCAGGCATTGCCTCGCCATCCCGCTCGAAGGCTATCATTTCTTGGGTTGAAGCGGAATGCGATTTGTTAAGAAAAGAAAACAGGCTGGCAGTGGGTCTTCCACCCAATCTGTTTTCGTTTATCAACCCTGAAGATGACGATTGGCGTCCTCGATACTCCAAGTTCAACCTTCCTGGTGAGTATCACAATGGAGGTATCTGGCCATTTGCTTGTGGTTTCTACATTGCGGCCATCGTTGCCTCTGGAGAGTACGAGCTTGCAGAAAAGCATCTTGGCTGCCTGACGGAAGTGGTTCGTCGAAGCAACAATGCGAAGTTGGGTTTTGGATTCAACGAATGGTTGCGAGCCCAAGATGGAGAGCCCATAGGACAGGATTGGCAGACCTGGTCAGCTGCGATGTATCTCTATGCAGCTATGTCAGTGGAAAGCAGGGAGACACCCTTCTTTGAAAATGTGAGATTGCTGTGAAGAGGCTTGAGGGGACAGCCTGACAAGTCGCTGGAGCCGACCAGGCCGTTGAGGGCCTTTCTGAGGTTTGAGTCACCTTTGTGGCACTCTAGTTCCCAATTGGCCCCACTGCGGCAGCCGCCTTCACGTCCCAAAAAAGAATCTCAGAAAACTAGGCATTAATTTGACATAATCACGAACCATTCACGTTTTCAGGCGGTTGGCGTTTTCTATCACCCTCGCAGTACAGATTGTCTCTATGTGACTGACTAATCCCTGACGGCGCAGAAGTCCTACGCGACGATGCATATCGCACATTGCCTTTAACTCGTGAAAAAGGTCGCGGACGCTTGCGGAGCCAAGTCTAAGCTCTCAGATTTCGATAGTAAACCACTTTATGTAAAATTGAATCCTATTTACTATGGAAGGATCGCCAAGGTATCGCTAAAATCAGGTGTAGTTATTCGCTTCCCGATGAGACGCAAAGCCAGATTTCTCAAATGCAACTAGCCATCACGTCGATCATAAATTTGAACGATTCCAAAACCTACCCTGCAAGGATGCGATCGTGAAAGACCGCAGCCGGTTTTTTCCGATTGCCTTCGCGTTACTACTGCTAATTGCCTTCGGACTCCGGGTTTATGCACTCGAAGCAGATGCACCTCACCATCTATCTGTCTCCCAGGGGCTGACCACCGACGGCGCTAACACGGTGTACGGAGGGCGAAACAAGGTTATTTTTGGCCAGTGGACACCAGAGATAGAAGGCTTTTCGAGCGTGGAATCAACGAACTCCGCCATGTTGTGGCTTAGTTATTACACTTTCTCGCTGCTCGGCACCGGCTATTGGCAAGCTGGCTTTCTAGCGGTTGTATTGGGCCTCTTAACGATTTCAGTGGTGGCTGCGTTCGCCAGGCAGCACTTTGGTCAACGGGTTGCGCTGCTAGCGGCCGTATTTCTGGCCTTCAACTATGCTTTTGTGATCTATAACCGGCTTCCGGTGGCCTTTACTCTGGTTGGACTAGTCATGGCCTTGATACTTTTCACCATGGGCCGGAGTCCTGGAAAACCTCTCTATGTGCTGTTGGCAATTGCCCTGGCTGTCTTCGGATTCGTGAGCGTCAAAGTAGCAGCAATCGCCTCGATACCGATTATCATCGTTGGCATCTCAGTTCTACTGTACCGG
>DASRZI010000242.1:0-17162 GCA_035686605.1 Candidatus Zixiibacteriota bacterium
GATTATCTTCAGTTAATGGTGACCGATCGTCCATATGGAAATCGCGTCCAGGAAATAAGCGAGATTTCCCGGGCGTTGAAGGGTCTAGCCCGGGAGCTTGATATACCGGTCGTGGCGAATTCACAGCTAAGCCGGGCTGTGGAGCAGCGAACCGAAAAAAGACCTGTTCTGGCAGACTTACGGGATTCAGGTTCGATTGAACAAGACGCTGATGTTGTCATGTTTATTTATAGGGACGATTACTATAAGCATGAGGAGAGCGAACGACCAAACATCGCCGAGATAAATATAGCCAAGCACCGAAATGGCCCAACTGCTGTAGTCGACCTGTTCTGGCAGGGCCAATTTGCCACGTTCCGTAATCTACAGCGGCAGGAGGTCAAGCTCTAATGGGTATCGAGGCCAAAGGTCACGCATTGGTAGTGGAGAGCCGAGATTGGATTTGCCTCTTGAATGAAGCGTTCTTCCCGGTCAGCTGAAATAAATACCGATTCTCATGGTAGGATTTCCCGGTTTCCCAAATGGCAAGCTGCGGCAGACGCAGATACCAAGCCTGTTCTTCAGTGAATTGCTGCCGCACATCGATGATTTGGCAGAGCTGAAGGTTACTTTGTATGCCTTTTGGTCTCTGTCGCAGAAGGAAGGTGCGGTTCGATTTATGAGACTGGCGGATTTCCTTAGCGACCAGCTTCTAATGGAAGGCATGGGACAAAATCAGGAATCGGCCAAAGAAGCCCTGGAAAAAGGCATTGAACTGTCAATTGCTCGGGGAACGCTGCTCCAGGTCACGGCAGAGAGCCCGGATGGTACGCTCGACTTGTATTTCATGAATACCGAAAAGGGCCGGGCTGCGGTAGAAGGCATTACACGCGGCCAATGGCGACCTTTACCCGATGAGAACGAGCCAATTACCTTGATGTTGAATCGACCGAATATCTTTGTCCTTTACGAACAAAATATCGGTTCGTTAACACCCCTTTTAGCCGATCAGCTGAGGGACGCTGAAGAAACATATGCTCCCGATTGGATAGAGGAGGCGATAAGCCTGGCTGTGCAGAACAATGCGCGAAAGTGGACCTACGTCTTGGCCATATTAGAACGCTGGCGAATGGAAGGCAAGAGAGATGGAATCAGCCGCAGAGATTCTCAGAAGGAACTTCAAGGACAAATCCCTGAAGAGCTTCGAGATATCGTTAAACGATAGCCCACCACCCAACCGACCGGATAACCTGACCGGAGGGGGTAGACCGGATTGTCCGCAGTGCGGAGGGATGGGATTCGTCGTTCCAAACGTCGATCCAACGCACCCCCACTTCGGCCGGGCGGTTATATGTTCCTGCCGGGAAGAGGAAGTAGAGATTGAGCGTGCCAATCGCTTGCTCAAAATGAGCCAGCTGGGCGCCCTTCGGGATTGCACCTTCTCCGGCTTTTTCCCAGAAGGGATCGGCCTCACCCCGGCGAAACAGCGGAACCTTCGTATTGCCCATGAAAAAACGCTGGGTTTCGCCAAGAATCCCGATGGCTGGCTGGTGTTGAAAGGGGGGTACGGATGTGGAAAGACGCACCTGGCAGCCGCTATCGCCAATTACTGTATCAACGAAGGCAGACCGGTCGTTTTCGTAAATACGCCAGATCTTCTTGACCATCTTCGGGCTACCTACAGCCCAAATTCAGCCACAGGGTATGATGAGCGATTTGAGCAAGTACGAAACTCACCCATTCTGATTCTGGACGATCTTGGAAGTCAAGCTAACACAGAGTGGGCCCAGGAGAAACTCTACCAGATCTTCAATCATCGCTACAACGCTCATCTTCCGACAGTAATTACCACCAACGAAGAGCTGGAAGCCATAGAGACTCGCATTCGTTCTCGCATGGTGGACCCCAGCCTGGTCCAAATCGTGACGATCCTTGCCCCTGATTTCCGACGAGCTGGAGTCGGGCAGGACCAGTCAGATTTATCAACACTGAGCCTTCATAGCGATAAAACCTTTTCCACATTTTCGGTGCGGGACCAGGAGCTTCCAGCTAAACAATCGGATAATCTAAAGCGGGCCGCGGACACGGCCAGGGAATTTGCCGGGCAGCCATCGGACTGGCTCGTCTTTAACAGCGTCGCCTACGGCAACGGCAAGACCCATCTAGCGGCTGCCATCGCAAACCATGTAACCAATCAGGGTGAGCCCGTTCTATTCGTTGTCGTGCCGGATCTTCTTGATCATCTGAGGGCAACCTTTAACCCAGCCAGTGGTATGCGCTATGACAAGCGGTTTGACGAAGTACGGACTGCCCCGCTGCTCGTCCTCGACGATTTGGGAACTGAAAGTGCGACAGCCTGGGCTCGTGAAAAACTGTATCAGCTGTTCAATCATAGATACAACGCTCGCTTGCCGACTGTCATAACTTCAGCGACACCCATTGATAAGCTTGATCCTCGCCTTGCCAGCCGTATGCTGGACGTAAGTCGTTGCACCTTCTTCGTGCTTGAGGCGCCCAGTTTTCGTGGTGGTGCAGGAGTCAAACGAACATACCGCAGCCGGAAGTAACTACTCTGGGGATCTCAAATAGTACACCGATCTAGCTTGAGCCCAATGATGGCTCCTCTCATATTGCCCTGGAAATACCCTTAGGTCACATTCATAGGCCACAACAGGGTTAGCCGCCCCATAAGCCTCGCCAGGATTAATCGTGTGGAGAGCGTTTGCGTTGATTGATACTGATGAACCAAGCGGGCGTTCAGGATTCCGCGCAGTCCGGCTATCTCATCACTTTCCCACCATCCACAGTTATTGTACTGCCGGTCATATAGCTGCTGGCGCTGGAACATAGAAAAAGGACTACATCAGCTACTTCACCTGGATCACCGAGTCGGGACAATGGAATCTCATTCTCCCATTTAGCCATCATTACTGGATTCTGGCGAGCTTGTTCGGTCATCGGGGTGATAAATACTCCGGGCAACACCGTGTTTACTCGTATGCCATATTGGGCGAATTCTCTGGCACATTCGCGAGCAAAGCCAACCATTCCTGCTTTGCTGGCGCAGTAAGCAGCCCTGTTGAAGAGCGGTGTCTCGACGCCCGCGATTGAACTGATATTCACGATCGAACCTCCGCGATCCTCGTTCTCATCGGCCATGACTCGCCCAGCCAATTGACTCATGAAGAATGTGCCTTTTAGGTTAACGTCGATGCAGCGATCCCAGTCCCACTCGTCCATTTCGAGGATTGTAGAAACGGGTTCGATGCCCGCATTGTTGACAAGTATGTCCAGTGCGCCCCATTCAGACCGGGTCGTTTCGACAAGGTGCACGCATTGAAATTTGTTGCTGATGTCGGCTGCTACAGCAATGGCTTTCCCGCCAGCTTCTCGAATCTCCGTTGCTACACCTTCAGCTCGATCAGGGTTGATATCGTTTATAGCTACTTTCGCGTCGGAGGCTGCCAGGGTCTGTGAGATAGCCCTGCCGAGCCCCTGACCTGCCCCGGTTACGATTGCCACTTTGCCTTCTAAAGATAGTTTCACAAGACCTCCACAATTAATCAGTCCGATTTTGACCTGGAATTACCTGCTCTCAGATTTTTGCACCACTTCCCTTGTATCCTGGCTTCATGGTTGTTCCAGTCACAAAACATGAACAGGGATCGAGATGACAGACTAGCCCAGAAGAACAACGCCCATGGCTTGGCTGATCAGGTATTCTTTTTGGGTTGGACAGTAGATAATCGATTAGCTCAGCTAGGTCAACGTTCCATACAGATGGGGCAGGGGAGAAACCGGTGAATCGGAGATAGATATTGAGGAACGGAATTCTTCCCTGGCCCGATCAAAGCGAACCTGATCAGGAGCGTAGATTGTGCCCAGAAGCTCGCCATGCTCAACATGATCCCCAACCTTTATTGGAACTACCATGCCCACGGAATGGTCAATCGAATCTGTTTTGAGCATTCGCCCCGCACCCAGCCTGACGCAGCTCCAGCCGATCGCTCCCGCATCGATGCCTGAGATATAGCCGCTCTTTTCCGCTAGAACCCGTTCGACTATCGCTGGTTTGGGGAATGCTTCTGGATTGTCGATAAAATGGACATCTCCTCCTTGAGCAGCGACCATTGCTCTAAATTTGGCCAATGCGCGCCCATCTACTCTAACTTGGTTTATGGAATCCTTGGCTTCATCAAGCGTTTCTACCTGGCCTGATAACAACACCATATAACTGGCTACTTCAAGGCAGTGGGTCCATAAATCCGGGGGGCCGTATCCCCTCAAAGCCTCGATAGCTTCGTGTACTTCGAGGGAATTGCCGACAGCATGGCCCAAGGGTTGGTTCATGTCAGAGAGAAGGGCAACGGTTTTTCTTCCCGCATCCTTTCCGATCCCTACCATGAGTTCGGCCAGCTCTCGCGCCTCATCCACCGTTGGCATGAAGGCACCATTTCCAAGTTTAACATCTAGAACAACAGCATCCCCCCAGCAAGCTAGTTTCTTCGACATGATGGAAGCGGCAATTAGCGGCTTACTGCCAATTGTCCCGGTTACATCACGCAGAGCGTAGAGTTTTCCATCGGCAGGAGCTAACCTCGCCGTTTGACCGGAAAGAACTAGGTCGATGTCTACGAGCTGCTCTTTGAATTGTTGAATGGTCAAATTGGGGGACCAGCCGGGAATGGATTCCATTTTATCCAGCGTTCCTCCGCTGGAGCCCAAACCTCGACCGCTCATTTTGCCTACCGGTACACAGCAGGCTGCCACAGCGGGGAGCACGACCAGTGAAGTTTTATCTCCAACTCCCCCAGAGGAATGCTTGTCGACGACAAATGGCACAACGTCGTGTAGATCGATTTGATCTCCGGATCTTGCCATTGCCGTGGTTAAGTCGACCGTCTCTCTCCGGTTCATGCCTTGGATATAGATAGCCATGATGAGAGCGGCCGCCTGGTAATCCGGTATTTCTCCATCCGTATAAGCCCGTATGAACCAGAAAATCTGGTCTGTGGAAAGTTCTCCCCCGTCACGTTTCTTTTCAATAATATCGATCATCGACATAGAAAAGCTTCCTTGGATACCGGTCTCGCTGCACTTGGGCAGACGATTGTCTACGAGACCGCTAATCATTGACTATTACTAAAGTGCGGGCGACATTATAACATTTACTCCAGCGGTGAGAAATCTGTCACTGGACTATTCTGCCAGGGTACCGTCCATCATATTGCCCTTTCTAATGGCTTAATGCACCTGTATAATTCAGCAACTCCGAGCATAAACCATATAGCTCTGGCATATGGTATGTAATTCTGAAGCTCGGCGGATGCAGATCCGTTACCTGAATATGGATAGTGCAACTTACTCTTCGAACCGCGAGCAGCTAAAAATGCATTGTTTTGCGCAAGACAACTAAGAGGGAAAAATGGCTGAACGGGTTGATCTGATCCTTACCGGTGCAACCGTTATTACGATGAACGAGGCCTTCGACGTTCATACTGACGGCGCGGTTGTTATCAATGGTGACAGCATCGTCGCCGTAGGAGCATCTGACGAGATCGTTGGTCAATACCAGGCTGACGAGACGGTAATTTGCGAGGACCAGGTGATCATTCCCGGGCTTGTTAACGCTCACACTCACGTGCCCATGACCCTCTTACGAGGTCTAAACGACGATCTTCGTTTGGACGTGTGGCTGGGATATCTGATGCCCTTGGAGCGGGAGTTTGTCACCCCAGATTTCGTTAAATTGGGCACGAAGGTAGCCTGTGCCGAAATGATTCAATCAGGGGTCACCGCCTTCGCCGACATGTACTACTTTGAGAACGAGATAGCGGTGACAACCGCAGATATCGGTATGCGTGCGCTGCTTGGCCAGACCATCATGATCTTCCCAACCCCGGACGCTGAGAGTTTTGAGGACGGCCTGATTTTGTGCCGGCGGATGATAGAACGCTGGATGGATCATCCGCTAATCCAACCGGCTGTCTCGCCCCATGCCTGGTACACAGCAACCCCTGAACTGATGCGCGCGTGTGCCGATCTGGCCCGTGGTTTCGATGTGCCCATTCATACCCACATAAGTGAAACACTCCTGGAGGTCGACAATTGCCGCAGCGAACACAACATGCCTGTCGTGCCCTGGAATGCCCAACATGGAATTCTCCAGTCAAAACTCCTGGCAGCCCATTGCGTCCACCTCGATAGAGGTGAGATGTATGATTTGCAGAAGGCTGGCGCTGGTGTAGCTCATTGTCCGACCAGCAACCTGAAACTCGCAAGTGGTATCGCCCAGGTTGGTCAGATGTTGGAGATGGGATTGAATGTCGGAGTTGGAACTGACGGACCAGCGAGCAACAACGATCTTGATATGTTTGAAGAGATGCGTCTGTCCGCTTTGCTGGCTAAAACAGTTAGCAATGATCCCACGGTGCTGCCAGCAAGACAGGCCTTTGAAATGGCAACGATCGGGGGAGCACGCGCTCTCCATATGTCTCACATAACCGGCAGCCTGGAAGCTGGAAAACGCGCTGATATTACGGTAGTTGACGCAACAATGATCCATAATTGGCCCCATTTTCACAACCATGACGAGGCGATCTATTCGCGCCTGGTATATGCGACCAAGAGCAGTGACGTTGCCCACGTTATTTGTAATGGTCAGTGGCTTTTGCGAGACCGCCAGCTGCTGACTGTTGACCAGGAGCTGATAAAAGAACAGGCAGCGGAAGTAGCTGCTAAAATAGATGCTTTCGTGCTCAAGCGCGAAGCCAGTCCCTACAACAAGCTTGTCCTTCTAGCAGGCGTCCAGCGTCAGGAAAGTTTCGAGATTCAAGTCAAGGTTCCACTGGCTGACAACGTCCAACTGCTAGCAGCTCTGGAAGGCGACGAAGTGACCATCACGAAACAATCTCATTATAAGCAGTACGATAGCTATTTTCTCTTTGAAGGAGACGATCCAGATGCGGCCCGCTTGCGCTTCAGAGATGATGAATTCGTCGATGAAAGTGGCAAAATTTTCCAGGCCAGATCACGTCTGACGTTGTTGGGAGAAGAACACCTGCAAGAATATCCAAATGCCGTAATGCTCTCTCGTTCCCGTTGGCTTGCTCCAGCTGAACAGAGCCTTCGTTTCTACCGCGAGTATTTTGCACCAGACCAGGAAGTGGAAGTTCACAAGGAACGTCGCCGCTGGCGGATTACTTACCAGAATACCGATTTCGCGGTGAACATTGATAAAGTACTCAAACCAAAGATTCCTGGTCGCTATTTGGAAGTCAAGGCACGCACATGGTCGCGAAGTGATGCCGAACGCAAAGCTGCCCTAATAACCGAACTTCTCGAGCTGTTCGGGGTAGATATAGGGAGTGCTGAGCCTCGAGATTATCCCGAGTTAGCCCTTGGAGTTCAGGAGCAAACACAATAGCTTGGACAACGAAAAAGCCCGTCCTCCACATGGAGAACGGGCTTTGAGATTGCACCTCAAATAATAGCCAGCGGTTGAAGCCTCAATCAGCTGCCAGAGATATCCTCCCGGCAGTAAATGTCATACCTGAGCTCAAATTAGTCAAATATGGTCTGGAATTTCATCACAGTATTCAGATCGCCTTCGACCTTTACTTTCTGTTGGATGAAGGCAGTCATGGGATCCAATCTGCCAGCGATCATATCGCCATAGTCAGTTGCATCCATCCGAATTGTTGCTGTTGGCTCGTCCGCTGTTCCTTTCTCGACTGAACAGTTTCCATCTGCAACGATTACATACCACTGACCTCCACCCTCTCCAGATAGATCGAACTGAACCGTAGCATCCATGTCGCCGGCTTTTTCTGCATTAAATACGTTCGGCATCTCTTCAAACAGTTTCGCTACTGAAGGCATATTATTCTCCTTGTTGATGTTCTGGAAGGTCCAGAGTTCTCAGATTGCTGACCTAGTCCCCAGATCGCTGCTAGAAGGCTTCTTTGTGCCTCAATCTCAATCAAATGGGGACGTTATAATCAATAACTCAAATCACAACGAATTCTGTGGCTCGATTCTGTTAAGAATACAAGTGACTCATTTCGGTTGGGACGCCCGTGTTTTAACCGGACGCGTATAAAAAAAGTATATCCGTGGACCCGGGGGTGTCAACCTTACAGAAAAGGGTGGAATATCTTGCTACTATCATTCAGCCACTCGGTTAAATCTTGATTATAAGTAGACACTTGAAAGTCCCTGTAGCTGTAGAAGGACCATTGTCAGGCAGCGTTTTAAAACCTTTCAAGAGCACCGCGGTCTTCTGGTTCGGTTGGAAGGACTTTCATCCGGATACGATGGTATATACGACCGCAGAATAACATGTATTCAAGGCCGTTGGGGGCATCAGCCGGTACCTGGCTCGTCTTTCCAATAAGTAGATCATTACCCAAATACCCCTAACCTCCTTTCCTTTTGGTCCTTTCTAGCGCCACATTAATGGCTCCTTACTAGTTTGGCGCTGGATCCCCCTTGTGCTAGAATCTCGCTCCTGGAAGCGTATAATGAGACAAGATTGATGGCGGCGTTGCAAGACGGCCGCCATTTGTTTGTCTCGATACATCACGATTGCGTTTAGCAATCGCGTCCTTCAGGAGTAATTTATCGCACTTCTGGCAACAAGTTGGAAAAGGAAAACCTGAAAACAAGGATACCGGTTAAAGCCAGTAAGATACTATTGTTGACTTTCCGTGGCCCGTCGACAGGATCCATGATCATTACTGAATCCCTCGCGCTGCTTCGCCCTGTTTTGTAATCCGGCGTTGTTCTGCGTCCATTGGATGTGGACAGCTTCTCGAGGAAACCATAGTAGATCGTTGAGAACCCGATGGGACAGATGGTAATTTCGTTCGTTCGTGTTCCACAAGAGCTACAAAGTTAAGCGAAATGGCCCTTGGTTATTCTGGATCGCAGGTTAAGATGGAGGTAATATGAACGTGGACGAAGATCGTCCCATTGAAGACGCGCAAGAGACTGTCAAGGCGAGTTCTGAAGAGACCATCACGGTCAGCAGTCCAGCTACACTGGTATCTGATCCAGAAACGGTCGATGCAGGCGAACCTGAGACTGAGATAGAATCTGAAGCGCAACCACTGGAAGATGGCGATGCGCCAACGGAAGATTCTGGAGCGGATGTGCCGGATGATGATTCAGGCGATGTCGGGGGAGAAGATGGCGTGGGGGCAAATGGCAACGCCTCAATAGGCGACGACTCAACAGGCGGCTTCTCAGACGGCGGCTCCTCAGAAGGCGACGAGTCATCAGCTGCCCCTTCGAATCGAAATATACAGCTCCTGGTCAGTGGAATCATCCTCGTCGTCATCCTCATTATCGCAGGGCTCTTTCTGCCTCCTATTTCTCTGAGCGATCGTCTCGGTCTGACTGGTGAATCCGACCCAAGCGAAGAGACAGTCACAGAGACCCAGCCTGTTGAGGAAGTTAGCGTTGAAGATGGTTTTTCTCTTCTGCTTCAAGACCAGGATTCTAAGGTCAAGGGCCAGACCCTATCACGAGAAGAATTTCTAAGCGGTTCGGAAGAGGAATGGGCTGACGCAGCTAATGCCATGCCAGCTGGCGGCACCCTCGCCAGTGATTTCTATATCCTGGAGTATAAAGATGATGCTCCAATAGGAAGCATTGAAGTCGCTATTCCGGATTCGGCACAGCCCTACCAGACGCTCGATCTCTACTATTGGGACGGCGAAGGCTGGTCTTTCGCACCGAGCGATGTTGATGAAGAGACATCCCTTCTAACGTCGCACGCGGGTCCTCTCCCGTTTGCATTCGTTCTCGTTCAGAGTGGAAAGCCTGACGATCCGGAAATAGGGGCTGAAGTCCTTCCTACTCAATCCTTACCACCGGTTGTTCTCCCATATCTGACCGAGGTTAGTGCGGGAACACTCACTCTCGGGCCAGATGGCTCCCTTGGTGGCAGCATAGTCGAACTACCTACGAGTGGGTATCACCAGTACATCAGAGCAACAAATACCGGCGCCATAGTCGATACTGTTTCGCTCTCTGGATTACTAAATGATCCGACCGCCCAGGAGAGGAATATCCAAACCCTGGTCGACACGGCAAAAAGCGGGCCTTATACTGGCGTGAACCTGGAATACCTGGGAGCCAGCGAGGGACAGCTTGAAGCGTATACGCAGTTCGTCGAAACGTTGGCTGAGAGTTTGCATGACGAGGGACTAGAACTCATCGTTACTCTCGATATGCCCATTTCTGACGAGACTGGATGGAGCAGTGGAGGGCAAGACTGGGCCGCGCTGGGCCAGATTGCCGACATCATCTATGCTCAAATGCCCCTAGATCCCACCGTTTATGGTGATAATGATTCCGTGGAAGAACTCATTGTATGGGCAACGCGTCAGATCGATCGTCAAAAACTAATGATGATGAACACGATTAGCGCCATAGACGCAGTGGGCGACAGCCTTCGCGAGGTCAGTCAAGACCAGGCGCTTGAGAATTATGGCCAGTTGACTCTTGTGGGTGACAGTGAACTTATCGAACCGAGTCAAGAGGTTGAAGTCGCTTTGTCAGGATCCGCCGGAGCTCTTGAATGGGATCCAGATAGTCTCACCTACAAGTACACATACGAGCAGGCAGGCCAGCCACACAACGTATGGCTCGGCAATGAAGCTCTTCTCAGCCACCGGAATCGATTAGCCGATCGCTACCATTTGCGTGGTTTTACCACCAGGGGTCTGGGTAATGTTGAACATGGCGAAGGCTATGCCGAAGCGATAGCCAGTTATCTGGGCCAGGCTGCCGCACCACAACCTGCGAGTGCTGCAATCGTCTGGGCAGTGGAAGATGAGGATGGCGCTATCGTAGCCAGCAGCAGCGGTGAAGCGATGACTTATACCTGGGAAGGCGCTGATGAACCCGGTCGCTTCGTTATAAAAGCGGGCTTCGCTCAAGGCGATAGTGTCGCAAATCTTGGATCGGTTGAAGTTGTGGTCGATGTGGCACCAGAGCCGACACCAACTCCGGAACCCGAAGCAGAGCCTGAACCGGAAGAAACACCAGAGACCGTCGTATCGGGTGGAACTGGACCGGTTGATCCTGGTAACGCAGATGCAGCAGCCAACACTCCTGCCAATGTCCGCAATGGCCCTGGCCTTGGATATGGAATCGTTGGCGGTCTGAACGTTGGAGAGAAGGTCGCCCTAATCGGCCGGAGTGGTGATTCTAGCTGGCTTCAGATCGAGATGGCCGATGGCAAAGAAGGTTGGGTCTTTGCCCAACTGTTAACTGTAAACCCAGGACTTGACGTGAACGACCTGGCTGTCGTCGAAGTTGAACCACCTGTCGTCGTATCCGGTGGCGATGGCGGGAATGCTACAACTCCTCCCGTCATTGCGCCAGTATCTGGCGGCAGCTTTGAACTAGGCGGCCAGACCCATTCATTGGCCAATCCAACGCTCATGAATATGGCCGGTATGAATTGGGTGAAATTCCAGCATAAATGGGGGCCGGGAGATACTGCCGACGCCGTAGCGGGCAGGATCCAACAGGCCCATGGAAATGGATTCAAAGTTCTACTAAGTATTCCAGGTGCAAACGCTTATCCAAGCAGCATTGACTATAACGGATACGTCGAATTCCTCAGAGGAGTGGCTGCCTTAGGTCCGGACGCGATTGAGATCTGGAATGAGGAAAACATCGACTTCGAATGGCCGGTCGGAACGATCGATCCTGCTTCCTATGTTAATAACATGCTGGCTCCAGCTTACAACGCTATCAAATCGGCCAATCCGAATGTAATGGTTATCAGCGGCGCGCCGGCTCCAACTGGCTACTTTGGTGGTGGATGTGGCGCCAACGGATGCGATGACAATGTCTACATGGGCGGCGTTGCCGCCGCTGGTGGTGGAAATTACATGGATTGTATTGGCGTACATTTCAATGCAGGGGCCACTTCACCCAATGCCTCCTCAGGTCACCCGGCTGGTGGAACGCACTATAGCTGGTACTTCTGGCCAACCCTGAATATGTACTACAATGCCTTTGGCGGTTCGCGGCAGGTATGTTTCACCGAACTTGGATATTTGTCAGGCCAGGATTTCGGCGGCGTGCCAGGGAGATTCTCCTGGGCCGGAAATACAACCGTGGGCCAGCACGCCCAATGGCTAGCTGAAGCTGCAAGCCTTTCAGCCAACAGTGGAAAAGTCCGCATGATGATCATATTCAATGTTGATTTCACCCAATGGGGCGATGATCCGCAGGCTGGATACGCTATGCTGAGGCCAGATGGAAGCTGCCCATCATGTGACCTGCTTAGACAGGTGATGGGTGGATAAACCGACTAAGGGTTCAGATAATTCGAACATAGAAAGGAAGAACGCTATGAGGCGACTGATTATCGTTACTTTCTCCCTACTTGTGCTGGTTTTAGCTGCTTGTGGCGGAGAGTCGGAACCGGCAACCAGTGCGCCTATCTTCCCACCTGGTGATGGGGACCCAATTGTAGCGTCGACCCTACCTCCTCCTGCAGTAGTCTCAGGAGACCAGGATGCCGAACCGCCGCCAGCGGACGGCGGTCCAGCAGAACCCGCATCAACCGGGCCTGTTGAACCATGGCCCGCCGGATCCTTTGGTTTTGGTGTCCAATCCCATGCGGTCGTCGGGGATCCCAAGGTTGCCATGGACGTGACCAGCAACCAACTGGGCATGGATTGGGTCAAGGTCCAGTTGGAATGGCCCTTGGTCCAACCAGATCCAGAGACATTCCAATGGTTTTTCTATGATGGCGTCGTGGATGAAGCCGATGCACACGGATTGCGACTGATGTTCAGCGTTGTCGGCGCACCAGCATGGACCCGAGCAGCGGGCAATGAAAATGGACCTCCCGATGATTATGCCCACTATACGGCTTTCTTGTCCGAGTTGATCAACCGCTACCCGGGAAAGATTCACGCGATCGAAGTCTGGAATGAGCAGAATCTAGACCGCGAATGGGCGACAGCCAATGGGCTGAACCCTTCGGATTACGTTCAATTTCTTTCACAGGCCCATGCAACGATCAAGACCCTAGATCCAAACATTATCGTCATTAGTGGGGCCCTGGCTCCTACCGGTATTCACGACGGGGTGACTTCTTACGACGATTTCATATATCTCGACGAAGCCCTTGCCGCTGGTTTGCTAAAGTACGCTGATTGCGTTGGCGCACATCACAACGGTTATAATATCGGTCCGGATGTTGCCTTCGACCAGACTGGTTCTGATCCTAATGCGGCTACGGCAATCTTCCGTGGTCCCTTTGATAACCCGCACCACAGTTGGAGCTTTAAGACGACTATAGACACCTACGCTCAGAAAGTTCAGGCCGCCGATCCAAATAAGAAACTATGCGTTACCGAATTTGGCTGGGCTTCCAGCGAAGGATACGATTCCTTTCCCCCGGGCTTTGAATTCGCTCAGGACAACACGCTGGACGAGCAAGCCCAATACATCGTCCAAGCTTTCCAACAAATGCGAGATTCGGGTGACGTCTGGCTGTCGTTCCTTTTCAACTTCGATTTCGGCAACAAGTCCGGAGGACCGACCGATGATCCGGTCGTCTACAGCATCATCGACACCAGCGGCATACCCCGACCGGCGTTTGGCGCAGTGGCCGATATGCCGAAATAAGAATGGATAAGAAGTGAGCAGGGATTATCAGTCAATAGTGAACCGAACCATTTCAACTCTGTTCGTCACTATTCCTCTTCTCTGCAGCTGCTATCGATTCGTAAACACTGGCGTTTCTCACTTTATCAATGTTGCCTAGAACGCTGTCGTTTCTGCTGCCTGGGCTTCTGGCCCTGTTCATCGTCTCCTGTGGTCGGGGTGATGAGGAGCGGATTGACGGAACCAGCACACCCATCGTAGCTCCAGTGACTACGCCTACGACCGTGATCGAGGCAACCGTGATACCCGTTCCTGACGAGCCAACCAATAGCACCCCTCTGGTATCCGCTGTATCTCCAACGGTAGAAGGAACAAGCGCAAGCGAGGAAGTAGATATCTTTTTCACTTCGCCTGAATATGGCATTCAAGCTTTCTTATGGTGGCGTCCGAATATCGCCGAACGGGATCTTGCCCTCATCGAAGACATGGATTTTGGGTGGGTAAAGCAATCTTTCGCCTGGCGCGATATTGAGTCAATCGAAAAAGGAAAGTACGACTGGTGGCGTTCGGACCAGATCGTTAACGCTACGGAGGATGCAGGACTCAATCTATTGGTCCGCATCGACCGCCAACCATTCTGGTCCCAAGAACCGGGAGCGGACCTGAAGGAAAACATTCCGCCTGCTGACTATGACGATTTTGGCGACTTCTGTGGCGCGCTCGCCGAACGATATGTTGGGCGCATCGATGCCTATCAAGTATGGAATGAGCCAAACCTCAGCCGGGAATGGGGGGACAGACCACCAGATCCGGCGGAGTACACAAAACTTCTTAAGATCTGCTACCAGGCCATAAAGGTAGTCGATCCAGGTGCGATAGTCATTTCTGCAGGATTGGCGCCCACGGGGACGGGATTGCCAATAGCCATTCCCGACACGGAGTTCTTGCAGGGAATGTATGATGCCGGTGCGGCCGACTATTTTGATGTTTTGGGGCTCAACGCGCCCGGATACAAAGCCCCGCCCGAAACACCGCCTGAGGAGGGAGAGAGCAACCCGGATTTTGGTGGTGGTCGCTGGTTTGTTTTCCGTCATGTCGAAGACATGAGGGAGATCATGGTCGACAATGGCGATGGAGCCAAACAAGCGGCTATCCTGGAATTGGGCTGGACCACGGACGTAGTACATCCTGAATACGCCTGGCACGCGGTCAATGAGGAAGAGCAGGCCGATTACTTGGTCCGTGCCTATACTTATGCGACCGAAAACTGGCAGCCTTGGATTGGCCTGATAACCGCCATTTACATCGCCGACTACGATTGGACTCCCGAAGAGGATGAGCAGTGGTGGTGGTCGATCACCCTACCGGATGGCACCCCTCGTCCCGCCTATTTCGCTCTGCGTGACATGGAGAAGTCAGGTCCATAAATTGATTTCTTGTCCGGTTGCTTTGCTGGAAGTAAAGCAATAAAGGTCGCGAGCCTATCAGTTCCCGAAATTTGCGGGATCTACCTCCTGTTGAAGAGCTTAATTCCACCATAAATACGCTTGCTGTGCTATAATTAGTCAGGCTGTTTGGTTTCCGAGTAGGTGACCAACAATTGTTGCTAGGACGACTCTCATCCACCCATGTACCAATAGATGAGTTGATGTGTCGCCCGTTGATCGAACTGTTAGAAGGAGGCTAGAATGTTTCTCGGATGCGGTTGTTTGTTAGCCATGGCGGCAGGGATGGTGCCAAGGCTTGTCCTTCTCATGGCCTGGATATGGAGTCCTAGATGGGATCTTATGTTTGCGAATACTTCGTGGATCTGGGGCTTGCTGGGTTTCATTTTCCTACCCTACACACTCATCATGTATATCTTGGTCTGGTCCCCCGGTGGCGTCGGCGGCTGGGATTGGCTCTGGATTGGGATGGGCGTGGCCCTCGACCTCATGAAGTGGGGCGTCATCGGTAATTCTCGAAAGGGAATTCCCGGTTATCCTGACTCTATGCCCTAAAAGTAGATAAATTCTCCCGGAGGCTTGAACGCCTCCGGGAGGTTCTTTTTGTTAATTGGAGCCGCCAACAGCAGAATTCGGCTGCCACATTCGTCCTAGGCAGGTGGGACTATCCGCGGTTGACTGTTTTACGTCGCTTTCTTCCCCTAATCTCTGCAGCATTTAAGGAGTGAACAGTATGATCGGACCATTACAGCTCATCGTGATCGGTTTTGACGATGATAAATATGCACGGGATATCATCTTGGAAATCAAGAATCTCCGCCAAAAGAAAGCAATCAGGCTTTTTGACCTCTTGTACATTTTTAAGCATATGGACGGTACCATTGACTCTCAAGAGGTCAGCGATCTTCAAGCTGAAGAACAGCGGGAGTTTGGCACCCTCATCAAGAGCTTGATCGGCCTCTCCACAAAAGATTTGGATCATGCGGACGCCGATGAGGTGGCTGCATCAATTCATGTCGCGGATAACGACTTCGGCGTATCAAAATCTGATCTCCAGAGCGTTGCCGCCGATTTACCTAATGGGAGCTCGGCAATATTTGTCGCCTTTGAACATGTCTGGGCTCGTGGCTTTAAACAAGCCATCATCGACAATAACGGTTATATGCGAGCAGCGGGTATGATCGACCCTAACACACTTAAACTTGCGGCCGATGAACTGGCAACTGTCTTAGAGGCCATCGACAAAACTGAGAAGGCGTCGATGGAGAAGATGGCTGTAATCCTTGCTGCGGCGAAGGCCCGTGAGGACGAGGCCTCGGCAAAAGCCGCTGCGGTTGAATCCGAAGCAGAATCCATCGAGGAATCAGCACAAGCGAGAATGGCCAGGGCTGAGTCGCTGGCGGTGTTAGCCGCTGGAGTCGAGATCGAAGCGCTCGCCCGCGAGGAAGCGGCACTCAAACATGCTGAAGAGGTCGCCCATCAGACAGAAGAGATGGAAGACCAGGCATTTCTCGAGGCTGAGGCAGTCCGCAAAGTCGCTCAACGCCAGAAAGAAGAATCCTTAGCCGATGCGGCTGAAGTGGTGCAAGAATCGCAGGATATCGAAGCCGCGGCAGTGCTGCGCGCAGTCAATGCATTGGTGATGGCTGATCTCATCGAGCAAGAAGCCACCCAGGAGGCCCTCGACGCTATCTTTGCAGCTAGAGTCATCGAGGCTTCTGCTGCTCGAAGGGCCGCGAGGGCATTGTCAGCCTGATCATCGATCACTCCTGAGCTCGTGCTTGGATCGGTGACCCAACTGAATACCAATTTCAATCTAAGTCAATTTGGCCTGCTAAATAGCAGGCCTTTTTCTTTATTGGGGCTTATGGGAGCGACTTTGAGTTGCCATGCTGAGCATCAATTCGAGCCTTAACTTCGTGTCTCGGGGCTGGTGGATTTCCATTGAGCTTCGTAACGAGCATCGCTGCGATGCGAGATAGGACTTTAAAACCTAAACGAGAGTCTGCGTCTATCTGTCAGTCAAGTCCCGATACTCATCTACCGCTAATTGTGGTTATCGCTCGACAAAAGGCATGCCAAATTGAATGCTGGAAG
>DASRZI010000243.1:0-17144 GCA_035686605.1 Candidatus Zixiibacteriota bacterium
CAGCGAGCTCTCGCTAGAGAGCCGATCTGCGTCATCAGCGTTCCAATCCCGCATCATCCGTGGCCTGTTTTAACCACCCAATCTCAATACAAACCGCCAATCGTAGAGTGGACTAAAACAAGTCCGAAGCTAGGTGGACAGGCATTGAATCCAGTAGAACAATTCTACAAGCCAGCTTTCTCGAGTTCTTCCTCCAGGGCGCTTAAGCGAGAATTTCGCTCCTTTAGCGTCGCAATATAGGCCTCCCATTCCTCGTTTTGACCCAACTCCTCATACAAGCCTTTTGCTTGAACCAGGGCTCCAGCTGCGGCCTCATAATTATCTCTGCCCCGGGCTTCGATAAGCTTCTCGGCCTCATCCTGGTGCTGCTGGATTTCTTTCTGCACTTCAGAGACATCCACAGGCTCTTCTTCAAGCGGCCTTTCCTCTTCAACCGGAGGTTCCTCTACCGCCTTCTCAGGCGCTGCCATCTGAGGCGCCGCCATCTGAGGCGATTCCTCTTCCACCACCGCTGCTGCCACAGGCGCCAGAACAGGTGTTGGTTCGACCTCCACCACCTTTTCCGCCGGGGGCACCCGGAACCACTGCCTACCATACCCAACCAAGGCAAGCTGGGCTACTCCCATCCAAATAAATATGAGCGATGAGATGACAGAAGCGATATTGATCCAACGAGGTATGGCGACCTTCAGTTCGTCCACCCCTGTCTGGGCCTCGCCCACGGACGAGTTTATATCGCGGACACCATCTTGGACGGTGGCGATCTCGCCATCGATCTGAGCGGCTATCTCAGCAGCCACATTCCTTTCCTGAAATTCCTTGGCTCGTTGATCGATCTCCGCCAACGTCGTAGCCAGGTTATCCAGGGTCGCCGAAACTTTCTCGATGGGTCTCTCCTCCGCGTCACGCCTGAGCAGACCCGAGGTCTTATTCGCCAGTCCTATGACAGTATTGGCATTATCCGCCGCCTCGGCGGCTGTTTCGACCAGTTCGAAAAGATTGTCGATGCGCATCGCCAACTCCGTACCGGGAATGGCTTCCGCAGTGTCGCTGACGAAATTCCGTACTTCTTGAAGTCCATTGTCAGCCCTCGCCAGAACCTCTTCGACCCTCACAAGCGCCCCATCGGCTATTTCTAAAAGGTCCACCACACCGTCCTTCATCGGTTTGTTTACAGCCCAGACGCCAACGAAAGCCAATATGGCGAGCAGGATGCCCAGAACTCCAAAAACCATCCCTACCACGCCAAGTATCCTCTTAACCATGTCTTTGTCTCCTCCTTGCTATCAGAAATTCACCCTGCGAAAGTACGCTGCAGCGACTATTGTTAACTTTAGGGGACAATGTCTATTGAGGCAAGCCCTTTGTTTGAATGCCTCAATGTCTATGCGAAATCTCGATTCGTTTTCATGCCAAATACCTACCCGAATTTGTCCCCTAGCAAACCAGTAAAAGGATTCTTCCAGGCCGACGGAATCCACCTGTGCCAACCCGAAACCGCCGCTCCTACTCATTCGCCCCAAAAAGCTGATTAACTATAGACGATGTACTTGCCTGTATACGATATGATGTCTATGCGAAATATAAAACCTTCTTTCCACCTATCACTGCCGTCCCGCTGGTAACGCTTTCACATTAATCGAGAGTTTGCTATTATCTACCGTACTTAGCACGCGTACGTTTAGCTAAAATGGAGTCCGAAACAATGCAAGATACCCCGGATGACATCGCCCCGATCACCGTTAGCGAGGAAGAGCGTTTAGAGGAAATTCTGCAAAGGATGGAGCTCGATGCCGGATCAACCGACCGGTTCCGGACCGTCCTCCGGCTATTGGTTGGCGGCACCCTGCTTGGCTGGGATGAGCTGCTAATCCACCTGGAGCAGTGGGAAGAAGAAGTTCGGGATTATCGAACCCAGCAGGAAACCCAGGCCCGGTCGGTTGTTTATATCCAACCAGGATCGCCACCCGCCCCATCGTTGACAGAGTCCCAAGAGCTCCGCTATCTCCTGGTTGGCATGCTCTTTGAAACCGAGTCCCGTTTGCACCGGCGCGGATCTGCCATTCTCAAGTTTGCCGGACAGACGACAAACGCCCTACTTTCGCCCATGATCCGCCAGATGGACAGGAGCGAAAGGCTCCAGCCCGCTCGATCGCGATTCGACGACTTGGTCAGGCGAGGTGAAACGGTGACCGGTCGTTGGATTCAACGGGGCCAGATCGAAGAATCGCACAGCCGCAAGCTCGTTCTAACAGCTACCCAGGATACCTTTGACGCCACTATGGGGCAGCTTGGCCAGGCTCCTGAGCTCCAGAACCTGGTAAAAGCGCAGAGCGCCGGGCTCAGCAAAGAGGTGCTCGACGAGGTTCGGGCCAGGACCGTATCTGGCGATTTGTTAGCCGAATCGTTTGCACGACGAGTATTACGCAGAGCGCCCCGGGGCGAATTACCTGGTCCGGCCGGATCTGCGGATGGAAGCGAAGAGTAAAAATGAAGGTTGAGAGCCAGCGAGCAAAGCTGGAGATCATCGGATAGAGGCAGCCATGTCAGAAGATAGCCTAAAAGGAAACTACGCCGGCTTTGTCAGCCGGCTCATTGCTTACAGTATAGATGTATTTATAGTGGTTTTCACCCTGATGTTTATGGGTTGGCTCATCAACGCAGTCCTCGGTATCTTCAATATCGACGAGTTTTCAAGAACGAGTAGTTTAAACAAGATCCTAGTCTCTGGGGTGTTCGGCCTGTTGTATAGCGCCGCTTACTTCATATTCTTCTGGACCATGATTGGACAGACGCCGGGTAAATCTCTCATGGGCTTAAGGATAGTCACTACAGATGGTAGAGGCCTCTCTTTCGTACGGTCTGTGCGACGGCTCCTTGGATACATCATCTCGATATTGGCTATTTGGATCGGTTTCTTGTGGATTTTGGTCGACAACCGTCGACAGGGTTGGCATGACAAGATAGCCGGCACTATCGTCATCTATACCTGGGATGCCCGGGCGGGCAATTTTATTACCGAATGGTACCGCCATAGGCAAGAAGATAGTCAGCATCCAGAACATGGCGACTAGACCTGGGCGAAGCCCCTCTGCGTGTTACAGCTAAATCGGGAAGGTTAATGGAGGAAATCAGCCGCGAAGAATTGAAAGCAAAAATTGATTGAAGTGACGACTTCAAACTCGTGATGACCCTCGCTGAATGGGCCTATATCATGAGTCACATCCCGGGCTCCATCAACGTCAACAACATTGAGCAAGGAAAGAAACTCCTGGATGTCGATGATGAGATCGTCGTCTACTGTTCCGACCTGAAGTGCGTCGCCAGCCAGGCCACCTACCATTACCTGGTGAAGAACGGCTATAAAAACGTCCGGCGCTATTCTGGCGGTTTATCCGATTGGGAAGCGGCCGGTTATCCCCTCGAGGGAGAGGCCCACCGTTAGCGAAGGCTTCCCCGCCAGCGAAGGCTTCCCCGCCAGCAGAGGCTTCCCCGCTAGCTCCCCCTAATTGATCTCTTTATGATTGGCCGTCGTCGCCCTGCATGACAGTCTTTGCGACAACCGCTGTCTGGACATCTTTCCCAACTGGTTCTTCAGCAGGGCTGACATCACCGGCAGGGCTAACAGCACCGCCTTGGCTGACATCACCGGCGATATACTCTTCGACCAGTCGCCTTGCTTCGTCATCGGTAAATTGCTGCGGTGGCGATTTCATAAAATAAGAAGAGGGAGCGATCAGGGGACCGCCAATTCCTCTATCTAGAGCCAGCTTGGCGCAGCGAACCGCGTCGATCATAACCCCGGCCGAATTCGGCGAATCCCATACTTCCAGCTTCAGCTCGAGTTGTAGAGGAACATTGCCAAAGGCGCGCCCTTCCATCCGGATATGGCACCATTTTCGGTCAGTCAACCAGGGCACGTAGTCACTCGGACCAACATGGACGTTCTCATCTCCCAGGTCGTATGGCAGCTGGCTGGTCACGGCGTTGGTCTTGGAGATCTTCTTCGACTCCAATCTATCGCGTTCCAGCATATTGTAAAAATCCATATTGCCGCCAAAATTCAGCTGGTAAGTACGATCCAGGTGGATACCTCGATCTTTAAACAAGTTGGTCAAGACGCGGTGTGTAATGGTCGCTCCCACTTGGCTCTTGATGTCATCCCCTAGAACCGGCAAGTTTCGTTCCTTAAACCGTTCGCTCCAGTATTCGGAGCTGGAAATGAACACCGGGATACCATTCACAAACCCGCAGCCTGCTTCCAATACCTGCTCTACGTACCATTTAGTCGCCATCTCCGAGCCAACAGGCATAAAGTTGACGACGACGTCCGTCTTGGTGTCTTTCAAAATCTGGACGATATTGTCCGTGGGTCCAGGCGCCTTTTCCACAACCTGCTTCAGGTATTTGCCCAATCCATCGTGGGTCATCCCCCGGTGCACGGGTACATTTAGTTTCGGCACATCCGCAAATTTCGTCGTGTTATTTGGGTGAGCCCAGATGGCCTCGCTCAAATCCTTGCCCACTTTCGTCGTCGTTACATCAAAAGCGGCCGAGAATTCGATATCCCGCACATGATAGCCGCCTATCGTGGCATGCATTAAGCCAGGGATTTCGGCGTCGTCAGCCGCATCCTTGTAAAATTCAACACCTTGAACTAGTGATGAGGCGCAATTGCCTACACCAATAAGCGCCACCCGAACTTTATTTCTCTTCTTAACCATATCCTTCTTTCTCTACCTTCTACATGTTGGAGGGATTCACCCTCAATTCTCAAGTTGATTATATCTGCAGATCGGCGTTCACGTCATGCCGCCTATTCAATTCTGCAGTGATTTCTGCGTAAAAAACCGATAAATAACACCTATTTCGCCTTAGGCGGCGCCTAAGGCAGGCAAGCGGGTCATGTTACCATAGTGTTGGTAGTAAACCAACTGGATTTCACCTTCTTTCATGTGTAGGTTTCATTTAGTAGGTTTCTTCTATCGCACAACCCTTTCTGTCCAAGGCCTATTCCGCCTCGCCCCCGATATCCGAGACCAGTTGTCTCAACGGTTGGTAATGCGATCCTTTCCAGTAGATCTGGTCACAATCCTGGCAGATATGAAACTCATGATAATGCTTTTTGGTCAACGACTCTAGCCGGTCCAGGATGTCCTCCTTGAGCACCTCCTCTAATTGGCCATTGCAACGAAGACAGCGACCCCAGGGAGTAATTGAGTTCGCCAGCATGTAGCGCTTCAACACCTCGCGTATCTGTTCCATTGGATCTTTTGAACGCAGCCAATATCCGTGGTCGATATTCTTTCGCATGAGGAGACGGACGTCCCTGGTTAAGAGAACCCGCTCCCGTTCGAAGGCGATCCGGGCGATATCCTCATCCTCGATATCGTTATGGTATTGGGCGTCAAATCCAAGAAGACGTAGATAGGTGGCTAATCGACCCAGGTGTCCATCAAGGATAAACCGGGGGGGATGACAGGGGGGGTTAGGACAAAGCCTTCGAACTGTCTCCAACTCATCTGCGTGCCCAACTGGATAGACCTCGATCCGATCCCCCTCCCCGACCAGGTAGGAGAATCCGACATAGTTGAGGAATTCAACAAGGATAAGGTCAACCTCGGTGTGCGGCACACCCAGGGCCTCGATACAGTGCTTAACGGCAACCGGGCCATTCAGCTGGTAGGGGATTTTCTCCTGGCCAAGATTCGCTGGCAGGAAATCATTCAATTCACCCCTAAATCGAAAATAAGCTCGCATCATTTCTCAATCACCATTTGGTGCACCGCATCCCGTCTGAGCAGAGATGCTGTACCTAGGTTTATAAGATTCTCATGAAGTTTCGCCAAAAGCCAAGAGCATTCATTCACAAGCTGAAAGGGATTCCTGGTCGACGGCAAGACCGTCGCACATACTTCGCTCGGAATGACCTGGTCAGGATTTTGTCATTCCGACTGAAGCGCAGCGGAATGGAGGAATCCCTGGAATCTCGTCCTTTAAGTGCCTTCGGTTACAAATATACACCTCCCTTAGCGCACTCTACCTAGCGTGTCATGCCGACTGAGACGAATCGACAAAACTAGTCTCCGTTCCGGCTTAACGATACTTCGCTTTGTTCGGAAATCCTTGAAGGCCCTCCTGAAGTCATGACCACCGCCACTCACGTGCCGCAAGGGATTCCTGGTCGACGGCAAGACCGTCGCACTTACTTCGCTCGGAATGACATGGCCGAGATTCTGTCTCCGACTGAAGCGACGCGGAATGGAGGAATCCCTAATACCTCCCTCAAATAGTACCCACGGCATTCGAATACAAACCCACTAAGACCAATCTTCACTCAAATCCTTCCATGTCGGATTGAGCGATTCTATCAGTTCAAGCTTCTTTCTTCTTCGCCATCTCTTTATCTGCTTCTCCCTTGCGATCGCGTCTCGGACATCATAATAAACTCCGCAATAGACCAGACGATTTACATCATACTTCTTAGTAAAACCTTCGAATACCTAGTTCTTGTGTTGGAATACTCTTCTCGCAAAGTTGTTGGTTACCCCTGTGTAAAGCGTGCCGGAAGAACTACTCCTGACATAGACGTAATAGTGATTCATTCCCCATACCTATGCCTAGCGCCCGAAAGACCCAAATCCCCGGATGACAATAGTGTAGCGTGAGCGCCAGACCACGCCTTCTCAAATAATAGCACAACGACATTTTCCTTTGCCGATCTGCAGCCGAAATCCCTCAGAACCCGATTCCTACCAGACTATTTCAGCACTCCTTCCAGTTCCATCCAGAAATGGATGTAGCTCCCTCACTCGAGCAACCGCCATTCTCATGTTAACCACGACTAATAGATCTTGGATCCGGTGGTGGTCCTTGCTATATTACTCGCGATGATAGGTCGAAAATCAATAGGATCTGCGAGAGCTTTATATCTCCTGGTCCTAATCCTCACCGTCGGTTTGGCAAGCCACTCGAATGCTGATGCCCAGGCAGATCCAGCCTCGGAGGTATTTCAGGTCATCAACAATTACCGGACCTCCCTTGGCTTGCCTCCCTTCCAATACAACGGAGTACTGGCCTCGGCCGCCCAGAGACACGCCAACTGGATGGCGGCCAATGTCATATACAGCCATACCGGTGAAGGTGGATCGTCTCCTCAGTCAAGAGCGGCATCCGCCGGCTACTACGGCTATGTCGTCGAAAACATCGTAGGCGGCTCCAGAATGTCTCCCAATCAGGGCCTGATTTGGTGGCAGAACAGTCCAGTCCATCTCAATACCCTGGTATCGACCCGGTACTATGAAGCGGGCACCGGCTTTGCCACCAATGGTACCCAGAACATGTATGTCCTCGTAGTCGGCCGGCCGAACGAAGGGAGTCCCCCTCCCGCGATCCGTCCCTCTGACAGCGGTGGCCAACCCTTGATTATCACCCCCATCGAATTAGCCGAACCCAGGGCTGACGGCTCGATTGTCCACGAGCTGCAGCAGGGACAGGCCATGTGGACCATCGCCGCCTACTATGACGTGCCCCTAGATTACCTCTACCTGATCAACAACCTGACCATCGATGAAATCTTACATCCCGGAAATGAAGTTACGGTCCGCCTGGCCGAGGGCCAGGAACCACCCCCTTCTCCGACACCACCGTTCACCTATATCGTTCGAGAGGGCGACTCACCCTGGGCCATCGCCGGGCGTTACGAGATCACCATAGACGACTTCTTCTATCTCAATAGCCTTAGCCCCGATTCCACCCTTAGACCAGGCGACGAGGTAGTTATACGCCTGGCTGAAGGCCAAGCCCCACCCCCAACGCCGACTCCCATAATCAACCACATTGTGCGGGAAGGTCAATCAGCCTGGACCATCGCCGCTCTCCACAATTTGACTGTCGAAGAACTGCTGGAACTTAACGGTCTTGACACTAGTTCCGTACTTCGTCCTGGCGACGAGCTGACAATCCGCCAGCCCGAACCGACTCCTCCTCCCCAGCCGACTGAAGCTGCAACTCCGCCTCCTGGCAATACGCCAACTCCGGCATCTCTCTCAGCGGATGTAGTTGCCGCGGTCTCCTCCCCCACCCCTATCATTCTGCAAAATGACATTCCTGCCACGATGACTCAACCGGCGACAACGCCCTCAGCCGGCTCGGGAAACGACAGCCGGGACACGGGAGAGGCGGTCATCAGCTGGCTGCCGGTAGTTGCCGTGGGATTAGCCCTGGCTGGGGGTGCCGTCCTGATAATCGCCCGCCGTCAGCGCTGAAAAGGCTCATCCTCGACCATAGCTAAGATTCTTCCCGCCTTCATATCCACACTGTAGGTGCCCACACTGTATGTGCGATTACTTTGACAAGGCCCCTATCGCAGTTATGATCAAGGGTGCGATTGGAGCATTTTGGGAGTACTTTTTAAATCCGTACAGATTCTTGCTGAACCTGGCTTTTGCCAGTTGTAAGCTAGAGCCAGAGATTTTGTCCTGGTGAACAGTTGGATCTGCTATCTGACAGTTACATCTTTCATGGTGATTTCCATCAACGATTCTTGGGAGACCAGTTTCCACCACCTGCGGGTAACGATTGACGATAACACTAACAACGAATTAGTGGACCTGATTGCCGCTTAATATCTTGGGAGGTAAAGACCGTGCTCGGAACAACATTTAGACTGCACAACAAGCGACTTCACCAAAGTTTCTTAATTGTGATCCTTTTGATAGCATTTTTATTGGTAGCCTGTAGCAGCGAAAGTGCTACCCCAACCCCACCCGATTCTCCCCCCGAAACTCAAGTAGAAAATACTCCAACAGCCGAATTATCGGGGCCAGATCCAGTCGCTCGAGAAGGCATCTTACGTGTGGCCATGCAGCCCTTGGCTATTCTCGATCCTGCCTTCATTTCCTCAGATAGTGAGGTATTGATCGCCAACCACGTCTACGATTACCTGGTAGATATCGACCCCCAATCGAATGTCATCCCTCGATTGGCCACGGCTTGGGACGTGAGTGACGATGGGCTCACCTACATCTTTACTCTGGCCGAAGGAGCGACCTGGCATGATGGCGATCCTTTGAAAGCCGAGGATGTTGTCTGGACCTTCGAGCGTCTTCGGGATCCGGACGTGGGATCGGGTGCCGCCGACGTATTCACCGAAATCGCCGATATTCAGGCGACCGGTGATTCAGAAGTCACCTTTACATTAGGGGAAACAAATCCCTTCTTCCTTAATGACCTCAGCGACAACCGGGCCCTTATCATCAAACAAGGAACAGAAGATCCCACTGATTTTAATGGTACGGGGCCGTTCATCGTATCCAGTTATAGCCCCGAAGATCGGATTATTTTGACGGCCAATGAGGCCTATTTCGATGAGGGGGAACCAAAACTGGCAGGCGTTGAAGTCATTTTCTTCAACGACGAGACAGCCTCCGTGGACGCGCTGCGGGGCGGACAAATCGACCTGGTTATGCGCATGTCCACATCGCTGTTTGAGAGCCTGCAAGACGAGCCTGGTATCGTCACCCTTGATATACCAACCAACGGCTTCGACCTTGTCCGTTTCCGCGCAGACCAACCGCCCGGAGATGATCCACGGGTCATCCAAGCCTTGAAGCTGGCCACCGATCGCGAGGAAGCCTTTCAACTGGTCCAACAGGGGTATGGATCCGTCGGCAACGATTCGCCGATAAGCCCCCTGAACGCCAACTATTTCGCCGCAGACATCAAACCGCCGGCTCGCGATGTTGAAGCAGCTAGAGCTCTATTAGCAGAGGCCGGGTATGAAGATGGATTGGACATCGTTCTGAATGTGCCCGATACCGGCGGCCGGCCCGATCTAGCCGCCGTCCTTAAGGCCCAATGGTCTGAGGCTGGCATCAACGCCAACATCGAAGTCATGCCGGAAAGCGTTTACTACAGCGAAGCACCAGGAAATTGGCTGGATGCTACCTTGGGCATCACCGGTTGGGGACACAGGCCCCACCCACAGGTCTACCTCGACCTCATGTTAGTCTGCGACGCCCAGTGGAATGAATCCCGTTTCTGCGATGAAGAATTCGATGCCCTGGTATCCAAGGCTGGATCGACCATGGACGAGACAGAGCGGATTGAAGCCTACCACCAGATACAGGAGATCCTAATCAGCCAAGGCCCGATCATAATCCCCTACCACTTCTCACAGGTTGCGGCAATCAACGATGCCTTCCAAGGCTTTGAGCTCAAGGCCTTCGCGGGTCGTACTGACTTCCGCGACATCTATTTATCTGAGTAGACTTTTCTCAGAGACCATCGAATAGAACCTTCCGGGGATCAAATCCAAAGCTCCGGGAGGTTATCGACAAGACGTGCCAGCGACTGTTCCCTCTGATCCTCCGTTAGTTGATCAACCCGCCGCTGGGAGAAGCTGGCGCGGCTTACGAAATCTCAGACTCCTCTATCGCCGTCCGTCTTCAGCTATCGGCACGACCATCGTTTTGATCTTTCTTGGGCTTGCCCTTTTCGGCCCTCTAATCGCTCCCTATGGAGAAAACGAGCAGATAGCCGCCGATGCCCGCCAAGCGCCCTCGACGACCCATCTGTTCGGGACCGATCGCCTCGGCCGGGATGTTTTCAGCAGGGTTATTCTAGGAACCCGGGACATACTTGCCCTGGCGGGTCTGGGCACTCTGCTGGCTGTCATATGCGGCACGATCTTTGGCCTTCTTAGCGGCTATTTGGGCGGACTTTTCGACGAGGGGGTGATGCGTTTCTTCGATGGCTTGCTTGCCATACCGGCCTTGCTGTTTGCCCTTTTACTGATCGGCACAGTTGGCTCGTCCCGGAACAGCGTCCTCATCGTCATCGTCATCGTCTACACACCGATTGTGGCCCGCGTCGTGCGCAGCGTCGTCCTGCCGGTGAAGTCACTTGGCTACGTCGAGGCGGCCCGTACCCAAGGCGAATCGACGAGTTACATCTTGTTCCGCGAGATATTGCCCTCGGTTTCGCCCGCCCTTACTGTCGAAGCCGCTTTGCGATTCTCCTACGCCATCTTTTTGGTAGCCTCGCTGGGTTTCCTGGGTGTTGGCGCCCAGCCGCCCACGCCAGATTGGGGTCTGATGGTCAGCGAGGCTCGCCACAACGTCAGCCAGACCCCTTGGGCGATGTACTTTCCTGCTGCGGCCATCGCCATATTGGTGATCAGCGTAAACCTGATGGCCGATGGCCTGAAGAGGGTCATTCAAGGCTCCAATGATTAACAGAAGAGTTTCAATAAAGGTCAGAGGATACATCGTGATTGCGTACCCATTTTGGGAATCTGACTTTCTGGTCCTCAGCGTGCTGTCTCCAGGCAAACATCATGTCCGATAGTGACAAGAACAATATCCTAGTCATCGATGATTTAACCATCGCCTACCGGCATGGTGATTCCTGGATCGACGCCGTTCGCGAATTCTCGCTGACCCTTGAGTCAGGGCAGACCTACGGGCTGGTTGGAGAAAGTGGGTCGGGCAAAACGACTGTCGCCCTGGGCATCATGCGCCACTTGGGCGAGGCTGGTCAGGTCCAGAGCGGGAAGATCGAATTCGCCGGGCAGGATCTGCTGACCCTTGCGAAATCAGACTTGGAGGATATTTGGGGAAGGCAGCTGACCCTGGTGCCCCAAGATCCGCTCTCGTCCCTAAATCCCTCCATCCCCATCGGAGAGCAGCTGGCCGAACCGCTGCGCCATCATCTGGGCCTGAGTCGAACACAGGCAGAAGAAAAGGCGCTGGATTTGCTTGCAGCGGTTCGAGTTTCTGATCCAGAACGTGTGTATAAGAGCTACCCTCACCAGATGAGTGGTGGCATGCAGCAGCGGGTCCTGATCGCCATGGCCCTGAGCACAGAACCGGCGCTTCTCGTTCTCGATGAGCCTACCACCGCCCTGGATGTCACCACCCAGGCCGTGATCCTCGATCTCTTTCGAGATCTCATCCAAGAACGGGAGACGGCGGCCCTCTATGTCACCCATAATCTGGGCGTCGTGGCCCGCATCTGCGACCGTGTGGCGGTTCTCTATGCCAGCGAGTTGGTGGAGGACGCGGCCATTGGCGATCTGTTCCACCGGCCATTGCATCCCTATACCATGGGGCTTCTAGACAGCATTCCCAAACCGGGAGTCAACAAGAAAACGACCTCATTGCAGGCTATTCCCGGCCAGATCCCGTCCTTAACTGATCGGCCGCCAGGCTGCGTTTTCGCCCCCCGATGTGCGCTGGCCATCGATATTTGCCACCAGGAACGACCTCCTCTTGAATCAATCGCCAGTGATCTTGACGCGGGTTCCCGTCGCATCCGCTGCCACCGCTGGCCTGAAATATTATCCGGTTCAATGGCGCTGCCTTTGCCCATAGGTGATAGTTCATCTAAACGTGACAGTCACCTGGAAGGTGAACCTCTATTCAAACGTGACAGTCACCTGGAAGGTGACAGTCACGGGCAAGAACCGGATGGTGGGCTGGTGTTGGACCTGGTGGATCTCAATGTCACCTTTGATTTGAGGCGATCCCTCTCCCAGCTGTTATCCCGCACCCCGGCCGAACAAGTCAGAGCTGTTAGCGGGGTGGACATCACGATCCCAAAAGGCAAGACACTAGGCTTGGTAGGCGAGAGCGGCAGCGGGAAGACCAGCCTCGCCCGGGCTGTGATAGGTTTAGAAGCTTCCGATTCAAGCAAAATGAGATCCCTTGAGCTGGACCTTCCTTCTGGCCTTTCTGGCCGAACAAAGGAGATGATGGGCCAGCTCCAGATAATCTTTCAGAATCCTGATGAGGCCTTGAATCCATACCGCAGCGTCGGCGACACCTTGCGCCGGCCCCTGGTGAAGCTCAGAAAGATGTCCGGAGATGAAGCGGACAGAGAGGTCATCCGGCTGCTGGCAAGCGTTCGCCTACCAGCCTCCTACGCTCAACGACGTCCTGACCAGTTGAGCGGCGGCGAGAAACAGAGGGTGGCCATCGCTCGGGCTTTTGCGGCCAATCCTGATTTATTGATCGCCGACGAGCCTGTATCGGCCCTGGACGTCTCGGTCCAAGCCTCCATCTTAAACCTGCTGAACGAACTCCAAACCGAGCATGGCATCGGGACCTTGTTCATTTCCCATGATCTGGCGGTCGTCGGCTACCTGGCAGATGAGATTGCGGTCATTTATGCCGGTTTCTTGATGGAACTGGCCAAATCCGAAGATTTATTCAACCCACCCCACCACCCATATACCGAGGCTCTCTTATCCGCTATCCCACAGATTGATCCTGACGATACTCGGGACCGAATTCGACTCGAGGGAGAAGTCCCCGATCAGGTGAGCGTCCCCGAAGGCTGCCCCTTTCATCCCCGGTGCCCGCGTTACCGGCAGTTGGAAAGCCGCTTAAGCAATCTCTGCCCCACCCAGCGGCCGCCGTGGCAGGAAACGGAGACGGGTAAGCGGATATTCTGCCACATCCCAGCCGGCGAGCTCGAACACCTCCAGGTGTCATCATGAGAAATCACTGTTTCCCGTTCTCCATGCCCCAGGAGATATTTCTGATCCGCTGGCCAATCCCCATGTTTCAACCTTCCGTCCAATGATACGATTCATCTCTCGCCGCTTCGGATTTCTTTTACTGACCTTGCTCTTGACGTCAATTCTCATTTTCGTCATCACCCAATTCTTGCCCGGCGACGTATGCCGCATCATCATGGGACGGGAAGCCGCCGAAAGCGCCCTCGAGAATTGCCGGGAAGAGAGGGGACTGAACGATCCTGCCCCTGTCCAATACGTTCGCTGGCTGGCCAGCTTCGTCCAAGGCGACTGGGGCGAATCATTCACAGACCAAACCGCGGTCCGACCAGTGGTCATGGAACGCCTGCGAAACTCAATGCGTCTGGGTGCCTTGACCCTGCTGTTCGCCGTGCCGCTAGCTATCGGCCTTGGCGTCATCGCCGGCCTAAACCGGGACCGGTTCGTCGACAACGCCATCAACGTCGGTTCTCTATCCTTCGTAGGTTTACCCGAGTTTGTTACCGGATTGGTGCTCATCCAGCTCTTTGCCTTCACCATCAACGATTGGCTGGACGATGCCTTTGGCATCCGGCCCTTTCTGGCCAATTCATCCATCCGGCCGGGCGCCTCTTTTGGGGAAGCCCTCCCGGCCCTGATTTTACCGGCTATCACCGCCACGTTGGTGCTGCTGGCCTATATCGCCCGTCTGACTCGGGCCGGCGTATTGGAAGAACTAAAACAATCCTATGTACGCACGGCCACCCTAAAAGGGCTGCCAAGGCGGGTCGTCGTGTCCAAGCATGTCCTTCGAAACGCCCTTTTACCGACCATAACCGTCATCGCCATCAGCATCGGCTGGCTTATCAGCGGTCTGATCGTCATCGAGAACGTCTTTAACTATCCGGGCCTCGGTCGCCTGATGGTCTTCGCCATCGACCGGCGAGATCTCCCCACCCTTCAAGCCATCACCATGGTCACCGTGCTCGTTTTCGCCTTAGCAAATCTCACCGCCGACCTCCTCTACGCCTGGCTCAATCCCCGGATAAGACTGGGACAGTGAGGTGTTTTATTGGTTCGTCCAATTTATTGGTTCGTCCAATTGGAGTGTGGACCTGTTAGCTTTGTCATCTTAAATAGGTGACTTGTAGCACTAACGGGAAGACACTTTCTGCCATAATGTAATGTTGGTCGTATAAGGTATTTGGCCAATATTTTTTGGCTATAAACAGGGTATTGGTCTTGGGAGAAAGTGATGGTAAATCTTAAGGAGCTCGAGCTAACCGACGCCTTTGTCGAGCTGGTGCGTCGGGCGGCAACAAAACTACCAGCCGACATGGAAAAAGCGCTGAACGACGCTCAGCAGATCGAAGAGCCAGGTTCGGCCGCGGAAGGAGCCTTCGACGCAATCCTTCTCAACGTCAAGATGGCCCGCGATCATTCTACGCCCATCTGCCAGGATACAGGCACACCCATTTTTGAGGTCTATCACCCCTTGGGCGTCTCCACCCGCCTGATGGCCGGGCAGATTCGATTCGCGGTAGGTGTTGCTACTGATCAATCCTATCTTCGACCGAACGCGGTGGACAGCCTGACTGGCAAAAACAGCGGCGACAACACCGGAGAGGACTTCCCCACCATGCATTTTCACGAGTGGGGTGAAAACGGGGTTCACGTCGAGCTGCTTCTCAAGGGCGGTGGCTGCGAGAACGTCTCCACCCAGTACAAGCTGCCCGACGCCCGCCTGAAAGCTGGACGCGATCTGGATGGTGTTCGCCGGGTTGTTTTGGACGCCGTGCAGCAAGCCCAAGGCAAGGGCTGTGCACCCGGTGTGCTGGGCGTGGCCATCGGCGGAGATAGGGGATCCTCCTACGCAAAGTCGAAGCAGCTTCTGTTCAGGAAACTTGACGACGAAAATCCCAATGAACAACTAGCCGCTTTGGAGCGTCAACTGTACGAGGAAACCAACTCCTTGGGTATCGGTCCCATGGGATTTGGTGGAAAGACGACAGTTCTGGGAGTGAAAGTTGGGACCCAGCACCGGCTGCCAGCTTCTTATTTTGTTTCGATCGCCTATATGTGCTGGGCAAACCGCCGGGCAAGCATGGATGTGTCTCTAGAAGAAGGCGACATTGAGGTGACTTATGACTAGGCTAAGCATACCCATTTCAGATGAAGAGATACGAGCCCTGAATGTGGGCGATACCGTCTTTCTTAACGGCATCATCGTCACCGGTCGGGACGCGGCCCACAAGTTCATGGTCGAAGAATACATCAAACAACCCGCCTCCGAAGAGAATCGAGAGCTCTATGATGAACTAAAACAGCTGCTCGATGGTGGCGTCATCTACCACTGCGGCCCAGTAGTGAAACAAGACGACGACGGGACCTGGTCCTTTGTGGCCGCCGGACCGACAACCAGCATCCGCGAAGAGGTGTACGAGCCCGATGTGATCGAGCATTTCAACTTGAAAGGGGTCATTGGAAAGGGTGGAATGGGTCCATATACCCTCAAGGCTTGCCACGATCAACCGGCCGTCTATTTACACGCCATCGGTGGAGCGGCGACGTTGATCGCCCAATCGGTCAAAGAGGTAGTCACCGTCCACAAGATGGAGTTCGGCGTGCCCGAGGCGATGTGGGTGATTCGGGTGGAAGATTTCCCCGTTGTCGTCACCATGGACAGCCATATGCAGAGCATCCACGATCAAGTCGAAGCCAAGTCACAGGAGAGATTCAACGAGCTCATTGGTATCTAATTCGCCCAGCTAAATATGACGATCTTTTTCACCCAGTCACCCGCCGGTCCTCCCACACCTTGTCATTCCCGCAGAAGCGGGAATCCATCCACCCGCCGGTCCTCCGGCACTATTACCATGTCATTCTCGCGCACGCGGGAATCCATCCACCCGCCAGTACTCTGGCGCTGTCACTCTAACACCCATGACAAACGAACTCACCCTCCCCCCCTTCGCAACCACGGCCGTCGGCAGCTTCCCTCATCCGGAAGGACTGCGTCTGAGCCGGCGACTCGCTGAGTCGCTCGACATTCCCTCCTGGCCCCAGCTTTCCAGGCGGTCTTTCCGCGAGAATATGTACATCCAATACAGCGCCAGCTTGCCGGCCGTCCGGGTTGACGAAGAAGCCGAGAAAATCACCTTCGACACCACTGGCGACCTGAGCCAGCCTCTTGAAGAGTTCTACACCCACTACCTGGCTGAGGATCTAGAGGCCTTTGCTCTCACGCCTGAATACGCGGCCGGTTTCTTCGATATGTTGGCCGCCCTCAAGGATACACCTGGAGAATGGGTGAAAGGCCAGGTTACCGGACCCATTAGCGTCGGACTCACCGTCACCGACCAGGATCTGCGGGCTAGCCTCTACAACGAGCTTCTGGCCGATGCTCTCGTCAAAAACGCGGCCATGAATGCCCGCTGGCAGATCCAGAAACTCAGGGAAATCCGGCCGAATGTGGTCATCTCCGTCGACGAGCCCTATATGGCCGCCTTCGGCTCGGCTTTCATCAGCTTGGAACGCCACCAGGTCATCACCATGCTTGATGAAGTCTTCGAAGCCATCCACCAGGAGGGGGCCCTGGCCAGCGTCCACTGCTGCGCCAACACCGACTGGTCCGTGCTGCTGGCCA
>DASRZI010000244.1:0-4146 GCA_035686605.1 Candidatus Zixiibacteriota bacterium
ACTTCACTCGTTTTTGATACGCTGTACCATGAAGCCCGACGCCGGCTCCTGGATGTCTACGCCCTCGGTTCGAATGCCCAGCGACTAGTCCCTGCGGAGGTTGGCTCGATAACGGGTCTTGGCCCCGCGGTGGCGGTTGGGCAAAACCTGCTCAATCGCAATCCTAATTCAACTCTGGCGACAGCCTCAGGCTTGCATCCCTTTCTTCGTCTCCTTTATGCCCGGTTCGGAGAACGAACCTGTACTCGCTGTGGAACGACTCTCTCATTGTTCGCCGACGATGAAATCATCCACCAGCTTGTTACCCTCTCCGCAAGTGAACAGATCGCTGTCTATGCACCACTGGTACGACAGGCGAAAGGCAGCCATACGACGTTGCTTGACCTGCTCCAGAGAGAGTTCGAAGATTCGGCTATTCTCGTCGATGGACAGCGAATGTCCGATAGAGGCCTAAGCGCAAAATCCAGGCCGGCGCTCGTTTCAAACGTGCCCCATGACATTGATATCGAACTAGAGGTCGCTGGTCCAACGCTTACAAGCGGTGAGGCACGACAGATCCTCGAGATGGCAAAGGTTTTGGGCGTCCAAGCCATCTCTGTTCGATCAAGAACCCGAGAAGAGATCTATTCCTGGACTGCAGCATGTTCCCACTGTGGCAGCTGGTTCGACGATCTAGAGCCAGTTCATTTTCGAACCCGCTGCCCCCATTGTCAAGGGAGCGGCTGTGTGTTGTGTCTTGATACCGGATTGCTGCCTGAAGCGGCAGCTGTGCGGTGGAATGGTCGTCGCTTACCTGACCTTCTTCGCTTATCGTCCAATGAAGCACGGACACTTTTTGCGGAAGTCGGTCTTCCAGCTTCCGCCAGCAGGCTGAAGGAAGAGATTTCCAAACGATTGGAGGCCCTTTATACCGTTGGCCTGGGATATCTGACCTTGGATCGATCTTCGCCGACACTTTCCAGGGGTGAAGCACAGCGGGTACGGCTGGCAATTATCTTGACCAGCCGGCTGGAAGATATGCTCCATATCCTGGATGAGCCGACGATCGGACAGCATCCGGCCGATGTTGCCAATTTGATGGAGGCTCTGGGCGAGCTTCCTGGTCCTGTCATCTATGTGGAACACGATCGAGTGGCGGCATCGATGGCTGACGACGCCCTGGATCTCGGACCAGGCGCAGGTAAGGACGGCGGTAGGGTTGAATACCAGGGTTCTCCGGCTGACCTATGGGCTGCCCAAACGGCGACGGGTCGCTTCTTTAGCAAACGCGAACAAGTCCAAATCCCCGCCCACAGACCGGCTCCTCAGCAGATGCTGCTCTTTTGCAAGGCCAGCAAGCACAACTTGTGCGAGATCGACGTCAACATACCGCTCGCGCGACTTTCGGCCGTGACTGGGGTCTCGGGCTCGGGAAAGAGCACCCTTGTCGAGGATGTGATCGCGGCGACTTTGGTCGCTGGGGAGCCAGTCGGCTGTGTGTCGGTCGAGGGGCAGGCTCTAAAAGCGGTAGTTGTTGACCAGAAACCAATCGGCCGCAACCCTCGATCAAATCCCGCCACCTATACCAAGCTCTCGGACGTCATCCGGGATCTCTTTTCCAAATCAAGCGGCCTTTCCGCCTCGCACTTCTCATTTAACAGGCCAGAAGGGGCTTGTTCCACGTGCAATGGGATGGGAGCGGTTGAAATTAAAATGCGGTATTTACCTTCGACATGGATCCCATGCGAAGCCTGCCAGGGCAAGCGATTTTCCGATGAGATCTGCAGCACCAGAATCACCATTGGCAGCGGCAATTTTTCTATCGATGAGATCTACTCTCTACCTGTTCTGGAACTACGGAAGGTCTTGGCCGAAGGAGAATCAGCCGGAGCGTCAATTGGCATCCAGGCTGACCGGATCTTGGCTGCCCTGTGCGATGTAGGATTGGGCTATCTCCCCCTGGGCCAACCCTCTCCAACCTTGTCTGGTGGCGAGGCGCAGCGGGTGAAACTGGCCAAATACCTCGGCAGAGCCAGGTTAAAGGACCAACTGCTGATCCTTGACGAGCCGACTACGGGCTTACATCCCCAGGATATTGCCGGCTTGTTGATCGTCTTGGATAGACTGGTGCGCTCGGGAGCTACCGTCCTGATGGTGGAACACAATCTGGATGCTATCCAGGCAGCCGACTGGATCATCGATCTGGGTCCTGGGGCTGGACCGGATGGTGGTCGTCTCCTATACGAGGGACCGCTCAACGAGTTCTCCAGAGCCGTGAACTCTGCGACCTACGAAGCCTTTATGGCTGACCAACATCTCGGATATCCACCGTCGAAACAGCCAACTGCTCCTCGCAGTTCCAGCAAGATATCTATTCGAGGTGCGCGGGCTAATAATCTCAAAGGGATTGATGTTGATTTTCCCAAGGGAGCCTTGACCGTAGTCACTGGGGTCTCCGGCTCGGGTAAATCAAGTCTCGTATCCGACGTGTTGGAAATAGAGGCCCGCCGCCGGTATCTTGAGAGTCTCTCTTTATACGAGCGGCAAGGCCTTAAAGAAGGACCCGAAGCGGCGGTTGACGAGATTTCCGGTCTTGGGGTGGCTCTTGCTGTTGGTTCTGAGCGCAGCCTATTTGATCCACGAGCTACCGTTGGAACGGCGACGGAGATCGCCCACCACCTGGCGGTGTTGATGACCTGGTATGGCGCCGGCGTTTGCGCCAGGTGTGGTGGCAAGCTAATCCGCAGCAGACCATCCGGCGTAGGTCTGATTTGGATCTGCGAATCATGCGCGAATCCCATCTATATCGAACCAAGACTCTTCTCGCCCACGACCTACGGAGCTGCTTGCCTGGAATGCAGTGGAGTCGGGAACCTGCAAAAAGCCAATCCAGCGAAACTGATACTTCATCCCGATCGCCCTTTGTGCGGCGGCGCTATGCACTCCCCTGGTTTCTTTCCTAAAGGATTCCTCTGCAAACCGTTCAACAGCGGATATGACTTAGTGCGAGCATTAGCAAGTCGCTATGGATTTGATCCGGATCACACTCCATGGGACGAAATGAGTGAAGCAGCCCAACATGCGTTTTTATTTGGTGATCCAGAACCGATGGAAGTTTTCTTTGAATCGCGCTCTCAAAGCTTTACTCAGACGCGACTGTTCCCCGGATTCTACGGCTGGATCCGGGATTGGGATGCAGGTGGGACATACACCGACCGCATACCCTGTCCGTCGTGCCGGGGCGCCCGTTTGAGGCCCGAGTATTTAGCCATCACTCTTAATGGCTGCAACGTGCACGAAATAAGCCAGATACCGCTGAAAGATCTGATCCCGGTGCTCCATGAGATCGGTGAGAAGAAAGAAGACCTGTCTCCTCTAGAAATTGGGCAAGATCTTGCGGTTTCCAGCCTTCGCACGATTCAGAGACGGGTTCGGTTTCTAACGCGAATTGGTCTGGGCTATCTGCATCTCCTTCAACCAGCCGCTACCCTGTCGGCGGGCGAGGCTCAACGAATCAAGTTAGCCGGACTCATGGGAAGCGGGCTTAGCTCTCTCACCGTGCTGCTCGACGAACCAACTAGGGGGATGCATCCGCAAGAGGTGGGCGGTCTGCTGGATGCTCTCATGGATTTGCGAAACGAAGGCAACACGGTGATCGTGGTCGAACATGAGGAAAGTTTCATGCACTCAGCCGACTATCTGCTTGATATCGGTCCAGGCGCCGGATCGAAGGGTGGTGAGATAGTGGCCTTCGGACCGCCAGCTTCCATCGCCGGTTCTAGCTCGACGACAGCTCGCTGGCTCAAAGGTGAACGAAGCTTCGACCATCCAACTGATCGCCGTGTTCCGGACAAATGGCTGACAATTTGCGAGCCACGCGAGAACAATCTAAAGGGCGGAAACGTAAGAATACCTCGTGATGTTCTTGTAGGTGTGTGCGGCGTTTCGGGCTCGGGCAAGAGTTCCTTGATCATTGACATCTTGGGCCGCGCTCTAGCCCCAAAGAAGCATACAACCTCGGTTGCCAGCGAACAGATCGATCCCGGTGAACACCGGTCGATTGAAGACGCCCCAAGTAATACCCTGGTGGTCGACCAGGCGAAGGCTGGTCTGGTATCGCCGGCCTCTTTTCTTGGCCTGGATCATCCGCTTCGGGCCAACTTTGCA
>DASRZI010000245.1:0-3960 GCA_035686605.1 Candidatus Zixiibacteriota bacterium
TCTCCAACAGCGGAAGTGATTAAAGGGTTGGGATTGTCCTCCCCCATTGAATTAGTAAACGACACCCTCCTTGGCTTGTTCGCAGGTACAGAGCAGGGCTGGGGAATTGTTATTCTCGCTGGTTCTGGCGAAAACTGCTGGGGTAGAGATCCTCAAGGCAAAATCGGTCGAATGACCGGTTGGGGTCCTTTTATGGGCGAATACGGGGGCGCATCTACAATCGCAGCAAAGGCAATCCAGGTTGTTTCTGCTGAATGGAGCCAAAGAGGTCCGATCACATCCCTTGCCCAAATATTGATGGATGAAACCGGAGCGCAGGATATTAATGATCTTATCGAAGGACTGTGTATAGATCGTTATCATGTAGGAGCGAAGATTGCCCCAAAGATCTTCCAGGTCGCTGAAGGAGGCGACTCAGTTGCACACCAAATTATTGGCTGGGCCGCTGAACATTTGGCTGATATGGTGATCGGTGTCGTCCGCCAACTGGGTTTTCAACAGAAGACTTTCGAACTCGTAGAAATGGGAGGGGTTTTTCAAGCTGGAAAATTGCTGGTTGATCCTTTTCGTGCTGCTGTTCATGAACAAGCGCCGGGGGCATGTTTTGTTCCTTTAAAAGTGCCTCCAGTCGTTGGAGCAGTACTGCTTGCAGCGGAACACGCTGAAGTCGATCATGGAAGAATGCGCGAGCAATTGGTCACATTGTCGGATCAGTTCTGAACCGCGACTGCGCCATCCCCAAAAGAAGCCCGTTGATTATCTTCAACAGTATTCTTCGCAATCACCTGGTTGTACCAATGTCCGTCGTCTTTTATCGTCCACTCCCGCGTCTCAAAATCGACACGGACAATTCCAAATCTCTTTGCATAGCCATAGGCTCATTCGAAATTATCGAGTAATGACCAAGCGAAGTAGCCACGTATATCTACTCCATCTTGCATGGCCAAAGATGTCTGGATGAGATGCTATCGGAAGTACTCTAGCCAACGATCATCGTGAATCGCGCCATCAGAAGTGACCTCATCCTTAAAAGCAGCACCATTCTCGGTAATGTAGAATGGTGGCAGATCATACTCGCTATTAATCTTGTTCAGAAGATTTCGCAACGCCGGTGGATGAACCTCTCAATCCATCTCAGTATATTCAGATCCCGCAACAGGATTCACATCCCCATTCTCACTTACAATAGCGCGAGATTAGAAATTTTATTCAAAGTATTGAAGGAGCAAAGTTCTCCATTCATCAATGAACTTCTCATAATATTCAATTGTGAAACTATCGATAAACGTGCGCCCTTCGTCCGATAGCGCGATGTACTGATATGCAACCTCGACATGAGTCACACACTCATTAGTCTTGGAACACTGAATTGTGACTACGCCGATTTTTGTCTCTGGTTCCACCCGATAGAACTGTATCAGCCAATCCTCTGGCAGATATTGTTTAATAAACCAGATCGCGTCAGACGCCGCATGATCATGAGTCCTGGTTAGAAACACATAGTCCTCGGAGAGCTCGGTCGTACCCATTACATTTTCATAATCCCAGTCGGGAACCCATCTCTTTTCCCCTTCGGGGCTAAAAAGCGGGAATACTTGGTCGATAGGTTGATCAATGGAAAAACCTGCCGAATGTTTGGTTGACCTCACAACTTCTTCATTTCTGCGGGCTAACAGCCTCGAGCTGAGCGGCCCCGCAAGAATACCGAATTCCTTTTTCGCACCTCGCGCGGGAGCCTGTGCTGAGCCTGTCGAAGCATCCGCTCCAGCGAGACCTTAGACGGCGACTTTGCTCATGATGGTCTTCCTCGTATTCGGACCTTAATCAGCCCTGGTATTGTTCGTCACTAACCTTTTCCATCCAGTCGGCAGTCATGCCGTCGAGCTGTTCCACAATGGCAATGTGGGTCATGGCCGTGGTTGCCGTAGCGCCGTGCCAATGCTTCTCTCCCGGCGGGAACCAGATCACGTCCCCCGGCCGAATTTGCTCGATCAGACATCCCCAGCACTGTGCCAGGCCGCAGCCAGCCATCACGATCAGGGTCTGGCCAAACGGGTGGGTGTGCCATGCTGTCCGAGCGCCGGGCTCGAATGTGACACTGGCGCCGCCCGCGCGTGCCGGATCGTTCGCCTGAAACAGGGGGTCAATGCGCACAGTTCCGGTAAAATACTCGCCTGATCCATTGCTGGAGGGCTGTGAGCCGTTTCTTTTGATGTCCATTTTCTGAATTCCTTCAATTTAAGGTAATAGTCGCTTGCCTCGCGTTTGTAGCCTGCTGCGGGGACCGGAATGCAACCAGAGAACACTTTTTTTTACCGCTCAACGGCCGGTATGTCGTTCTAGGTCTTCGGGGTACCGACGCCCTTGTATCGTGATCGTCGAGAGGGCGCTCTCAATCTCAATCAGATCGTCTGACGTAAGTTCGATGGCAAGTGCTCCGATGTTTTCCTCCAGGCGTTCAAGCTTGCGGGAGCCTGGGATGGGAACAATCCACGGCTTCTGAGCAAGCAGCCAGGCGAGCGCGATCTGAGCCGGTGTCGCCCCCTTTTGTTCTCCAATCTTGGCAAGCAGATCAATTATGACTTGGTTCGCTATTCTCGCCTCTGGCGTAAAGCGAGGGATGCGGCTGCGGATATCAGAGCTGTCGAAGGTCGTGTTTTCGTCGATCTTTCCCGTGAGGAAGCCCTTCCCCAGAGGACTGTATGGCACGAAGCCGATACCGAGTTCCTCGCATGTAGGCATCACTTCCTCTTCAGGGTTTCTCCACCACATCGAGTATTCGCTCTGGACTGCCGTGACTGGCTGGACTGCGTGGGCGCGACGGATGGTTTCTGCTCCTGCTTCAGAAAGCCCGAAGTGTTTAACCTTGCCTTCCTGAATCAGTTCCTTGACTGCTCCTGCCACGTCTTCGATGGGCACATCCGGGTCAACCCGGTGTTGATAAAACAGATCGATGGCATCAACCTTGAGTCGCTTGAGCGATTCCTCGGCGACCTGCTTGATGCGCTCTGGACGGCTATTCAGACCTGTCCAGCCGGGACTTCCATCAGGATTGAGTTGGAACCCGAACTTGGTGGCGATCACCAATTGTCCGCGGAAAGGAGAGAGCGCTTCACCAAGTAGTTCTTCGTTGGTGAATGGGCCATAGACTTCAGCCGTATCGAAGAAGGTGATGCCACGGTCAACCGCCGAGTGAAGAAAAGAGATCATCTCCTGCTTGTCTCCAACCGGGCTGTCGCCAAAGCTCATTCTCATGCAACCGAGCCCGAGAGCCGGAACTTCCAGGTTACTATTTCCAAGTTTACGCTTCTGCATTTTCTGTACTCCAGTCTTTGAGTTACAGGTCGGAGCGATTTTGCTGCGCGTTTGCGCCGCCGTCTAGCGAGTCCGGCTTCACTTGCGCCAGACAAACGACCGTCTGAAGCCAAGGCACGACCGAAGACACTTATTCGATTTTGCACTAACACCACCAGCGAGTTCAGCTGCGCCGAATAACCAAACCTACAGGCAATATACACTCGACAAAAAGCGCCGCTTAGGCGTCAACTGCAAGCCGTTGTCAGGTTTTTCTTTTAAGAATCAACGGGCAAATGCCCGATAGGGATTGGTGTGAGTCAGTTGATAGATCGTTGCTTCATCCAACCCAACGGCCCGCAACTTGGGAAGAAACTGGTCTGGTAGATAGGTGTATGGTTTGGGCACGCCTCCACCCGGTAGCAATGGATCATACCATCCTCGGTCATGACTGAGCAGCAATTGATCGCCCAGACCAGAGTCTAATATGCGTTGAATGCGCTGGATATAGTACTCATCATTTTCAATATCGATATTCCCAATTGCGTCATACTCAAGCCAAGCCCCACGTCGTCCCATCTCTAGATGTAACTCGAAATCCGGTTCTGCTTGGGTGTGGATCCAGATGAATCGCTCTGGGGCATGACCCATCGCCTCGATAATATC
>DASRZI010000246.1:0-10515 GCA_035686605.1 Candidatus Zixiibacteriota bacterium
AATCTCAAGATTCTTCTGCGGCATCCCTCAAAACCCTTAACCATTGAGATTACGGCAGTGATTGTACACCAAGGTTTCGATTCTGGTATACTTTTCGTATCTAGTAACTACCTTAATCCTTGCCCTTTTTTGAGCATAACAGGCGCATTACCCCTCAGCAGACTCTTTCGGTTGTAGCACCACAGTTAGCGCATGGTTGATTCAGAACTCGATCTTAATCACGAATTAGAGTACGGAATGTCCGTACCAATTTCTGCCGGTAACTCGATGATAGATATTTCGAGCTATCCTCCCTTGGCTAGAGCTGTCCTTAAGACCGTCGCCTATGTAGACACTTACGATTACCCGTTGTCGGCTGCCGAAGTTCACCGATATCTCATTGGCCAAAAGGCCACAGAATCCGAAACGAACGAAAGCCTTAATAACTTGAGCCAGAAAGGTGGATTACTCGGCTGCAGGGAAGGCTATTACTTCCAGAAGGGGAGGGAGGCGATAGTCGAAACAAGATTGCAGCGAAAAGAAATCGCCGAGTTGGTTTGGTCTCGCGCTGCTTTCTATGGAAACATGATGGCCAAGCTGCCAAATGTGAGAATGGTATCGGTAACCGGTTCTCTTGCTGTGGATAACGCCGACATCGATTCCGATATTGACTATCTGATAGTCACGAGGGATAAACGGCTGTGGACAGCGAGAGCCATGATCGTCTTGATAGTCCGGTTAGCGGCAAAACGTGGCATCCCCCTTTGCCCCAATTACCTGGTCACAGAGCGGGCCATAGCATTTCAGGAGAGAAACCTATATACAGCCCGCGAAGTGGCACAGATGGTGCCGGTCTCAGGCTGGGAGACATATGTCCGGATGCGAGAGGAAAACAAATGGGTGGAGGAGCTTCTTCCAAATTCTTCGGGCGCGCCGAATGCAAGCCTGGCTAATGGGAATGCGAAGTCGACTCGTGGTCGTTGGGTAAAAAAAGGGCTTGAGTTGATCTTGAAGACACCCCCTGGAGATCTGTTCGAGAAGTGGGAGATGAACAGGAAAATTCGAAAACTCACCCGATCAGGCAGCGCTGAGGAGGCGGCCTTTTCATCAAATTGGTGCAAGGGGCATTTCGAAAGTCACGGACGTTATGCGCTAGATAACTTCGACCGCCGTTGGCGTATGCTTGAAGGTCAGGATATATCCGATGGTGGTGAGTGACCAAAATACCTGATGTTTTATTTGGGCAGTCTTACTTCTTGAAGTTTGATCCCAAACTATGGTTCGCCATGCAGCCCTACCCACCTCTGGGCACCCTCTATGCCGCCAGCTTTGCCCGAGATAACGGCTACAGCGTGGCTTTGTTTGACGCGATGCTCGCCAATTCAGAGGAAGAATGGGCCCAAGCCCTGGATCTACACCATCCCAAATTCGCCGTGATTTATGAAGATAGCTTCAACTACCTGACCAAGATGTGCCTCCTCCGTATGCGAGAAGCAGCCTTCACGATGATTGAGAAGGCCAAGGAACGTAGGATAACGACGATCGTCTCCGGTTCCGATGCTTCTGACCATGCGGAGACTTATCTGAGGCAAGGGGCGGACTACGTTGTTCGCGGTGAAGGCGAGATCACCTTGGTTGAACTGCTGGATGCACTCAGCGGCCGAACGAACTATTCCGTTGGCGAGATATTGGGTCTGGCTTTTCTCGAAGAGGATAAATCTGGAGCCTTTCAGGGCAAGGACGGTCTGAGAAGTGGGACGGTCAGGATCACCCCTGAACGACCCGATATTCGCGATCTGGACGTACTTCCTTTTCCGGCATGGGACCTGGTAGATGTCTCCCGCTACAGGGAAATCTGGCTTGAGCGACACGGATACTATTCGATGAACATGGTAACTACCAGGGGGTGCCCATTCCACTGTAATTGGTGCGCTAAACCTATCTGGGGTCAACGATACAATTCGCGCTCAGCCGAGAATGTCGTCGCCGAATTGTGTTGGTTGCAGGAGAACTTTCAACCAGATCATATCTGGTTCGCCGACGATATCTTCGGACTAAAGCCAGGCTGGTTTCATCGGTTTGCCGATCTACTAGAAAATAACGATAGTCGAATACCTTTCAAATGTTTGAGCCGGGCTGACTTGATTCTTCGCGACGACGGTGACATCGATGCGCTTAAACGCGCCGGCTGCGAAATCCTGTGGATGGGTGCTGAATCGGGGTCTCAGAATATCCTAAATGCGATGGAAAAAGGGACAACGGTCGAACAGATCTACGAAGCATCCATAAAACTCAGAGCTAGAGGGATAAAAGTGGCCCTATTTCTCCAGTTCGGCTATCCAGGTGAAACTCGTGCAGATATCGATATGACCCTGCAAATGGTCCGCGATATCATGCCTGACGACGTCGGCATGTCGGTCTCTTATCCACTTCCTGGCACAAGGTTTTACGAGAATGTCTCGGAGCAGATGGGAGACAAACAAAATTGGACGGATTCATCCGACCTAGCGATGATGTACGAGGGACCTTTCTCCACTGACTTCTATCGCCAACTTCACGTGGTGCTCCACAAGGAGTTCCGTTCGAGGAAAGGTTGGCGCGAAATCAAGGGGCTGTTGTCTCGTCCAAAGGACCTTAAGGCGAGACACCTCCGTGAAGCAGTCGCGATTATCTACCGGCTCGGCACTCTTCCATATGAACGTTTCAAACTGAACCAGTCAGCGAACAAGCCACACCAGCCCGTTGGTCCCTTGCCTCACATGCCGCTCGATCAAGCCGCGCAGCCGACGCCACAGGATTGACAGTTCTTCCACCCATGGACATTCTATTATCGCACGGCTACTTCATTGCTGAAGATGAGCATGAGCAAGAGGTAATGAAACCTTACCCACCGCTTGGCTTGATGTATCTTTCATCTCACCTCAAGGCAAACGGATTCGGCGTCGACATTTTTGATTCGACTTTCAGAACGATGAAGGAGTTTAAGAGTTATGTAGCTGAAATGCAGCCAGCAATTGTGGGGCTATCGTGCAACCTATCAACAAAAGCTCGCGTCCTGGAACAGATTCGAATATGCAAGGAGAATGGGGCATGGGTTATCCTAGGGGGTCCGGAGCCTGTTTCCTATGCCGATGCCTACCTAGAGGCGGGCGCGGATGTCGTAGTTGTTGGTGAAGGAGAATTGACGCTAGCGGAGTTGATTCCCCATCTGGCCTCCATGGGCAGTCAAAACCTGGACAAGATCGCGGGAATAATCTATCTGGATGTGGAAGGCAAGCCAACGAAGACGGCAACCCGCTCCCCGATCGCCGATCTATCTGCCCAACCATGGCCTGACCGGGAAGCTGTCGATCTGGATCGGTACCATGATACATGGAAAACACGGCATGGATACAGCTCAACGTCACTGATTACGGCCCGGGGTTGTCCATATGTATGTAATTGGTGCAGCCATACGGTATTTGGCTTCACGCACCGGAGGCGCGAGCCGGAGGATGTGGTTGAGGAAGTGGCCTGGCTGATTGAGAGGTACAACCCAGATCAGCTGTGGTACGCGGACGACGTTCTAACCATCAATCCCCGTTGGTTCCTGAGGTATGTGGAACTGTTGAAAGAAAGGGGAATTCGCAAGCCGTTTGAATGCATCAGCCGGGCTGACAGATTAACTGAAGAGATCGTCAATGCTTTGAGCGAAATCGGCTGCCGTTGCCTGTGGATAGGTGCGGAGAGTGGTTCTCAAAGGATCCTCGAGGCGATGGAAAGACGGACGGAAGTTGAAGATATCCAAATCAAAACCAAATTACTCCAGGCCAGGGGAATTGAGGTGGGAATGTTTATCATGCTTGGCTATGAAGGCGAGGAGGAATCCGATATAAGGGCCACGATCGACCATTTAAAGAGGGCCAATCCTGACCATTTCTTAACCACCGTCGCTTACCCTATTAAGGGCACAAAGTACTACGAGTCTGTGGAAGATAGGATATTTACCAACCAGGCTTGGGAAGAACGTACTGACAGAGATCTGCTTGTGGCAGGTCGCCACTCCCCCGCCTATTACAACCATGCAACGCGCTGGATGGTGAATGAAGTGAACCTGCATAAGGCCCGGCTTTCCGGTGCAAGCAATTACTTGAAAAAGGTCAAGATGCTTGTCAACGCCAATCGAGGTCGTTTCGGCATGCGTATGACTCAAAATGACAGAGAAGGGCCTCGGACGGAGAATTGAGATCTCGAAAATGTCGTCAGATAGAGTCACATCCAGTAGTTCTCGTTAAACAAGATGGATCAGATAAAGACCGGCAATCCGGCTGCCTTCGACCAGGTCGCGGCTAGCTATGACAGCACTTTTACAACCACCTTGCTCGGCCGTATGCTGCGTAAACGAGTCTGGGATAGTTTTGAGGAACATTTCCAAGACGGTTTTCATGTGCTAGATCTGGCCTGCGGAACAGGTGAAGATGCACTATGGCTCGCCCAACAAGGCATCCACGTTACTGCTATGGATGGCTCGTCTGAGATGGTGAAGCTGGCCTCCGATAAGTCACATCAACACCAACATTCGGGAGATATTGTTGTCAGACAGTTTTCATTGGAAGAAATGATGGACAAACCCCGGACCGTCCTAGAGCAGATGGCAGCCCAGAGATCTCAATCTCAGGTAATTGGCTCGCCTATTGAAGACGCCTCGAGGCCAGTGCTCTTTGACGGGGCATTCAGTAATTTCGGTGGTCTAAATGTGATTGATTCCTGGAGTGCACTTGCCAGCGCGCTGGCTGTCCTAATACGGCCCGGCGGCAAAGTTGTGCTGGTACCCATGGGACCATTCTGTCCATGGGAGATACTCTGGAACTTATTGCATGCCAAACCAAGGACTGCCTTTCGGCGTTTTAGCCCGAAGACCCATGCCGTTGTTGGAAACAGCGAAATCCCCATCTGGTATCCATCGCCAGGCAGGCTTAAAAAGGATTTTCAGCCCTGGTTTAGGCCGCTATCAACTGCGAGCCTGGGATTTCTGCTGCCCCCTACGAACCTGGCTCATTTGGTTGAACGGTGGCCTCGAATCTTCAGCTTTCTTGAAAAATTCGAGAGAATGATTGATGGAATCTCCTTTGGATTGGGGGACCATTTTATCCTGATCCTGGAACGGAATGAGAGAAGCTCGGAAACATGATGACACACTCTCAGACCAAGGACCGAAAAAAACCAAATCTAGGCCGGCGGATTGCTGCGTCGCTGATGCGGTTCTGGTTAACTCTGAGATACCGTCTGTTGACTCGCAGATATGGCAAACTGGTCCTTGAGGAGATCGACGGACTACCCCTTATCATTTTGCCCGCAGTATTTAATCCTGTGTTGCTGCGCAGCGGCGAACAGCTGGCTCGATTTATCGATAGCTACGATATTAGTCCAGATTCTACCGTCCTCGATCTTGGAACAGGATCTGGAATCGGGGCGATTTTCGCCGCCAGGCATTCCGCTTTTGTCACAGCAGTCGATCTTAACCCGTCGGCCGTTCGATGCGCCCGGATCAACACAATCCTTAACGATCTTGAAGAACGCATCACACTCCTACAAGGCGACCTCTTTGAGCCCGTGCAAGGTCGCCAATTTGATCTTATTCTCTTCAATCCTCCTTTCTACATCGGAAAACCCGTAGATGAACTGGATCGCGCTTGGCGCGGAGAAGATATATTCGAAAGATTTGCCAGTGAATTACGTTCAGCCCTTGTTCCTGGCGGCTGTGCCTTGATCATCCTCTCAACCGATGGCGAAGGCGAGGCGCTTCTTGCCCTCCTTCATGCCGAGGGCTTCAATATCTCTGTTGCTGAAGAGACCGACCTGATAAACGAAGTCCTGACTGTCTATGAAGTGACATCTAACCGGTAATGAACTGATAGTTAACTCGCAACAAGTGTTTACATAATCAAATGAACTGTCACCCAATATCAAATTAGCGACCATGTCAAGCATCATTTTGTTCAATCCCCAATCGTCAGCCAGCGCGAAGCCGGTATTACCCATGTCGCTGCTCGCAGTTGGAGCTGTCCTGGAGGGCAAACATCGGTACGTCATCGTCGATGGCAATCTTGAGAAGAACCCGTATTCGGCCCTAAGGGCAGCCATCGACCAGGTTCCTGATCGACCGATCCTTGGAGTCACGGTCATGCCCGGACCTCAGCTGGAACGAGCGGTACCAATTTGTCGAGAACTCAAAGAAATATACCCCCGGCTGATAGTTATCTGGGGTGGTTACTTTCCAACCCAACATTGGGAAAGCTGCCTTCGCTCCTCGTTCGTCGATATTGTCATTCGCGGGCATGGAGAGCTGGTATTGCTAGCATACCTGGACCAGCTGGACAGCGGTGAGGAAGACCTGGCAGCCATCCCAGGTCTGGCTCATAGGAATCCTGCCGGAAAACCAGTTACAAATCCATTAGCCCCGATCCCCAATCCCGAAGAACTGCCCCCGTGGAATTTTGACCATATTCCGGTCGCTAAGTACCTCAGGAATACCTTCCTGGGTACCCGAACGCTAGGCTACCATTCCTCCTATGGCTGCCCCTTCTTCTGCAATTTTTGCGCCGTGGTGAATATGGTTAACGGCAGGTGGATCCCGCAGAGTGCAAAGACGGTCGCCCGCAATATGGTCACATATCACAATCGTTGGGGGGTAAACGCGGTGGAATTCAATGACAACAATTTTTTCACCAGCCAGGCTCGCGTAGCGGAGTTTGCCGAGCGCATTATGGATCTGGATATGGCCTGGTGGGGGGAGGGTCGCATTGATACCCTTCAAATGTATTCCCAGGACACGTGGAGGAAAATGCGTGATTCGGGTTTGCGAATGGTATTCATGGGAGCTGAATCGGGCTCGAACGAAACCCTTAAGCGGATGGACAAGGGTGGAAAAATGAGCGTGGAGAATACCTTGGAGATGGCACGGTTCATGCGTTCATGGAATATCGTGCCCGAGTTCTCTTTTGTATTGGGTAATCCACCAGATCCAGAAGAAGATTCACGAAAGACGATAGAACTCATTCGACAGGTGAAAAAAGTAAATCCAGATGCCGAGATAATCATGTATCTTTACACTCCTGTACCTCTAGCCGGTGAACTATACGACGAAGCAAAAGCAGAAGGGTTTGCTTTTCCGAATTCGCTAGAAGAGTGGGTGAGTCCGGAGTGGCTCAACTTCTCCCAGCGGAGAAGTGGAAATATACCATGGATCAACTCTAAGCTTCGAAACCAAATTCATGATTTCGAACGTGTTGTCAACGCCTACTACCCGACATCTACGAATGGGAGATTGACTAAAAACCGGAGGGTTTTTCTTCGAGTGCTAAGCGCCTGGCGCTATCACTTGAGGCTGTACAGGCTCCCCGTTGAACTTCAGCTTGCGCAGAAATTGGTTTCGTACCAGCGACCAGAGACTTCAGGTTTTTAGAAAGGCAACTGTTTTCTGGCAGAAAGAGGCCTAGACCGGAGATGGGGTTCTCCAGTCTAGGCTCGATCTTTCTTACCAGGGCTGCCAGGTCTGGACATCGGCAGATTGCTGATAGTCCGTAACCTGGACCTTGATGCTGCCAACCTGAAACCCGTCACCAATATGAATGGGGATATTGTGTCCAAATGACAACACCCATTGCTCATTTAGAACGATGGGATTGGTCTGGCTCAAATTGTGGAGCCTGAAAGTACCACCATCATAGAAGATAACGGCATGTCGACGAGAAACATGGGGATCTGTGAGCGTAATATCGCACCCATCCTGACGACCGATGATTGCGTAAGTATGCTCCGTGAGTTTTTTGGTTTGGTCTGACAAGTCGCCATTCCACGCCAGCGTAAGGTTAGCCATAATTTTTCCTCCCTGGCGCGATTGACCGAATCAAAAAAAGATAATTACTTGGAAGATATAAGTGACTCTTCGTCAACCACTCGCCAGATATTCGAGTGTTCGCGGATAAGTCAAAAGAATTATCCGCTCTTATTAATTTGTTATGTGTCTACATAATAGGAGGAAGAGGACCGAAGATTCGGACATTAATAGCCCGAATCTCCTATTGGGGGGAACGTATTATGAGGAGTCGCGCTCGGGTAGCCCTTTAGATCAGGTCTTTTCCCTTTTTGGCCTCTCTGGAAAACTACTCCTGGATCGTAGGGTAGATTGCTCCCAGCCCGGCTAGTTTACTTTCCAAGTTAAGCAAGGCTACAGCGGGCAACCTTTTATCAAGGTTGTCGGGGTTAAACTCAAGGAGTGCCACTGCATTTTGATCGGTGCATTCTTTTTGTGTTTATAGGTCAATCCACCGCCCATATTTCTTACTAATGGAGTCCAAGGATTCCTTGACGGTCGTCGCTACAGGCTAAATCACGTCAGGGAAATGCTGGCCCTCTTCGTCCAATGGGCGATACCGTATGATTTGCCCTAGGAATGTGGTTTAACCTTTCTTGAACGCGTCAGAAGCTTGCATTAGGTGCTCGCATCAAATGCATGCGCAGGCGCGGCTTGGGCTGGCGCTTTCACATCTTATTTTGCCGCCAATAACCTATGTAGTTCCCCCATTTTTCGCGCTCCCAACTACTACTGAGTATTAGTCTTCGTCGTCATCCTCGGCAGTTGCAGAATCCAATAAATCAGACATAGTGGTTCCACCAGATCCTCCAACCGCCCCGCTAGATCGACGTCTCAACATTGAAACCGCTTGCGATGTAGCTGCGTACATGTTTTCCGTACCGGATGCCGTTGAACGGTAATTAGCGGCATAGGCTTGTGGGATTCCCATAGAGCCTGCCTCATGGAACGCATCAACATTTGCGCCAAGGTAGAAGAATTCCCACCCAAGGTCACTGATACATTCCTTGACCATTGTCTTTATCATGCCCTCTGTGGTGTATTCCCTGCTGTCGTTTTCGATGCCATCGGTAATGATCAGGAACAGGGTTTTTTCGGGTGTGTCTTTCAGGTGCCGTTCCTTGACAGAGGCAATGGTTTTGCCGACTGCATCGTGCAGACGGGTCATTCCCCTGGTGTAATAGACCTCTGTGGTCAAATCTGAAACACTAGACAGCGCCATATCCTCATAGACCATCTCGTATTGGTCATCAAATAATACCAGGGTCACGCGACCGGGGCCGATCTGCTGCTGTTCCTTGATGAATTTGTTATAACCAGAGATGGTTTCCTCAACTAGCCGACTCATAGAGCCCGATCTGTCGAGGATACAAACGATTTCTACTACTATCTTACTCATTTTTACTCTCCTAAATGATCCTGATATGGCTAATCGGAGCAATCAAAACAAATAGTAGGCCCCAGGCGAAACAAGAGGTGTCTGCACCGCCGTCGCACCCTAATCTACTGCTCTCTACCACGATTGCTGATAACGCTAGAAGTTGATCTAAGTCACTACACCTGCGACGAGAAGGTGAAGAGCGGTTGTCATCTCCGTTCTACCGGTTTTTACACCGACATCCACTTCGAGCAAATGGGCGTAAATCTGCTCGAGTTGAGCGAGGTCATAGTTTTGGGATTGTTGAAACAATTTTCCAGACACGAAGCCATGAATATTCAGGATTCGAGAGATATCCGGTGGTTTATTCCCTGCCTCTGCTAATTCCTTAACCTGTATGAGCAGGCGATACTGGCGTATGATCATGGCGAACAGATAGGCAGGCTCGGTCCCGTCAGCGAGTTTGCTTTGCAGCAGCTCGGCTGCACTCCTCCGGTGTCTACTTCCAAGGGCATCCACCAGTTCGAAAATGCTGGCCTCTGCTACATACGGGCAGAGCAGGGATACGTCGTCAACATCAATCAACTCTTCACCCTTGAACAGAACCAGCTTTTCAATCTCATTGTCCAATGTGGCTAGGTCGTTGCCGACGTTTAAGGCTAACAAATGAGAGGCTCTCGGGGAAATACGACCATTGCGATCATGCACACTGGTCTGAATCCAAAGTGAAATCTCCCGACCTTCCAATCTCTTGAACGACTTTACATAACCTTCATCTGATTGCTTCGCCAAGCGGACTATAGGATTGGAATCTGGCAATATGCGCGATTCCTGGAAGACCAATCTCGTTGTCTCGGGAAGCTCAGGGACATACTCCAGGAGGCTTTCCATGAACTCCGGCTCGCGAGCAAACAGGTCGTCGACGATAACCAATCTTCTATCCGATAGGAAAGGCACGGAATCACAGGCATGCCGGAGCTGAGAAAACGTAAGCGAAGCACCATCAAAACGAGTTGTATTGAGTTCGGTGAGGGACCTATCGCCCAACTTCTCCTGAAGCTGGTTCAGAAATTCTTTCTTTGTGTGTTCGTCATCTCCGTGGAAAATGTAGAACATGGCAAATGGGAGTCAACACACTCTGGTGAGTTAGCACACCTTGGTTAGAGATTTCAATACATCTTTACAAATCGATCGTTCCATTGATGGATCTTTGCTTCGTTATGTCAACCAATTGTATCTATACGGTATGACTTCACGCTTTTGTTTTTGGCTTGTCCTAGGAGTACCTGGAACAGACGGGTTA